>JANOTP010000133.1:0-9710 GCA_031416415.1 Cytophagales bacterium | reverse complement strand
GAACACTTGTAGAAGTAATGAAAGAGCTGGGAGAAGTAATTGTTGTGGCTCCAGATAGTCCTCAATCGGGCATGGGACATGCTATTACAATTGGATATCCACTTCGTATTGACGAAACAGATATTTATGGTGACATAAAAGCGTATGAATGTTCTGGCACACCAGCAGACTGCGTTAAACTCGCCAAAAATTATATTCTTAAAGACCGCACTCCCGACCTTGTAGTAAGCGGAATAAATCATGGTAGCAATTCTTCCACATCCGTATTGTATTCAGGTACTATGTCTGCTGCTATTGAAGCTGCCATAGAAGGATTACCAGCCATTGGTTTCTCCTTGTGTGATTACACTCCAAAACCTGATTTTACTCATATAAAAGAATATGTAAAACAAATTGCGCAACAAGTATTGCGCTGCAATCCTCCTACTGGTGTTGCTTTAAATGTAAACTTCCCTGTAAAATCAGTCTTCCCTATCCGAGGAATTAAAATCTGTAGACAGGCGATTGCTAAATGGCAAGAAAACTTTGAAGAAAGACACGATCCAAATGGGCGACGCTATTTCTGGATGGGTGGTACTTTTGTAAATACAGATCATTCTGAAGATACTGACGAATGGGCACTTGAAAACAACTACATCTCTGTGGTGCCTTGCACTTATGATATGACAGCACATTACACTCTAGGACTACTAAACAAAGACTGGGATATCCTTAAAAGTATATAGTTTTATTAATCGCTTATACCACCTCTTTTTTCTAAGTGTAAAATGATTGTATTATATAATTTTTAAAGTAGCTTTACTTTACGTGGAACTATTATTTTGGACATTTATAGCATTAATACTATACAATTACCTAGGATTTAATATCCTAATGAAATTCCTTGCTCTTTTTAAAAAACATAACGCAGAAGTTTTTACACAACAAGATTCTAATCTCCCCTATATATCAATACTTTTGGCGGTGTACAACGAAGAATCTGTCATAAGAAAAAAAATAGAATCTACTTTCAATACGAATTATCCCAAACATAAAATACGTCTTTTAATAGGCTCTGATAGCTCTACAGACGCAACGGAAAAAATAATACAAGAATACAGCGCTAATAATAGTCAAATTGAATTATACAGATTTGAATCACGCACAGGAAAACCAGGTATTATTAATTCACTTGCAGAAAGAACACAAGATGAAATTTTACTTCTTACAGATGCCAATATATATTTCACTCCATCGACATTATTTGAATTAATAAAACATTTTAAAAATCCACAAATTGGTTTGGTTTGCGCCAATGTTATGAATCCTTCGTCACTTGAAAAAGGAATTTCACACCAAGAAACAGCGTATATATATCGTGAAAATACATTAAAGTATCGAGAAGGTCTTTATGGATGCATGATTGGAACGTTTGGCGCGGCTTATTCTATTCGAAATCATCTTTACACTCCTGTTCCAAAGGGTTTTATTTCTGATGATTTTTTTATCAGTATGAAAGTGGTAGAAAATAACAAAATGGCCATCTTAGAACCTTTAGCCATTTGCTATGAAGTATTTTCTTCAGAAATTTCAGAAGAGCTAAAAAGAAAATCAAGGTATGCTGTAGGAAATTTTCAAAACATGAAGTATTTCCATTCCATGCTTTGGACATTTTGGAAAATGGAAACGTTTTGTTTTTGGTCACACAAAGTACTTCGCTGGCTTACTCCTTGGCTAATTATTGTGCTACTTATAACACTCTCCTTCTTATTTTTTACGAATGAGTTTTATAAATGTATAGGTGTACTCACATTGTTGGGATTTATTTTTATAATTGCCGACCAACTATTCTTAAAAAAATGGATCACTATAAAGCCATTGCGATTTCTAACTTATTTCATCATCATGAACTACGCCTTGTGGATTGGTAGTATAAGATTTATGTTCTTTAAACAAAATAACATCTGGAATCCTACCAAAAGGGAAATCTAACATTACATTGTCCTATCAAAACGTTTTCCCCAAACAATTGTATTTGTATTTAAATTAAAATTAAGATACGGAACAAATGCATTTTTAGAAGGCCATACATAGCTCTGACCATAATGATTTTCCTCTTCTACTTTTTCCAATTGAGCTTGTTTCCATTTAGTTGAATAATGTTTCTTGATGGCTTGAAAAACTTGTTCTGCTTGTTCAGAATCTTTATTAGAAAATATAAAAAAATACGAATACAAACTATCGTCTTTAAAATTAAACTCTGCTGTAGCTTCTCCTCCAAACAAAGGCTGCTTACATACCGATTCGGTCAACCCAGCTTCAGCAAGCGCATCGTTTTTTTCTTCAGGACGAATACCCTTTAATATTTTGTATTTCGCTTTCACTTCCATAAACGAAAAACCAATATCGACCACTTCTAATAAATCGAGTATTTTCTTATCGTCCTGACTTAGAGCGTATATTTTAATAGGATTTTTTATAACTACTAATGAATCGTCTGTAACAGGCTTGCTACTGGTATCTACCTTGATAGAATCGACATTATTTATGGGCTTGTCATTACTACTATCGGTGCATCCAGTTAGAATGCTAGCTACTACAACCATTAAAATTATTACAAAACAGTCTTTTACCATGCAATTTCTCATTGTGGTATAAATTTATGCAATTTGTAGTAATAATTCTATTTAAATAACGACGTTATTCTTACATAAAAAAACTATTATACGAGCTATTTAAGGGGAATAATTTAATTTTAAAGATTATTTGTGTTTTTAAGAAGTATTTTAATACATTTGCACCCCGTACTTTGAATGCCTAGATGGCGGAACTGGTAGACGCGCACGACTCAAAATCGTGTACCGTGAGGTGTGTCGGTTCGATCCCGACTCTGGGTACGAGGACAGCAAGAGTAGAGAGCAACAGCAAGAGGCACCATAAATTTCTAATATGGGAACAGCGCCTCTTGCTGTTGCTCAAACTCTTGCTTTTTTTAATCATTTTTTAATCAAAACAAATTTTTATGTTCGACTTTGAAAAACTAGATGTTTACACAAAAGCAAAATCCTTTAATTTCAGTGTTAGTACATTTTCTAAAAAATCAATATTAGATTCTATAACCCGAAATCAGTTGAGACGAGCTTGTATGAGTATAGTTCTGAATATTGCTGAAGGAAGTGGAAGACGTTCCAAAGCAGACAAGAAAAACTTTATGGTAATAGCCAGAGGTTCAGTTTTTGAATGCGTGGCTATATGTGATATTCTTTTAAAAGAAGGAGGTCTTTCTGTAAACGAATATAAAAACTATTATGCTTTATGCGAAGAGCTTTCAAAAATGCTTTACGGAATGATATTAAAACTGGAAAGTTAATATTACGTCATCGCCCGTGGCTCCGCTTTCGAATGTGCCGCTATCTTTGATATACAACCACCGTGCTTTGTCCCCTGACAAAGCACATGCTACTATGCAACAGTAAAGCAAGGATGCTTAATAGTGTTGTAGAATTTAATTTTAGTATTTCATAAATTACGAGTGCTTTGTCAGGGGACAAAGCACGGTGAAGTTTTTTTATGTTACTCAAAGGTAAGCCCTTTCATATCAAAAACTAAATTATTCCTTATTTGAATAGCATTTGTCCCCTGACAAAGCACATGCTACTATGCAACAGTAAAGCAAGGATGCTTGATAGTGTTGTAGAATTTAATTTTAGTGTTTCATGAATTACAAGTGCTTTGTCAGGGGATAAAGCACGGTGAACAATCGCTACTACAATTATAAGTCTGTATTCCTATTTCGTTTCGAAGGTACTATCACATTAAAAACTGCTCCATTTTCTGTACTTCCAGAGGCGTCAATTATACCGTGGTGATTTAAAACTATCTTCTTGCACATTGACAATCCAATGCCAGTACCGCCATATTCTGTTTTGGGATGTAGTCTCTGAAAAATATCGAAAATTTGCTCGGCATATTCTTTTTTAAAGCCAATTCCATTGTCTTTAAATTGAATGTTGTAATACTCTAATTCATCAGAAAGAGATAAATTATGAACTTCTTCTACGCTTAACTTATAGTCTAAAATGGTAATTTTTGGCACATTATCTTTTCTAGAAAATTTCAGAGCATTTCCAATTAGATTTCCAAAAAGTTGTGTCATTTGAATGGGTATAGCATCTATAATAGGCAAATCTGCAACTTGAACAATTGCTCCCTTCTCCTCAATTAATAAATCATATTCTTTTTTAATATTTTCTACAATTTTATTCAAATCAACTTTAATAAAGGATTCATTTTCTTTTACAAGTTCTGAATAGGTTAACACATCTCGAATAAGAATGTGCATTCTTTCAGAGGAATAATTTATTTTATTAAGATAATTTTTAGATTTATCGTTGAGGTTATCGCCTAAGTTTTTCTCCAGCATTTCAGTAAAAATACTAATTTTACGAAGTGGTTCTTGCAAATCATGTGAGGCTATATGTGCAAATTGAGCAAGTTCTGAATTCGATTTTTGAAGTTTTTTATTTGCATTAGCAAGTTCTTGAGTACGCTCAGCTACTACTTCTTCAATTTTTTGAAGTGCACTCACTTGTGCTGTCACGTCTATAGCTACCGCTAATACACCAGAAATACTTCCGTCAGATTCGTGATAAGCTTTATACACAAAGTTGACATAAACCGTTTCAATTTTTCCCTGACGAGGCAGTTTTGCTGGCACTCCTTCTGCTAAAAAACTTTTACCCGTTGTATATACTCCTTCTAATAAAACGTCAAAACCCTGACCTATCACTTCAGGTAAACCCTCAAGGATTGGTTTATGCATCACCTGCTCTGCCGTTTTGCCCCACAATTCATACATATGCTCGTTAGCCAACTCTACTATAAATTCTGGACCTTTAAAAATACACATGGCTACTGGTGCTTCTAAAATAGTATTACGAAGATTTTCTTCTTTTTCTTGAACAGCTCTTTCTGCTTTCTTCCGTTCTGTTATGTCCACGCAAGAGCTTATGTAACCAGCAAAAGATCCATCTTCATGAAAGCGAGGTGGACCATTTGCTAATAGCCATCTATACTCACCTTGTTTATTTAGTACTCGAAATTCACCTGTAAATGTTTCTTTATTTTTAAAAGAATTTAAAAATAAAGTTAAAAAACCATCCCGATCATCAGGGTGAACAAGATCAACCCAGCCAAACTTTACCAATTCTTCCATTGGCCTACCTGTAAGTGTGACCCATGCGTTATTAAAGTATACAGCATTACTTGTTTCATCACCTACCGCAATTAAAACATCCGTAGCCTCTGCCATGATTCTAAATCGCTGCTCACTCTCTTTTAAAGATTGTTCCGTTTCTATTTGTGCTGTTATATCTGTATTAGTTCCAAACCATTGGTGAATATTACCTTCACTATCATGAACAGGTAAAACTCTTGTTAGAAATTGCCGAAAAATACCATCGGCACCTCTAAGAGGAAATACCATTTCAAACGGTTGACCACTTAAAATGGATGCTTGCCAACGTTTTACTACTGCTGGCAACTCTATTGGATCATGAACAGACTGCCAACCCCACCCTTCCATTTGCGCTGGCGTAGTTCCTGAATATTCATACCATTTTTTATTATACCAAAAAATCCATCCTTCTGCATCGGCCATCCACGCTAGATTCGGAATATTATCAGCCATAGTCTGAAATCGCTCTTCACTATCTTTACTTGATTTTAATGAAGTGACCTTATCTGTTGTTTCAGTACATACCACGAGTACTCCTCCAATTTTTTTAGATTCTGATACTATAGGACTATAACTAAAGGTCCAATATACATCCTCTATTTTCCCATTTCGATAAATAGGTATTAATTGATCTTCTCTCCAAGTAGATTCTCCATTTTCCATTACTCCCACTATTAGGGGATGAATAATAGACCATATTTCTGGCCAACATTCTTGGGCTTTCTGACCCAATGCTAAAGGATGTTTCCCATCCTCTCCCAGACTTACTCGGTAGGCATCGTTATAAAACTGAATCAAATCCTCTCCCCACCATATAAACATCGGAAATTTTGAATTAAGGATCATTGAAACAGTCAAACGCAAACTTTGCGACCAATGCTCAGGACTCCCTAATGAAGTTTTTGACCAATCATAATTTCTAGTTAATTCACCCATTTCACCTCCCCCTGAAAGGAAATACAAATCGTTAGAAGTTTCAAAAAATGTATTCATACTAAAATCAATTTAAGATTTGAAAAGCTTTAAACTTCTTTAACCAAATAATACTTATTGCTAAAATTATATCTATGAATTCCAAATTAAAAAGAACTAGATATGAGCGAGCTACCTTAACATTTTTAATTATACGTTGTACTAATCTAACTTAAAAACAGCCTTTAATATATTCACTAGATCATCGTATCTATTGGGCTTCGTGATAAAATCATGTGCTCCTAATTCCTTTACTAACTTAATAGTGGGTAAGTGGGACGAAGTTGAAAAAATAATAATCGGAATCTGCATTAAATCTTTTTTCTTCTTAACTTCTATTAAGAACTGCTGACCATTCATAATAGGCATATTCAAATCAAGAAATATAACATCAGGATTAATCTGTTTATTCTCCAACTTTTCCAAAGCTTCTTTGGCATTGCATAATGCATTAAATGTTACTACCTTAGAAATTTTCTCTAAGGCAGAAATAAAGATTTCTTGATCATCTTCATCATCATCTATAAGCAATATGTTACTATAAATCATTCTATAAATATGAGAAAAATAATTTTATAAAAAAACAACCTACACTAATAAAATTTGTACTATTTTGACATTTTCTTATAAAAAATATCAACACTTTTATCACTAAAATCAGTTAGGTATAATAAAAGAAACCTCGCTTTTAGAGCGAGGTTTCCTAACTATAATTTATAAAATTAATTTAATACTTTTACAGAAACATTTGCAGTACCATTACCTGCTGATCCATCAGTTGTTGAGGTAACTTTAAGCAATCCTTTTTTACCTCTAGCTGTTTCAAACATATATACTCCATTAGCAGTAACCGCTACTTTTTGATTAGAGCCTACAGAAAGACCTTCTAGATCACTTCCAGTTGCACTTTCAAAACTAGCACTACCTGAGTATACAGCAATATAAGTAACATTACCAATTGGTTCAGCAAGTGGTATACCACCTATTCCACAACTAGCACATCCTGCATATCCTAAAGAAGATCTTAAGCTAGGAGAAAATAAATATAAATTCCCAGTACCTCCACCAGAAGTTCTTGTAGTAGCACCAGCATCCAAGTCTCCCATTGCAATATCAGAAGAAGAAGGAGCATCTACATAATCAGCAGTATTCAATGCCGCAATTTGTCCAGCAGTAACTAATAAACTACCTGGAGTAGCATATTGATCGCCCAATTGAACAGCACCTGAAGAGTAGGCTTTAGAAGTACTTGATGTATAGTTTAAAGTTATTACAGCAGAACCAAGTTTCAAATTTTTAGTTGGTTTTGTAAACGCACCCGTTCCGTTAGTAATCCATACGTAGTAAACATCTGTAACAGCAGAAGAAGAAGTTCTTACAGATACAGGAATATCAATAACGAATGTTTTAGTATTTGAAGGAATCGTTAACGAGTAATCATTACTACCACCAGTAAAAGTTCCTGAACTAGCAACAATAGTATTAATAACTAAGGGTGATAACGAACCATTATCTTCCGACTTCATGACATAAATCCTATCAATATCATCTACACTTGTTACATCCAATCTAAGTTTAGCAAATCCAGTAGAAGTTGTAACGGACATTGAAGCTAACGCAGCACCACTGTTACCTTCATTTGATGAAGTCATTGTAGACGTTACTACAGGAGCATCTGGAATTGGATCAGGAGTTGGATCATCTTTTTTCTTACATCCGAAAAAAGAAAATGTACCTATAGTGATACCTAGTATTAGTAAATGAGAAATTTTTTTCATAATAATCAATTTTAGTTTTAGTGTTTTAATTTTTATTTGAATGATAGAATTACTTACTATAAAATAGAAAGCCTCTACCATTATTTTTACAAAGTTGTTTATCTTTACCTTGACAAGTCTTACACCTTTAAAATTTAATTTATATAATTCACTGTTTTTACTTTCTATCTGCCTAGATCAATAAACCTATGGTAATTACTCTTGTCTATTCTGTCATTAAAAAAGAAACAAAAAAACTCACCTAAACTATTTTCACATTAAGAACACCGTATATCCTAAAAACCTGAACCTGAGTTGACTTTTTCTATGATTTATATTATATGTAAATTCATACACGGGATTAACTTTATTTAGTAGCTTTGTGTATGTTTTTAAACAGCAACACTTCACTTAATTAACCAGAGTCAATACTTTGAAAAAAAATATACTTCTATATGTAATAATCATTAGTATTTTCATGCTATTGATATGGATTATAACTGAGAAAGGAAAAACTCTTACTCCTGAAAAAAAATATTCTAAAACTGAACTAATTGATTCTGGAAAAAACAATAGTTCATCAACTAATTCAAACGATGGCTTCTGGTCTCAAATGACTCATAATATTAAACATCCATTAAGCTTACTTTTATTACAAATAATAATTATACTTTTCACATCAAGAATTTTTGGAATTCTTTTTTCCAAGCTAGGCCAACCTTCGGTAGTAGGTGAAATAATAGCAGGTATAATTTTAGGCCCTTCTATTATGGGATTTATTTTTCCGGAATTTTTAACCTTTTTATTTCCTTCTGATGCGTTAAAAAATTTACAATTCCTAAGTCAAATTGGACTAACTTTTTTTATGTTTCTGATAGGAATGGAACTTGATCTACATAAAATAAAAAACAAAGCAAAAGATGCTCTTGTAATCAGTCATTCTAGCATAATCTTTCCTTTTTTCTTAGGAGTAGTACTTTCTTATTTTATCTATGAAAAATTTGCTCCTGCGAATGTTAGCTTTTTAGTATTCTCATTGTTTATGGGTACCGCAATGAGTATTACAGCTTTCCCTGTACTTGCAAGAATTGTAAAAGAAAGAGGGCTAACTAAAACGCCACTAGGCATAATGGTAATTTCCTGCGCCGCCGCCGACGATGTTACCGCTTGGTGCATACTAGCTGCGGTTATTGCAATAGCCAAAGCAGGAAATGTTGTAAGCGCTTTGTACACAATCATCCCTGCTATATTTTTTGTTTTGACCATGCTATATATAATCCGACCATGGCTAAATAAAATAATAAGCTCAAAAAACACTACTGAAAATCTAAACAAAACACTTGTAACAATTATTTTCTTAACGTTACTCTTATCTGCCTACTTTGCGGAAATAATTGGAATTCATTCCCTGTTTGGGGCCTTTTTGGCAGGAACAATAATGCCACAAGGGGCAAAAATAAAAGAATTACTTACAGAAAAAGTTGAAGATATAAGTGTAATAATTTTCTTACCCATATTTTTTGCTGTTACTGGACTACGCACACAAATTGGTTTACTGAACGACGGACACTTATGGATAACTTGTGCAGCTGTTATAATAGTTGCAGTAGTAGGAAAATTTGGCGGTAGTGCATTTTCTGCCCGACTTGTTGGGCAGTCATGGAAAGATTCCCTATCCATCGGAGCATTAATGAATACTAGAGGACTTATGGAACTCGTAGTATTGAATATAGGCTATGATTTCGGGCGAAAGAATTCCTAAATCA
>JANOTP010000132.1:0-4358 GCA_031416415.1 Cytophagales bacterium | reverse complement strand
CAAAATTCAACAACTGAAACTAAAGTTGTATATTTATAATGAAAAGCAGGAAATAGCCTTTTTGTTTATACTTTGCATAAATGTAGGGTTGGTGAATGAAGAGTAAGTTAATTGTTTTAAGAGTTAAAAGGTAGTTTAAATTTTATATTAATATTTTGAATACGATAATTATGACGGACAATAAAGATGTCATGGAAAATGAACTTAATGAATCTATGAATATAGTTGATTCGATAGAAGAACAACACGATGATTTTAGTTCTTACACTAAAGAGGAACTTGTGAAGTTTCTAGAAGGTTTTAATCTAAAAGAGAATCATTCAAAAGCTAATAATTTTCTTGCCCAAATTAAAAATGCATTTGATCATCATGTCTATATCGAGAGAGAGCAGGCTTTACAGCGTTTTTTAACTGATGGAGGAGCAGAAGCTGATTTTGAATTTAAAAAAGATTCTTTAAATATACGTTTTGAGAAAAGTTTTGGAAAGATAAAATCAGATATATCTGAACATTATGCGAGCTTGGAGAAAAGTAAACAACGTAATCTGGAAGTAAAAAGTGAATTACTTGAAAGGTTGAGAAAACTTATATCATCAGAAGAGTCGTCGTTAAGTTTAGAAGAGTTTAAAAATATTCAGGAGGAATGGAAGAAAGTAGGACATGTGCCTGTAGCCCAATCTCAAGAACTGTGGAATAACTATAAAGCACTCGTTGATATTTTTTATAATAATCGAAGTATATTTTTCGAATTAAAAGAGTTGGATAGAAAGAAAAATCTGGAAGCCAAAAGGGAGATTTGCGAAAAAGTTGAAAAGCTAATAGAGGTAGATTCTGTCAACCAAGCTTTGAAAGATCTTAAAACTTTTCATGAAGACTTTAGATTGATTGGGCCTGTGCCTAAGGAAGAGCAAGACGCTTTATGGACTAGACTTAAAGTTGCGTCTGATAAAATTTATGAAAAAAGAAAAGAATACTTGCACGGCATAAAAGCTGTTCATGAGCAAAACCTTTTAGTTAAGTTGGCGATAATAGAGAAAGCTGAATTATTTTCTAAGTTTGAGTCAGGTCGCATTGATGATTGGAAAGTAAAAACAATCGAGATTCAAAAAATTCAAGAAGAGTGGCAAAAAGCTGGTGCTATAGCTCAAGATAAAGCAAAAGAGCTTTCAAATAAATTTTGGGATGTTTGCAAAGTCTATTATAAAAAGAAAAATGATTTCTTTAAAGAATTAGATAAAAAAAGAGAAGAGAATCTAGTAAAGAAAATAGAACTCTGTGAGAAGGCTGAAGCATTGAAAGATAGTCAAGATTCAGAGGGTGCAACAAGAGAAATAAAAGAACTTCAGAAGGTTTGGGAAAAAATTGGTCAAGTGCCATTCAAACAAAAAGATAAAATTTTCAATCGTTTTAAAGAAGCCTGTGATTATTTCTTTGCTAAAAAACGAGAGCAGGTGGCGGAAGTAGAAAAAGAGTTTTTTGTGAATCTTGAGAAAAAAAATTCTTTAATACAAGAAATAGAAGAGTTTATAGGTACGAAAGAACCTAAGTCAGTGGAAAAACTTAAAGAGTTTCAATCTTTGTGGGATCTTATTGGGTTTGTTCCAAGAGATAGTAAGAAAGAGATAACGGATAAGTTTAATGTAGTATTAAGCAAGTTTATTGATAGCTCTGAAGAAATAGGACAAGAGGCTAAGAAGAATATTCGTTTGTCACTAGAAGTACTCTCTTTAAAGTCTACTTCTGATGGAGTAGATCAATTAAAGAAAAAAGAACAAGTCTTACAAAAGAAAGTTTCTTTGATAAAGTCTGAAATAGAACGTTATAAAACTAATATTGAATTTTTTGGTAGGTCAAAGGGTGCTGACCAAATGAAGAAAGAAATTCAACTTAATATCGATAAACTTGAAATTGAGTTAAAGGAACTTAATCAAGAATTGAAAATATTAAAGAATTAATAAAAATTAGTGTTAAAAATTTGTAGTTATAGGATGAATTCCTATCTTTGCACTCGCTTTAAAGGAAATTAGTTTATTTAGAACGTTAGAGCAATAGTAAAAGAGCAGCCTCCTTAGCTCAGCTGGTAGAGCAACTGACTTGTAATCAGTAGGTCGTTGGTTCGATTCCGACAGGAGGCTCTTTATAAACAGACACTTACAGAAGAAATTCCGTAAGTGTTTTTTGTTTTTACAAACTTTCGAATTCACATTTGGGATCAATCTGAATACTGGGGAGTTATATTGAAATTATTGAGGGAGTTATGTAATGGTTATCGGAATAATAAACGAAAGCCGCTTTTGAAGGCTTTATAGTTTGTTTCCAACGATGAATTAGCAAGAGTATTGAGAAGTCCTCCCCAACTTTTCCGATTGATCTTATATAGCCCTTATGAGATAGGCATAGTGGTTTATGGTCAAAAAGTCAAGAAAGAGAAAAATCATTCTAATTCCTATTTAAAAAAAATAATAAAGAATGATTTCTTAATAAAAATATGTGGATATTATTTTCATAAGGCTAAAGGCCTTTTTTTATCTAAAATTTAGAGTGAAATAAAATTCTAAATAGAAGTTAGTAGCGATCCTTTAGAATGTTATAAATGGTTTTTAATTTTTTTAATTTATTTAATTTATTAATTTATACTGGATGGATTTTTTAATAAGTTCGGCTGAGTTATTAGCTTTAATTTTCTTCATTAGCTTCATGCGGTGAGCTTCTACTGTACGAGTGCTTATGAAAAGTTTTTCTGCAATTAATTTAGTACTTAGCCCTTGTGCTACATATTGTAGTACTTCCCTTTCTCTCTCAGAGATCTTCCCAATATCTTTTGGTTTGGATATGTTGTCAATAAGTAATTCTGATATAAAGGAATTGAAATATTTATTTTTTTCATACACTGTCCTTATTGCAGTTTCGAGTTCTTCTGGTTCTAAATCTTTTAGTAAATAAGAACTAGCTCCATTTTTTACTGCTTTAATAATGTACTCACCTTCTTTATGCATTGTAAGTAAAATTATTTTTAAATTTTTATTTAATTTTAAAAATTTTTGAATCAAGTCTAGTCCATTACATTCAGGCATTGATATGTCTAAAAGAAGAATGTCAGGACAATCATTATTTATTAGGTTAATGATGTCCTCTTCCTTGTCTGTCTCCATTATTACATTGAAGTCAGGTATATTATTTAAAATAAGACAGAATCCTCTTCTGACTAGTTTATGATCGTCTAATATTGCTAGTTTTATATTTTTCATAATTTCTTAAATTGGAATTACAACTTTTATTTTAGTTCCTTTATTAAAGTTTGATTCTAAGAAAAATTGACCACCACTTAGTTCTGATCTTTGAAGCATGTTGTATAAACCTTTGCCTTTATTTGAATTGGTATTCTTATTTACAGTAAAACCAATTCCGTCATCTATGATAAGTACGTTTATATTATTTAAATTGTTTTCTATTTTTATAATTATATTTTTTGCTTTGGCATGTTTTAATATATTGTTAAAAGCTTCCTGAATTATTCGGTATAATGTAATTGACTTTTCTAATGAAATAGTAGTAGATAATATAGTTTCGTCGTAATATTGATCTACGTTCACGCATCCGTATTTCACTGCATTCTCACATAGTATTTTTACTGATGAAATTAATCCAAAATTCAATAAAACACTTGGCATTAAATCAAACGATATGCGACGTGCTTCTGATATCGTTTCGTCGATCATGTTTTTTATTTCTAGCTTTAGTTCGTCTTGCCCTTTAATTGAATTTGTTACTAATTTAATAGCGGTAAGCATTTGGCCTATGCTGTCATGTATTTCTCGAGAGACTCTTGCTCTTTCTTTTTCTTCTCCTTCAAGTAATGCTAAAGCTTTTTCTTTCACGATCGCAATTTCTTGTTCTTTCATTTGAATTTGTTGTAACTTCATTTGACTTAGCAATATTTTGAATACATCGCTTTCGTCCAAAAAGCTCATAGGGCTTTCTGTTTTTGTATTTTTATTATCTAGGCTTATTTCTTGATTTGTTTTTTTCTTAGTCATTTTTATATTCTAGAATAATTTTTTGAATTATATCTTTGGTAAGAGGTTTTTTTAAATACCCTTTCACAAATGGGTAACTCATAGACTTAGCCTTGTCTATTGGATTTGTAGAAGATGTTAAGATATAGACGGAAATGTCATTTGAAAATTTACTTGAAAATTTATCAAGAAATTCAAACCCTTTTATAATTGGTATATTTAGATCGATAATTAAAATTTCAGGTAAGGTAGGATTACAATTAATATAATCTATAGCTTCCTGACTTGTCCTGCAAACAATATATTGTTTGCAGGACAAGTCAGGAAGCTATAGATTATATT
>JANOTP010000131.1:0-66002 GCA_031416415.1 Cytophagales bacterium | reverse complement strand
AATTTATTACCGTAAAATTTTTAATACAGGATTTTAAAATAGAATCGTTTTTAGAATTTAAATTTTCATAAACATAGTCCAACCTTTCCGTCAATTCAGGAAGCATATAAACAATGTTAAAATTTGCAACATTTTCCTTTTGTTCAATTTTATAAAAATATTTTTCATACCCGTTATCTCTATATTGTTTCACAGCCATAGCCTCGTATGCCCAACGCGAAACCATCATATCTGCAACAAATGGGACTTTGTCTTTACTTTTAATTATATCATTTATTTTGTCAAAACTAAAAATAGAGCCGCTTAATATCATCTGAGGAATCAGCAACAAAGGAACCAAGATATATACTGTAACAGCAGTGTCAAAGGCTGAAGAGATAATCAGGCCTGTCAGGTTTGCAAAACAAGCAACTGAAAATAATACTATCCAGTATTCGAAAATCATTCCGTTAATTCCAAGAATGGTGTTGCCTACCAGCACAAAAGTTAATGTTTGAATAGCCGAAAAAGAAAATAGAATAAACACCTTTGACATGAGGTAACTATTCCTACTTAAATTTAGAAATGTTTCCCGTTTTAGTATTTTTTTATCTTTAATAATTTCTTCAGCACTTATACTTAAGCCCATAAATATAGCAATCACTATACTCATCAATAAATAAGCTGGAACATTCTCGTTGTAACGAAAAACATATTCAGTACTTGTACTGTTATTTTTATAACGAAGTATAAACGATAAAATAAAAGCCAGTAAAGGGGCCTCTATCATATTTATCAGCATGTACTGTTTATTGTATAATTTTGATTTGAAGTCTCTAATAATAAAAACACCTAACTGTTTTAATTTATTAGGAATTTGAAGTATACCGAAAGAATTATCTTTTATATCGTCAACTCTCTTAAGTTTAAACTTACTGATAAAAGATTCGTTCCATTGTTTTGGCGTAAGTCTTCTGAAAGCAGTAAAATTTCCGTATTCATCTACTACTTTTTCTTCAATAATATTAAATATCTGTTCAGGATTTACATTCCCGCAGGTAGTACACTGGCCTTTATCGCTATCAACTTGTTGGGATACTTTTTTAAAGTAAGTAATCGCTTCTACAGGATTGCCATAATAAATAGGGTAACCACCTACATCTAAAATAAACATTTTGTCAAACATTTTATAAATGTCTGACGATGGTTGGTGAATTACGACAAAGATTAATGTCCCTTTTAGTGTAAGCTCTTTTAATAAGTCTAATACATTTTCTGAATCTCTTGAAGAAAGCCCAGAAGTAGGCTCATCCACAAACAATACAGACGGTTCGCGTATTAGTTCTAATGCTATATTTAGCCTTTTTCGCTGGCCACCACTGATCGATTTATTAAGGGCATTTCCAACGCGTAGATCCTTGCTTTGGATTAGACCCAAATTATCTAAGACTTTAATTACAAGTTCAGCAATTTCTGCATCGCTCTTATCTCTAAAACAAAGTTTTGCACTGTAAAAGAGATTCTCAAAAACCGTAAGTTCTTCAATTAATAAATCGTCTTGAGGAATATATCCTATAACTCCTCTTACCTTATCTTTTTCTTTATGGAGATTAAATCCATTTATTAAAACTTCGCCATTATAAGGTACTTCGAGCCCTGCCAATACATTTAGTAAGGTAGTCTTCCCAGCCCCACTAGCTCCCATAATTCCGACTAACTTACCAGAACCTTCCGAAATATTAATATCTCTTAAACCAATTCCATGATTTGAAAATCTAAATTCCAGATTGTTTACTTGGAAAGACAGCTTTAAGGTAGCGGATTCACTAATAAAATTAGAAAGGATATCACTGTAATAAAATACACCTCCTAATTTTGTCTTTGCTGTGCTACCTTGCGAAAACAAGGTAACGTTATCGGGTCTAATAATTAAACCATTTAGTACCAATTCATCATTCCCTGTATATTTCAGGAAAATCATGTCGACACTTTTTACTCTTACAAAAAAAATGTTTCCATCTGTATAATCAGAATGGATGTGTTTAGCATTTCCAGGTATTGTAGAGGAATCTCTATTATTAATAACTAGAATATTTTCATCTCCGAAGAGTTGAATATTATCTTGTAAGACGAATGTCTGAAGCGTCTTATACTCCTCTTTTTCTATATTAAACGCAATAGAGACAGTATCAATAATCTCTTGCTGTTGCGCTATATCTTTTGCTTCTGATTTTAAAATTTCTAGTAGTTCAATCACTACTACTATTTTCTGTTTTTGAGTAAGCGTTTTATTAATTTTCCTACATATACCAAGAGTCTTTACAGAATCTTTAACAGAAGTAAGTCTTTTTTTACCATCGTCTTTCCCTTCACCATCTTTAAGAAACTCTTCATAAAGGGCAAAGTATTGCTCAGCAGTAGCAAGGTTTAGCTTCTTTTTAAATGAATTGGCGACAAACACCTTTTCACTCTCTGTAACTCCGCCATCCTGCTTTGTAATAATTGCGTATAACTGCGCAAGCGACTTTAGTATTTCCTCACTCATTAATTATTGTATAAAAAATCAATATACTTTATATTCAAATGGAACTTCTACCAATTCAGAAAATTCTACTCCAGCTTCTTGCATATCTTCATCGTCGTCATAATGATACCACATTACTTTAGAGTCTTTAATATCTTCCAGCTTGGAAAGCACATCAAGTATTAATTTAGAAGAAGCAGTATTGAAATATTCAAGTTTTATTACAAACTCTGTTTTAGGATTTGCCTGACCAGCATATTCCGTTAGCCAATTTAATATGGGTTGATAAAACTCGGCAGCATCTTCGGGAAGAGATCTTCCTGATATTTCAAATGTACCACTCGCTTTGTCTAACATTACTTTTGGAGTATCTTCTGTACCCTCTAATTGTATAATTTGCATAGTGTAAAATTTAATGTTATTCTGAGTCTTTACTTATTTTTGTTTTAAAAGAGAAAAAGGAATATTCATTGTTCACTTTTTCAAAATCAAAATCAAGTTTTTGTCCTGACTTTCTGGCAATATCTACAAAGCCTAATCCAGCACCACCTTTGTCAGATAGTTCACTGCTTTTAATAAGTTCTTTGTAATAGCCTTTAAGACCTTCTTTATCTAATGAATTGATGTGTTCTAGCTTACCTTTCAGGCCATCAATCTGATTATTCATAATGAAATTTCCAGAAGTAATTACATAACTTCCGTCCTCTCTTCCGATCATGAATACAGCGCCTTTTTCTTCTTTACTTACCTCAAATGCATCCGCATGTTTACATATATTTTGAAGGCATTCAACCATCACATTAAAAACTTTCCTTTTAATGCTAGATTCCTCACCTGTCGATTCAAGGTTTCTTTCTGTCATTGACAAAACTGACTTTGTAATCTCTTGGGTGAATTCACCTTCATAAACTAACATCAGGTTTTTGGTAGACATTATTTTCTGAATATCATAAATATACTTCATAGGTTTTTGTTTAAATAAATATGTTACTAAAGCCATTTACGTTTTATTAATTTATTGCTAAATTTAGAATTTTATTCCGATCAATAAAACATCATCGGTTTGTTTTTGTCCAGCCATCCAATTATTAAAATCGTCTTTTAATACATTATACGTGAGGGTCATATCCTCACTGTTGTTGATAACCACCTCTTTAATACGTTGTGGGCTGAATTTTCTATTCGTGGGACCACCGAATTGATCTGGTAAACCGTCAGAAAAGATGTATACGGCGTCTCCTTTTTTTAGATTCATTTCATAATTGGTAAATTTAGTTTGATTCTTATAAATTCCACCCCCAATTGCCCATTTATCTCCTTTAAACTCTGTAAGTTCTCCTTTAGCTACATGATACAGAGGTCTATGAGCTCCTGCGTATTCAAGTTTTTTAGTTTTAGTATTAATTTTACAAAGTGCTATATCCATTCCATCTTTTATCTGAGAATCATTCTTTTCCGTAGCTAAAGTGGTATTCACCATTTCATCAAATTTATCAAGAATCACTGCTGGACTTAAAGAGTTACCATTACGAATAATATCATTTAGTAAAAAATTTCCTACCAAAGATAACATAGCACCAGGCACACCGTGACCTGTACAATCTACTGCTGCAACATAAATCTCATCTCCTTTTTCCATCATCCAAGGAAAATCGCCACTTACTACATCTTTTGGTTGATAAAATATAAAGGAATCTTTGAATATATTGGTAATAGCTCTAGTATCAGGAATTACTGCATTTTGAATTCTTTTAGAATAATTAATACTTTCGTTGATTTTCTTATTCTTATCCTGAATTAATAATTCCGCTTCTTTTCTCTCCGTTATATCATGAGCAACCATCAAAACAGATTCTAATACATTGTCGTTGTATTCGGGAATAGCATTGACCTGCATAATACGATTACCCTCGGGACTGCTAAACGTTACCTCTTCCGAAATATTTTCGTTTTTAAGTTTCACCTGATTAAGTAATAACTTCCAAGATTTCACTACCTCTGCTCCTATCGTAATATCGTCAAGCATTTTACCTGTGAACTCGACCGATTTAGATCCCGTATATTGTTCAATAGTAGGATTGGTATACGCAATTTTTCCATCCACGCTTATACGAGTTATTAGGTCGGGGCTATTTTCAGAAAGAGCTTGCATATTCCTACGCATTCTTTCTTCTTGTTCCGCTTTCATCTTAACAGTAATATCACGGGCATTTATTACAATTCCTTTTACAGAGGCATCACCTAACAAATTTTTACCATTTGCTTCCAACCAAATCCATTCGTTATTTTTTTTCTTAAATCGATATTGAATCGTTTGTAATTCACCTGTGTTTTCAAGAATATTTTTAAACATATTACGAGATTTATGAATATCCTCCTCGTTTACATGTGTTCTTCCTTTCAACCCTATTAACTCCTCTGGATCGTAGCCTAATATACTTTTTACAGAAGGGCTTATATATCTGATTGTACCATCCGCTTCGTATATTGTTATTACTTCAGAAGCATTATATAGAAGTTGTTCCATTCTATCTTGAGCAAGATTTACTTCACCTATCTGCTCCTCAAGTAATATATTTGATTTTTCTAATTCTTCTTGAGTTACTTTCATCTCTTCTGCATTTTGCAAAAGTTCTTCTTGTTTCTCCTGAAGCTCTTGTCCCATGATTTGAGACTTTTCAAGCAATAATTTAGTTTCCTGGTTAGATTGAATATTATAAATAGTTCTTGCTATACTAGGACTTACTTCTTCTATAAAACGAATTTCAAACTCTTCAAATTTATGGAATCCTGCAAATTCTAATGCTCCATAAACAACATCGTCAATTACCTGAGGAACTATCAGAATACATGTCGGACGTTTATCTCCAAGTAACCCTGAAGTTATTGTTACAAAGTCTCTAGGGATTTCTGTTCTTAATAACGTAGTTTGTTCAATGGCTGCTTGGCCTACAAGGCCTTCTGCCATTCTGAACTTACTGTGCAGGTATTTTTTTCTATTATAGGCAAAACTGGATTTCATTTCCAGAATGGTATTTCTGTAGTTAGTATCGTCTCTTTCTGTGACAACATAAAATGCTCCTTGAATAGCATTTATTTTTTTTATCATGTATTGCAATACTTCTTCACTAAGCAAATCTACATTATCATGCTTACGTAAAATATCATTTACATGAGAAGAAGCGTCCATTACCCATGATCGTTCTCTTTCCGCTATGTCTGCACTTCTAAGACTATCGCGCATGTGCATAAGAGATAAACCAAGGACGTCTTTATCACTAAGTGGTTTGTATTCTGCGTCGAGTTGTTTCTGACCAATTTTATTGGCAAATTCTGTGGTTTGTGCAAGTCCTGAAATTACATTACTAATCGCATCTTGCATTTCACCAATTTCATCGTTCGATTTTTTAAATTCAACTTTTGGAAGTTCTCCTACTCCCAATTTTATCATTACATCTTTTATTTTGTTTACAGGTCGTGTTATAGTATTGGCCATAACTATTGCTGCAAATACACCAATAAATACTACCAAAACTCCTAGCCCTACAACGCTAAATTTAAGATTATCGGAAGAAGAAATTAGATCTCTTTCGTAAACTACCTTTTCTTTTTTCTTACTTTCTGAAACGCTTCCTAAACGCTCCATCAACTTAGCAGACATGGGCAACACTTGAGACTCAATGCCATCTTCAGCCATAAACTTGATACTCGCATCTTCATACGATTCAAAGTCTGGCAATAAATCAATGGCTTCTTTTTCTACATCAATAAGTTTGTCAAAATCTATTAATACACCCTTCATTTCTTTGGTGACTAATGTATCTTTCCATTTTTTACTTAAAGCTTGAATATTATTTTTTAAAGCTGGGTATTCTGTAGTAATTAATTTTTTTAGTGCCTTTTTATCTGGATCGTTGGTTTTCATATAAACCCAATTTGTAGAAAGCATTTTTGATTTATTGACCATAAGCGTCAATTCATCAAGAGATTCCAGAGAGGGGTCTACTACCTGTGAAATTTCTGCAATTAGTTTTCTGTTTTTATCCAGTGTAATAAGACTTACGATAGCATTTGCCGCAAATAATATTATGAGGACAAAAAACCCCGAATAAACTTTCTGTCTAATACCAAATTTCATTTTCATAGATTATAAATTACTTTTTAATAAGGCGCCAAATATGTTTATATCTGGCGCCTTCAATACTTAATTAAAATTCAAAATTACCTCCCACTAAGAACATTACTTTGGTAACGTCGGTATGAGCAAATTCCTGACTTTTAGCGTTTGTTAAATTCCTAACATTTACAAATAGATCTAGTTTATTAAAGAATTTATAAGATACTTTCGCGTTTAATATAACTTTACCATTTACGTTTACCACACCTCTTGTAGGAATCAAGCTGTGTACAAGATTCACATATGTATAGTTACTCATTACATATCCGTTCAAGTTTATGTTAAGTTTTGACGTAGCTTGAAAATTTATGTAAGCACCACCATAAAAATTAGGAGTACCTCTATCAACTGTGTCTCTTGTAACATGGACATTTTTTGTTGCACTCACACTATCAGAATTTCTATAAACAGGCTCTTTCTTAATTTGAGTTTGTTGTATAGTAATGAAAGGTTTTATTTGAAACTTCTTTAATACAAAATTAGCAGAAAGCGTTCCTCCATTCTGAATTGCTCTCATTTCTATATTTTCTATAGATTGCACAACGGTAACCGTACCAAATGGGGCCGTCATAGTTGGTGCTCCAATTTGAACAGGTTGACCTACTGTGTAAGTGAAATTTTGTGAAACTTGATGGAACAATTCTAAGTCAAAATAAAGTTTATTAGTTGCTTTAACTCTGTATCCTACTTCAACCATATCCACACTTTGCATTTTCATGTTAGGATTACCTTTAACTTGAGCATAATAAGGTAATGGAAGGAAAAAACCAGGTGCTACTTCAGTTGGTAAATTTCCAACAAAGATGTTATTAGAAGCATAAGAGTCGTACATGTTAGGTCCTTTATACGCTTTTGAAACAACTACCCTTACAAGATTTCGGTCGTTTAATTTGTAATTACTACCAAACTGGTAAGATAAATACGCCTTTTTAGGAACGTTGTATTTATCAACCCTAGCCGAAGCGGTTATTTTAAGTTTTTTAGTAGCATTTAATTCCGTTCTTAATGAACCTGAATAATTTTCTAAGGTTTTAAGACCACCAAGGAATCCTTGTTTTGTATCAATATGAGCATATTTAGAATCATCGTAATTTGCATTTCTATAAGAAACACCAGGTTTTACAGACAACCCTTTGTAAACAAACTCATATTCCGCATTTGCATCCAATGTGTTGAAATCATATTTATAACCGATAAATCCTTTTGACTGATCTTGAGTACCTGTCAAATAAGATACTTGTGCAGAAAAGTGATTAATCTTTGCTCTTAAATCAGCGTATTGAGTATTTGAAGAAGCCGAAGACAATGGTGTTCCCAAGTTTTCAACTAGTGCTTTCTGAACGTCAGATTGCTCTCCTCCAAAAGATAAGCTTATTAATGATTTCTGAGAAATATTATAGTTCAAAAATGCATTGTAACCATATTTAATCATAGAAGATTTCCTGTTGGGATATCGTTCATTAATATTATTATTCCCCAATGTATCTTTCATAAGGACACCTGAAGGGAAAGTTGTTTTAATACTATCTGCTGTTACCTTAGAGTCAGTTAACCACGAATAATAATTTGTTTCAGCTCTGTCTCTGTTCTGTTGATTTCCAGAAACAATAAAATCAAATTTCTTAAATTTGTACCCTACTGAGGCATTCGTCATAAGTTGATTTTGAGTACCGTATTGTGCATTTGCAACAGCATAGACACCTTCTTTCTGAGGTCTTCTCGTAATTATATTAATAACACCCGCGGCAGCATTTGGTCCATAAACTGCGGCAGCAGGACCTCTTACTACTTCTATCTTTTCAATATCATTCAAATCTACTGGAAGTGTTTCCCAAAAAGTACCTCCCTTGAAATAATTATATACAGGTCTATTGTCTATCATTACAAGTGTAATTGCATTAGATGCTTGATCTAACGCTGACTCTGTAGGAAGATTAGAAAAGCCTCTTAAGCTTACGTTATAATTTCCATTGGAACTTTCTGTTACAAATAAACCAGGCAATAGTCGCAATGCTTCCATTAGAGAAGTGGCACCTGCTCTTTTTATTTCATCTTTATTCACACTGGATGCAGACAAAGATGCATCAAACTGATTTTCTTCTTTTTTAGATGCCGAAACAATTTTTACGTTCATTAAATCTTCAAGACTAATGTCGTCTAAATTTTGGGATAGACTATCTGTTTGTGCGGAGGCTGTTCCTATAGATAGGAGCAGCGAAATTCCCATTACAACTTTTGGTATATGTTTCTTCATAGGGTAATTAATTAGTTAATAAAATTTATTTATGTATTGGTAAAATTTGGGTTCTTCTAATATTGCTCTAACCGACTACAATTGCTAACTTTGTCAAATCCCCAGAGACTTTTAATCCCTGTTTTTCTATAGACGCTTTATTTAATTCAAATTTCATTTTTTCATCTATAATTACAAAATTTATTCCTGCTCCTTTTTTGGCACCTCCATTCGTTTCACTCACTATAAGTATTGGCTTACCCTGTAGCTTAGAAGAAATAGTAGCTAGATTGCTACTTTGATTTTCAGAAATAAAAACCATATTACACCCTGTAAGATCTGCAGTAGCAGACATTTTTTTTACTACTATAGTACGAGTGTCAACTTTTTTAGATGCTGCAATGGCTTCTAGTTCTGCTAAAATTGGCGAATTACCGATTACACCAATTACAAAATCACCCGTTTTAGTTGGCCACTCTATATATTGTGTAAATTTATATACAAATAAAGAATGGATTTTATAGTTGACTTGAGCGTTAGCAGCTAATCCCAAGAGGACGAATACAGGGATCAAAACTAATTTATAATATTTATTAGAAATTTTCATAGCGTTATTTAGTTAATAAATTTGAAACATACTTACAAATCGATACTATATCATCGAATGTATTTTTCGAATACTCTTGCAGACTTGACAATTCAAAAACTGCTTTCACTTCATTTTCTTGCTCACATGGGATTATTAATAAAGTTTTTGGGATCGATTCTCCTAATCCTGATATCACTTTCAAATAGCCTTCTGGAACATCTTTTATATAATAAGGCATCTTTTCTAAAACAGCTTGACCTGTGAGACCTTCCCCAACGGTAATAAATTTTGGTTCATTTTCAGACAATACAAATGCGAAGGCGACCTTTAAGGTAAGCTGATCCCTATCTGCTTCTTTCAAATAAAGAAGCGCCTGACTTATTTCAAAATGATTACATAGTTTGCCAATTAATTTTTCTGTTTTTTCTTTTTCCGAACCACTATTCGATTCAAAAATTGCAGTTAATTCTATTTTAAGTTGATCCAACTTATTTCCTACCTTATTCTCTGAATTGCTATCAGCATTTCCTTCAGTAAAATAAAAGTTATCGGATTTATCATCTGTCACTATAGAATCTTCGTTGCTAGAGGCGCTCAAGAACAAATAAAACACTACAGAGATGCCTGATATAAACATAAAACCTAGTATGTAATAAATATTTTTTTCGACCAATTCTTCCATTGCCACTCCTGAAAGACTTCTAAGCCTAATAAAGAGTACTACGAATGTAATAGTATAGACTAGAAGTAAAATGATGGTAATAATATTTTTTTTCATAACTACTGAGATTGTATTTTATGTAAATCATTTAAAAACTTTATCAACTGCTCTATTTTCATAATATAGTCTATTTTTGTTGCTGCCATTGCCGCTTTTGGCATTGTATCAATGGTACATTCTGAAGGTTCTTGTACAATTGTTAGCCCTCCATTTTCTTTTACACTTTTCATGCCAAGCGCTCCATCTTTATTTGCACCAGTAAGGAGTATACCTATCATTTTATCTTTATACACATAAGCAGCTGTTTCAAAAGTTATGTCTATTGCTGGTCTCGAATTATTTATCATACCTTCCGTAGACAACGAAAATGTATTCCCTAATTCAATTCCTAAATGATAATTGGCAGGTGCTACATAAACCTTTCCTTTTCTAATACTTTCTTTGTCGTCTGGCTCTGTAACTTTTTTTACACTTTTTATTTCCAACGCTTCTATAAAACCACTCCTTACATGTTTTAATCTATGACAACAAATGATTATTGGCAGGTTAAAATCTTTCGGTATTTTACTTAATAAATTAGCCAACACAGAGAAGCTTCCTGCTGATCCTCCTATAACGATTACTTTGTATGGTCTGCTTAAGTCTGACTCTTTCATTTCAACTTAGCGTTTTTTCTGATCCTTATTCAACTTCATGCTCAGAAAATTATTCTTTAAATTTTTTATATATTTTCTCTTCATTATTTACGACAAGAAATTTATTGGCATATTCGCTCCAGATAATGGACTCTTTGGAACCAATAGCTAAATATCCATAGGTAAATAACATTTCATGAAATAATTTTATCACTTCATTTTGTAAATTCTGATTAAAATAAATCATTACATTTCTGCAAAGAATCATATCGCATTTTGTAAATGACTTCACTTCCGCCAAGTTAATCTCTCTAAAGGATACTCTTGACAATAAATCCTTGTCAAAATAGGCGTAATCCTTATCATAAATAAAATATTTTTTCAGGTCACCTGTTGGGTTGTAACGAATATAATTTTTTTCGTTCAACTCCATATTTCTAATTGCGATTTTTCCCTCTTTTGCTTTTGCCAAGATACATTTATCAATATCGCTTGCTATGATTTCTACTTTATCGATAAGATCCATTTCTTTAAGCAATACCAACATAGAATACACTTCTTCGCCAGAAGAGCACCCTGCATGCCAGATCCTAATTTTTTCTTGATTCAAAAATAGATTTGGAATTACCTTAATTAATACTCTCCAAAAGGAAGGATCTCGAAATAATTCAGTAACGTTTACAGTGATTTCATGGAGAAAATCTTCTTTAGTAAAAACATTTTTTTCAATTTGTAAAACTAAATTTTCAACATTCTCAATTTTTTTCAATTCCAAAATTCTTGTAATTCTTCTTTTGAAAGAAGACATAGCATAATCTTTGAAATCATAGCCGAATTTCAATTTTATAATCTCTGTTAAACTTTTTAATTCTGCAATCCCTATTTCCTGCATGGAAAATTATGTTATTGATTGATTATAAAACTTATTTATTCCTATTAGTAAACTTCTAATACGGATTTATTTTTTGTTTGTTATTAATTTTTCAACAAAGACATTCCGTAAAATCATTTTGATTTAAAAACGGGAAACCATTTACCAACTTCTCAAAAAATCTACTATCGCTAATGTCTGCGGAAAGATACGTTCTTATTTATATTCTGTTACAAAATAAAATTTACTAGATGACAGTTTTTTTACATTTTAGTAAAAAATAGCAGGATTTGTCTAAAATAGTACTATTTTAGACTGGTTTTCTTACAGTTTATTGTTACTACCATTATCCAAACTGTAAAAACCACTTAAATAGTAGATTTTTGATACTAGTGTAGTTATTTATGCTATTTAGAGGGTTTGAATTTTTATATTTTTATATAAAAAAAATCTGAAAGGATTGTATTTTAACAAATTATTTAATTATTTTTGATAAAATTAGGTGTATTTAGTACTTAACCAATTTTATATTTAAGAATACGTATAAATCGATATTTATGATACAAGTAAAAAGACTGATATTCTCACTAGTAGTTATTTTAGTTACAAGTATAATTTCTAATGGACAGGATGTTGGATCATCTTTAAAAAAAGCCAATAGTTTATATAAGGGTGAACAGTTTAGGAATGCTATCCCTTTTTATGAAGAAGTGTTAAAAGTTCAGCCCGACAATGCAGAAGCATTATTTAAATCTGGTGTATGTTATTTAAATAGATTTTCTAAAGAAAAAGCATTAGAAAATATTTTAAAAGCGTATGAAAAAGATCCAAACATCAGCAAACACATTGGGTATTGGATGGGTAGAGCTTACCACTTAAACTATAAATTTGACGAAGCAATTTCATCTTACACTACGTACAAAAGTTCGCTTCGCAAAAAAGACCAAAGAAGTGATGATCTTCGTCTTCATTTAGATCAAACAAAAGTAGCCTCTGAACTTTTTAAGTCACCTAAAGAATATCTTGTTCAAAATTTAGGTCCAAATGTAAACAGCTCATTTTCTGATCACAGCCCAGTAATATCCATGGATGGGAAAACAATATTTTATACTTCTAGAAGAAATGATAATCCAGGTGAAATAGAAGAATTAGATGGAGAGCCTTTCGAAGATATATTTTTCTCTACTAAAACAGACAGTGTAACGTGGGGTAAACCAGAAAGCATTCACCTAAATACAACTGGTCATGATGCAAGCTGTCAACTCTACGATAACGATACTAAAATGATCGTATATAAATTTCATAAAGGAGGAGATATATACTACTGTGAAAAAGAAGGAGACAAATGGAGCGAACCAAAACCTTTTGCCAACATCAATACTAAAAAATTCGAATCATCGGCTTTTGTAACCGCTGATGGAAACACTGCTTATTTTTCTTCTAACCGTTACAAGAAAAACGATGATCTAGATATCTATTATATTACTAAAGGTAGCGATGGAAAATGGAGTAAACTCAAAGAATTGAAAGGTGGTATCAATACTAAATTTGATGAAGATGCTCCATTTATAACTCCTGATGGTAAAACTATGTACTTCAGTTCTCGTGGACAAAAAAATATGGGAGGTTTCGATATTTTCAAATCTACCGTGGATGAAAACGGTAATTGGTCTGAGCCAGAAAATCTTGGTTATCCAATTAATACTCCCGACGATGATGTTTATTACTATATGTCTTCAAATGGCTTGAGAGGGTATCTTGCATCTTATAGAAGTTTAGGACTAGGAGAAAAAGATATCTATGAAATTATTCCTATAAAACCAATTAAAGCTTGTGGGTTAGTAGTAGAAGATGTAACTGGAAATAAAATAGATGGTGTCACTGTTTCTTATTACTCTCAAAACAATACTACTGCTCCAAGTTCAGGTACAGATCTATCAAAAGAAGGAGGCAATTATTGTATCAAAGTAATGTCTAACAACACCTACAAAGTTGTAGTGATGAAAGGTAACGACACGCTTAAAACAGAGCTATTAGTAATTCCAGTAAACGATGATGAATCAAAAACATTATCTAAAAATATTGTCATTCCTTACGTACAGAAGAAGGAAGACAGTAGTGTTGTGGCTATCAAGGATACTCTAAAAAAAGGCACCTCACTTACGCATCGTTATGTTTTCAGAAAAACATATTTCCCTGAAAATAAATCTAGCCTTTCTGACGAAGCAAAACATGAACTAGACATAGCTGCTGAAATCTTGAAGAAAAATCCTGATGCAGAAATTAATATAAAAGGATATGATAAAGCAAACACTAAACTTGCTGAAGATAGAGCTAAAGTTGTAAGTAGCTATCTTGCCGATAAAGGCATTGATCCTTCTAGAGTTAAATCGGTAAAAGGCAATAAATCAAAAAGCAATAACATTAATAACAGAAGTGTAGAATTAGATGTAAAACTCAACTCTGGTTTGGCAATGAATTACGATTCGAAAATTATACCTTCCTACACCGTTGGGAGTACTTATGTTTTGAGAAACTTATATTTCATTACGGCAAAACACGAATTGAAACTTGAAGGCAAAGCAGAACTTGATACATTAAAAAATATCCTAATCGCGAATCCTACAATGAAAATAGAGTTAGCTGGTCATACAGATGACGTAGGGAATGATGAATATAACCAGAAACTGTCTGAAAATCGTGCAAAAGCAGCTATGGATTACTTGATTAAAAAAGGAATTGCTGCTGATAGACTTAGTTACAAAGGTTATGGCGAATCAATGCCTTATTTAACCAACGATTCAGATTTTAACAAACAATTGAACAGAAGGACAGAAGCAAAAATCCTTTCCAAGTAAATTTTAAATAAATAATCAACTAAACGGGCTAAGCAGAATTGTTTAGCCCGTTTTTTATTACCTTTGCCCTTGATTTAACGGTACCCTTGAAAATGACTGTAATACCCTACAAAGAATTAGAAGAAGGCAAAAAAGAGCAGGTGGCTCGTATGTTTAATAACATATCTCGCCGTTACGACCTTCTAAACCGAGTATTGAGCCTTGGAATAGATATAGGGTGGCGCAAAAAAGCGGTTGAGATTTTAAAAACTCATAATCCTCAATACATTCTAGATGTAGCTACAGGTACCGCAGACTTTGCTATTGCAGCAATCGCTTCAGGAGCTAAAAAAATTACAGGGGTTGATATCTCAGAGCAAATGCTAGAAGTAGGAAGGGAGAAGATAACAGCACTTAGACTAAACGATAAAATAGAATTATTAACTGGTGATTCCGAAAATCTTTCTTTTCCAGACAATTATTTTGATGCAGTGATCGTTTCTTTTGGAGTAAGGAACTTTGAAAACCTGGAAAAAGGAATGAGTGAACAACTTCGAGTATTGAAACCTGGTGGACTACTTGTGGTGTTAGAATTTTCTAAACCATCAGGATATTTCTTCAAACATATTTATAATTTCTATTTCAAATTTATACTACCTACTGTTGGTAGATTAATTTCGAAGGATACTGCAGCATATAAGTACTTACCAGATTCCGTAAACGCATTCCCATATGGTAAAGCCTTTACAAACATATTAGACAAGACAGGATTTAAAAATACACAATGCAAAGAGCTCACATTTGGAGTAAGTTCCATTTATACTGGATTAAAATAACAATCCTATTCTTATCTTTTTTTCTACCCATCACAGCTGCTCAATCGCAGCAGCTGCATTCGCAGGAAAATTTTGAATGGGATCATAATCTACCACATTATGATGATAGACTTTTACACTATGGTTTTACGCTAGGGTTAAATTCAACACGATTTAGACCTGTACATACTCAATCTTTCTTTTCTGATTCAATAACTTCTATTCGATCAAAACCACAAGGAGGTTTTAATCTTGGATTTGTAATGAACTTAAGATTGTCAAAATACTTTGATGCAAGATTACTTCCTGGTGTAGCTTTTTATACAAGAGGGGTACAATATCAATTCCAAAATGGATTTAATTCTACACAAAATACTGAATCTGTTTTTATTGAAACACCTTTACTTATAAAATATAAATCACAACGACGCAAAAATCACCGATTATATATGGTAGGTGGATTAAAAACGTGTTTTGAAGCGGGTGCTAAGAAAAAAGAAAAGAAAAAAAGTGAGTTAAGAACACAAAATTTTGATTTAACTATTGAATATGGTTTTGGTATAGACTTGTATTTTCAATTTTTTAAATTTGCACCTGAATTAAGATTTTCTCATGGGCTATCTAACCTTCTTGTAAATGATCCCAATAGATATAGTGAAAGCTTGTCAAAACTAACGACTCATACTATAAGTTTATATTTCTTTTTTGAATAACCTGCAACAGAATAATACCGAGGTAAATTTTAATATTTTCAAGAAATAAATTTACGTTTGTAATTTTTTCCTTTTTTTAATTCTAAAATGTATAAAATATCATCTGTAAAAACAAGTATTCTACGCACATTGAAAGACTGTTTTAGTTATAAGTAATTTATAATCAAATAATTGTTACTTATAAAAAAATAGTATGCACGCATACTATAGTCTCTACCTTACATAAGGCACTTTTAACCTTTCTCTTTATAGCCGTATATATGCCAGTGAAGTGGGTAAGAGAAGTTGGTAAGGTTTGGTAGAGTGGGTTGATGCGGTGTTTGTCTATGGACAACACCGCTTTTTTGTTTTATAGAATCAGTTAGTTAAATACCTTAATAAGTCTAGAAGTATATTAATGACAACAGAAATCGGGAATATCCGTTTTGCTTGCAGCATGAAATAGTAAAAAAAGGCAACAGTTAGTAAAAGCAACAGTTATTTTATATTCACCAAACCATCCAATCCTTTACCTTGTATAAAAGAACTAATCCATTTTTTAACCATAGTTACGTTGTAAGGAATAATACCCTCTTTATATAATTTTTGAATAGTACTAGATTCTTTTGGAGATAAGTTTCCATCAATAATAAAACCGAGAAGTAAGAGTTGAATAACTCCGTCTTTTATTTCAGGTTTAGCATTTTTAATTTTATCAAAATATTTCTCATGAAGAGGGTGAACTTCTTTTACTGGAATATTAAATGTCACCAAGATATTTTTAGCCAATAAGAAATGATTGTGATGATACTTTCTTTTAGACATTGCAATATATTGTAGCGTATCATAAATGTATTCTGTGAACTCTGGAGTATGTTGGTACCTAATAAAAAGATCTTTGCATAATTGACGAATTAAATTAGGTGCCATAATTCTTACCTTCGTTTCGTGAATGACAACATAAGACGCATAAGCATTCCAGAAAGCGAATACAGGCAACCCTACCATATCAATTACTTTTCTTAAAGCATATCGACCGAGTATTCTTCTAAGCAAAATTTTAGCAACGTAATTACTGATAGTTGCTTTTAATCTTGAAATAAGAAGAAAAAGAAACAGTGTCCACCGCGATGCTCCTTGCATGGGATCAAGGCCATAGGTAGTGGACGATTTATCGTCTTTTTCGAGTCCTACTCTCATAAGCGATTCTATATGTTGGTCGTAATCGGGATCATCTTTGTCAGGAAAACCACAGACTTCTGCTATTTTAAATACTGCTCGAATATTTATGGCCATCAGAGCATAAATTTCTATGTAGACTAACATAAATCCATATATAATATTTACGACTGGAATTTTATATACTTCTTCCGAAAATGGCGAAGTTAAAGTGTATTCATAAAAATATTCGGGAAAATAATATAGTGGTAGATATAACAGAAGGACACCCAGCATACCAAAAATAGCAGCCCAAAAAAGTGTGTAAATTACAGCTTTCTTAATTGTTTTTACCTCTTCATCGCTCAACAAATGAAGAGAATTGGCATCACGAGATGGAAGGTTAGTAAGTCTGGCCAAATAGCGAGAGGCAATTTTTTCAATCATAAAACAACTCTATTCTAATACTTAGTATGCTTTTTTAGTATTCGTAAAGTAAAAGTACAATTTACGAAATCATAATCAAAACTTATGAAAATTAGAGCAAAGAAAAAGGCCTGAGTATACTCAGGCCTTTTTTTAGTAATCAAACCAGTATATTAAGGTTGATATGGTTTATAATGAGTGAAAATAAGATGGTCAAAAGTCGCAGAGACTGGAGAAGTTCCAGCGTCCAAAACATCTTGTTTTGCATTAGATAACAATACAAGTTGAATATCTTTAATTTTTTGTGGATTATTTAATGTCATAGTCGTATCAGGTAAATTAAAATCAAGATAATTAACTGAAATAAGTTTCCATCCTGTATTCCAATTTGGTTTTATCGTCAATGTTTTTCCCACAGTAGTACCAGCAATGCTAGGATGGTCCTCGTGTAGAGTAACATCTAACCATGTGTTGGTTGGAAGTACATCATTATAAACCATAATATTAAAATATATTTTAGAAGGATCTGCAATTAATGGGAAATAAGTTGGGTACCCTAAAGAATTGGCAGAAATAGTAAGAAAATCTATATAGGGTGAATTATGGCCAACAAAATCAGCATTTGGTTGCCATGCACCAGCTGGACCTATTGTACAAAATTTACTATCATCCGGATTTATATAGGGTAAATCATTAGTTCCATTTACGCCAGTAGGACTCCAATCCGATGGCCATAACACATTAGTATTTGCTCCAGGATTACCATTAGCAATTTTATTTGTGTTGAAATCTGTAACTAATACATGTCCAAAATCAGCATTTCTTTTTCCACCAATCGTAATACTAAATGAAGCAGTTGGTTTATTACTTGACTTTGGAAAAGTTAGTGTTGCTGTAACTGCTTCAGCACGGAAAGAAGGAAGAGCATTTGCAGTACCATCCCACATAGCATTTGAAGCCGAAATAAATGTACCTGTTCCTTCAAATGTTTTTATAGCACCCGAATTTGCGCCAACAATCGTAATCACCCAATAAGCATCCTCTTTAAATTTCGCTGTAAATATTACTTTATCTCCATTTGTAAAATTAGGAGTTGTAGTATTAATAGTGAAACTATTTTCGAATTCTACGGGTCCCAAAACAGCTTGCAAATCAGGACTGATTTTATCTTTCTGCATACAAGAAGCAAGAGCAATCAAGCATACAAGCACTGTAGTTAAAATATGTCTTTTCATAGTTTTTTTAGTTAAACAGCCTATTAGAAATTCATATTGAACATAATCATAAATTGATTCATGTTAAATGTTTTAGCGGTAGTAGTTTTATCTGAAAGGTTGAATGTATGGTATTGAGCAGTCAAATAAGTAGCAGTAGAGAATCTGTATTTCAAACCATACCCTAACATAAGTTGTTGGAAATTCACATTTCTAAACGACGTTATATCATGACCTGTTATTTCATTGTATTTATCTCTTATTGCTATATTTTCAGAACCTTTAGAATTAACAGCTTTCAAACCAACTAAAAGATCTAATTTCTTTAAGAATTCGATTTCAAAGCCTGCATCGTAAATCTGAGATACCAAATTAATAGCAAAAGTAGAATCTCCAGCACGGCTAGTGTTTTCCATTCTCATTCCTCCATGAAGTAATATTTTCTTTTTGAAATTGATAAATTTATTAATATTTAAATCAGCAGCAATAGACGCTACTATAAAGCTTCTAGTTTTATTATTTATGTCTGTTCCTACCACTTCCATCAAATAAGCACCTGATGCAACAACGTTCACTTTTTCTAAAGAATCTTTATAGTCAAGGTCAAGCGTTACACCTGTTCTGTTAGGTGTTGCTTTGCCGTATGGCATTGCATTACCATAAGCTGGATTATAAGTCATTAGCTGAGGAGTGATGCCGACGTTATAAATGGTTGGATCACGTACGATATCAAAAGCATTTATATCTCTGTTAATAGGGTTAAATGCATCGTTTCCATAGATAGGAAATTGATAAGGAGTTCTAGAATAATCGATTCTTTTAGTTTGTGCTGCAGAACTGTAAAAACGCGGAGATGTATAGCTATAGCTAACTTTCGCTTTCAAGTTTGCAGGTTTTATTTTTGCAGTAATGCCTGCGTCTATAAAATTACCATTCATTTTAATATAACTACCATTTACATCTTTTGGTGCAAGTGTATCGTTTTTAAAATTTAGTTGAGAAAATCCTACTTCAGCATTAAACTTTAAGCCCAATTTATCTCCATCCGTTATTATCACTTCTGTTTCATAAGAGTGAACAGGATTGCGTGTAGAGAATGTTGAATTATAAGTAGCAGCAGCATCATATAAATTTAGATAGTTGGCTCCTAAATTAAATCTTGAACTTTGCACAAGCATTACTCTACCACCTGCATGGAATGTTGTAGGTTGAGAAATGAAATTAGAACTTCTGTTTCTTACAAAAAAACCATCTACTTTTATTTTGTCAAGAAATTTACTTTTCACTCCAATTTCAAAATTAGTATGTGCTCCTTGTTGCCACCAGCTATTGCCTTTGTTAAGGTTTTCATAATATACATAATCGTTTCGTAGATCTTTAAAAACCGACGCTTCACTTACTGAAAGTTCAGAATAGTTATTGAACATTGTATAAGGAGTCATCTTTAAATAAACATCACCTACTTGATAAGAAAGAAAATCAGCAATAATACCTTTAATATATAACTGACGAAGTTGGGCTACATTGCCAGCTCCATAAAATCCACCTAAATTACTTTTCAAACGGAGAATAGAAGAGATCTCTGTTTTCTTATCTGGATTTACTTTTATACCCAGATCAAAAAGTACTTGACCACCACTTGTGTTGTCGATATTCAGTGTGTCTTTTTTATCCAATCGGTTATTTTGTTGAAGAGCCCGACCATAAGCGCCAAATTTGATGTTGTCGCCCTGAGCTTTTACCGTAGAATAACTTGACAGCACGGCTAAACAAATTGTGATAACTGATAATGCCTTTTTCATTTTATATATTTTTAAAATTTAATACTAATCTAGTTTCTTTATTTATTTACTTAATTCTTAGAAGAAAATCTTCAATTCAATAGTTGCTTCGTTTCCTATAAAGTCTTCGTCTTGGAAATACTTGTCTTTAAAACTAAACCATCTTTGTCTTAAATAAATTGAAGTATTGGTGCTTATAGAAAAGTCTATACCAACACCAAGCGCTTTACCTAATTGATCACGTGCTTTGCCCGTAATGCCATCAACACCAGTAATTGTTGTAGTGGTATCTGTAAATTTATTTCCTTTTACATATTCCAATCCACCATAAAGCGAAAGTACTAAATCGCGCATTATATGGTAATAAACTTCACCTTCATGATATCTAGCATTGATGTATGCTTTTTCACCGAATACAGGAATCGCAGAAAATTTATTCTGAGCACTCATTACCGTATTCAAATTATAGAAGTAAATATCTTTGTTGAATAATTTTGTTTTAAACTTAATCTGAAAGTCAAGAGAACTATAATGCTTTTTATATAAAGCAGTAGAGTCTGTTGGGTTTTCAAATACTCCTACGTTTTCATAAACACCTCTGTAAATAGTTTTCACTCTTCCATTTGGTCCCATTCCTGGATCATAAGGGAAAATACCTGGCAATCTAGACCAAGTAAGTCCATTAATTCGATGACCATAGGTTAATACATCTTTATTATTAGTTTTTTCAAGTTCACTCTCCATTTGTATACCTCCCAAAAATTTCAACTTCCATACTTTCACTTCGGTGTTAAAAGCTGCACCTCTTCTGTTGTTAGCAAGATCTCCTACACCACTCATATTTCCTCCAAAAGGAACAAGTACTACTGTATTTTGTGGTTGGTATCCACTTGTTACTTCACGATTAGATGTATTAGAAAATTGAGCAACATTGCTAGTAAAACTTTTGCTAATTTGGAAAAATCTCAAATTAAGAGGTAATAAAGTATATTTCTTTGGGGTAAGTAAATTCACCATGATACCTTCTCCCCAAGATCTCTTGTAGTTAGGACTTTCATAACCACCAAATCCAATTTCTCCATTAATATTAAATCCTTTGAAATTGAAGTTGTATTCTGTAGTATAAATATTCCATTGAGCATCTATACTACCGTTAATACTATCAGTTCTTATGAATGAGTTAAATGTATTTAAAGAAATCTTGTTGTTGTTTTTGAAATTTTTTGTGATTTTACCACCAATATTGCTTTTAGGTTTTACTAACCGCTCTCTATCAAAACCTGCATTCGCATCTGTTTTTCCATAAAAGAAATCTAAGGAAGTCTTAAATGGCATGTCGTAACCATTTATAACAAAACCTTTGAAGGCCCTTGTACCAAAACGTTGATCTTGATTGATTGTACCGTTATAGTAGTAGGCTGCATAACGAGTACTCACGTTTCCTACAGGATCCCATGGCCTTCTTTCCCAAATGCTATAACGTTGATAGCCTACATTCGATCCAAAAGTAAATGGAGATAACTGGGTCCATTGAATACCACCCGCTACAATTCCAAAATTTCCAAATTTAGTATTTGTGTTACCACGAAGCACCATATTAAAATAGGTATTAAACGTTCTGTCTCCAGCGCTAGGACCTTGAAAAGCTTCGAATGGATTTGCTAAAATTAATTCTGTTCCAATACTAGTATTCACTGTAGGTGCACCGCCCACATACATCATGAACATTGGGTCAAAGTTACCATCTCCTAAATTCAATGTTTTTGTAGTTCCGAGAGCGCCACCATTCTGATTGGTGTAATCATTGTTCATGCTACGTCCCCAAAAATAAGCTCTGTAAAAACCACCGGTTTGAAGGCCGCTCAAAAACTTATTAAACAAGCCACCTGGCTCTAATACTTCTTTATCTTCTACTTTAGTAAGTGAAGTAGATTTCATTAGGCCTAAAGAAGAGGTGATTTTCTTTAGCGAAATACTCATTGGCTTTAGTAATTGAGTACCGCTGGAATCGGGTGGCGAAGCGAAGGCCGATGCTACTGGCAAAAGCAGCAATGCCGTTATTCCGGTCACACAAAATTTAATTCGATAATAATATTTCAACATAAGAACTTTTTATTTTCAGTTTTTATTTATCTGTCTTTCTTTCGTAAACTCTTACATAATCCACAAACATGTATTTTGGAAATACAGTTGTTTCGTCTGGTGGACCTGGCCAATTTCCGCCTATGGCAAGATTTAAGATCATGTGAAAAGTTTGATCAAAAGGCCATGGCTGAGGAGACAAATCTGCTGGGGTACGTGTTGCATAAAGAGAATCGTCTACATAAAAACGCACTACATTTTCTTCCCACTCACAGGAAAATACATGATAAGCATCTTCAAATGTTCCTTTAGGTAATTCAATATTACCACCTATATTTTTATTATTAGGCCAAGGTTGACCATAGTGGAGCGTTCCATAAAGCGTAGTAGGTTTGTGTCCTATTGTTTCCATGATGTCTATCTCACCACTTTGAGGCCATCCTCCATAAACATAGTCCGTAGGCAACATCCATATTGCAGGCCATACTCCTTGTTGGATAGGGGTACGGGCTCTGATGTCAAATCTTCCATATTTCCATCCCGCTTTGTAACGAGTATTTACACGAGCTGAAGTATAAGGTTTTCCTTTGTAATCTTGACGCATACCTTTTATGACAAACTTGCCATCTTTCATGTAAGCGTTATTCCGATTCTTAACATAATACTGTAATTCATTATTTCCTCCACCATCACCATTTATTTCATAACTCCATTTGGTAGAATCTAAAATGGCTCCTTCAAATTCATCTTGCCATACAAGTTTCCATCCTTCTTTCTCCTGCGCTGGCTTATAGCCATTATCGCCGGGAGGAGTTAAGTCTTCTTCGAAAGATTCCTCTGCTGATTTATACAAATCTGGTTTTTGTACCAGATAAAATGTAGAACAGGCAGAGCAAATCAGTGCTATACAAAGCGCGCTTAAATACTTTACTTTCATCTTTTTGGGTTAGTCAATTATTTTTCCTTCTTTTTTAAAAATCGTATTTCATCTAAGTATACTGTGCCAACTGGCAACACCATAAACAAAAGTGAATTGGCAGTTTTTAAATTCATACCTTTTAAATTAATGGTATATTTTTTCCATTTCGGTCCAACTTCCAAATAGGTTTCGGCTCTTTTATCTTCGTATTTGTCTCCCGCTCCTACTCCAATTTCACCAAACAAATAAGGCTCTGATTCTTTCACATCAGCACGTGCATAAAATTCTAATTTATCATAAGCACTTAGATCTACCAATTTAGTTTTTTCAGATATTGCTGCATTCCAAACTCCACTATAAAGTATATACATACCTCTCCATCCCTCTGAATTATCGGTAGTAATTTTTATACATTTCGTTCCCATAAAAGGGTTTGTTCTACAATTGTCGTCCAACTTTACACTGGAACCATTTTTATCTCCCATGTATCCACTTGGAACACCGTTTTCGAATTTATCCGCATATACATAAAATGATGTAGGATCAAGTGGTTCTTTTCTTTCTTGATAAACTATATCTGTAGCAACAGGTAAAAAATCACTGCCCGCATAATAAATTTCATCTAAATACACTACTCCTACGCCTTCAAAAACAACTAAAAGTAAACCATTTACACGATTAAGTCCTTTAGCAGGTAATTCAAAAACATATCGTTGCCATTTAGTAGTGACTGCAATGCCAGCTTCTCCTTTAGTAGCTTCATTTCCCTCTCCCATGCCTATTTTAGGGAGCTTCATATCTTTGTCAGAACGTATATTAAAAACTAAATATTTCTTATCGCTCAAATTAGCCAATGGAACTAACGAATCAATTCCACCTTTCCATGTATTTCCTGTTTGGACAAATACTCCACTCCATCCTTCTTCTCCAGAAGCGCTTATTTTTAAACAATTATCTCCTTTGAATGGGTTTTCTTTGCAACTTGGGTCAATTGTTAAACTTTTGCCATTTGCAGTCCCCATAATTCCTGAAGGTGAACCATTGTCAAATTTTTCTGAGTAAACGTAGAATTCTTTGTCGGCGATTGCAAAATTTGCAGACGATAAACTGATCATTGACAATAAAAAAACAAACTTGTATAGTTTATTCATAATTAAGGAGTTAATAAAGTATATTCTTTATCTATTTCTAAAATCTATTATAATTTTATAACAAAAGACATTTTTTTTATTATTATTATATTTTCTTGCTTCTTATATACCTAGAAATTCTACCTTCTTTTACGTTTAGAAAACAATAAAAAAAGAATCAGATATAGTATTTTTTATCAAATTTGGCATTATTCCTTTTTAAATCGCAAATTAAATATCAACTTCAAATATGATTTATTTCTTTAAAAACATAAGAATGGTCATTTATACGTATAGCAAATATTAATAGTATGACTAAATCAGTTATTTTTAATACTTTTTTTGCAAATAAATAACCAAAGGATTTTATTTTATTTATAAATAATTTACTAACAGTAATTTATAAATATATTGCATAAATTTAAGGCTCTTAAAAAGCTATAGATTGGATTAGTCCTTAAATACTACATTGTTAAAATAGTAGATGATAAATAAAGTTTTTATACGTTCAATTTAAATTAAGTATTGATTTTTAGTATATTAGATAAATTTAATCTTTAATTCATTTCTATAAAACTCTCAAAATTAAAAAAAACTTTACTATTTTAATTTAACTCATATTTTCAATATAGTAGTAAATGAATCCTCGGTAAATAATTTAAACTCATTTAAAGTAAATGTCTTGATGATAAATTCAATTCATCATCAAGACATCTACACTGTTTGTTTTGTTGCCTAAATAATATCATATGTAATAAAGCTGTCTATTAAATGTAGATTAATAGACAGCTTTAATTATAGTAATTAAATTTTATTTGATTTAATTTAATGCTGCTAAAATCATCTTTTTGAAATATTCTTTGAGAAACACAATATATTAAATATCTTTAATGTCACTAATGTATCTAAACCAATAGTTTAATTAGTTTAATCAACTTTATAGTGGTTTATTTAAATTCACAGCGAAGAATAATCAAACATAGTATTGAAGACCAAAACAAAACTAAGGAAAGGTTTCAGAAACAAGGTTTCGATTCTATACATTTTACTTTTATTTTTCATCCCTCACATTTCCTATTGTACTATTCCCGTTACCATTACCGATAAGGATATAAACGAGCTTCACTTTTGGAAAGGTGAAAATATAGAACTACTAGAAGACATCGATAATTCTATTACAATTGAAAATATTTTATCAGGAAAATACGATAAAAATTTCATTAACAATGCCTCTGCCGCACGTGTGACCAACAAAAACGATGTGGCATATTGGGCTAGAATAAAAATTAAAAAATTAACTACAGATAATTACAACTGGGTAATTGAGGCATATGACCAATCCATCGATGAAATCTACTTTTATGCTCCAGACGAAAATGGAAAATATATGCTTTCCGAAGGAGGGGATACAAAACCATTTTCTATCCGCCCTTACAAGCATAAAAATTTCGTTTTTGATTTACAACTTAAATACAATGAAGAACAAATAGTTTACATTAAATTTAAATCTTCTCATCGCACTTTTTTTATTGGTGTAGTAAGAAATGTTCACTCTTATATTGCTTATGCTTTAAAGGAATATTTTTATCTAGCTCTTTTTTATGGATTGATTATTTCAATGATAATATTCAATCTAATGCAATACTTCGTGACCAGACTAAGAATATATATTGTTTATGTATTATACATCTTTACAGCTGGTTTATTTAGTGCTTCACAAGATGGTCTTGGATTTCAATTTATATGGAACGTTTTTCCCGAAATAAATAATTTATTCCAACATATCACATCATTTTGTGTGATTAATCTCTTTTTATTTCTTGCTTATGAATTTCTTAAAGAAACCAATCCAGAAAAAAAATACATTAAGATTGGCTTAGGTTTAATTGGTTTTCGTTTTATTTATTTAATTCTTAACCTAATTGGAATAAGCCCCTTTCCCTCTTTCATTCTTGATTTATTAATTCGCATTTTTATTCTCACCTACGCTTTGATCGTATTGTATAGAGGTCATAAACAACTACGCTATTTTACAATTGCTATGTCAACACTTGTAATCGGTTATGCTATTCGAGAACTGACTATTAATGGTCTATTACCTCATACAATTGCAACGGTTTATATGCACCTTGTAGGTGAATCATTTCAAATTTTATTTATTTCATTGGCATTAGGCGAACGACTTAAAATAAAAATGGAAGATCTTGTTGTTAGTCAAGAGAAATCTTTAGTGGAACTTGAACAGACGCATCTAAAAACAGAAAAACTTAGAAAAAATCTGCAACAAAGAGTAGAAGAGCAAATCAATAGAGAAAAATATGTCTCAGGTGGTATATCTGAACTCAGTAATATAATATCCAACTATCTAAACGATACTGACCAACTTTATAAAAAAATAACAAAATTCGTTGCCGAATATTTCGATTGTAAACTTACCGCTCTATACATGATAAGTCCGGGAACTAAGTACCTTGAACTTTATTCTGGTTATGGACTTGATGAGATCAGATTAAATGGTTTGAAAATAGAAGAAGGAGAAGGTCTTGTGGGACAATGTTTGAAAGACAAAGAAAGAATTGAAATCCATCAAGTGCCCGAAGACTATATTGCAATTTCCTCGGGCTTGGGTCAAGCTACTCCCAAATTAATAATTATAGAACCGTTACATTTCAATCAACAACTTGTTGGAATAATAGAAATGGCTTCCTTTAAAGAATTTACGCCTTTACAATATGAAGTACTGGATAAGTTTACAAATCAAATAGCTTCTTCGCTGAGTAATGTTATGTTTAACGACGCCACACGTAAACTATTAGAAGAATCGATAAACAAAGAAGAAATGTTGCGCCAGCAAGAAGAAGAGATGCGCCAACAGGTAGAAGAATTAATGGCTACACAGGAAGAGTTTACTAGAAAAGAAAAAGAATATGTAGATGAAATTAAAACGCTAAAAAAGAACTGAAAAAAATAAATAATTTAGTTTATCCAAAAATAAACCAATATAAAGAAAGTAATAACAACAATACAGCAGTAGCAATTAGATTTAACTTTCTGTATTTTCCACTTTCTTTTTTATACTCTTCATCTTTTACAATTTCATTGGCATATTTAAGTGTAAAACCTTTTAACTTATCTTTGCCAGGAGCTTTAGTAAGCATACTAATTACAAACATTAAAACCATACTAATTAGAAATAAAAATATAGCGAAGTGTAAGAAATTTATTTCGCCAAGAAAAGACACAACACCTCCACGTACTTCAAAACTTCTATATAAAATATCAGATACAAATTTTATCGTTCCCAGTGCTAATCCTATTAATAATACACTAATAGCAGCAGTACCATTGGCTCTTGTCCAAAGGATTCCTACTAAAAATACTACACATATAGGTGGTGCAATATACGATTGTATACTTTGTATATAAAAATAGATGTCGCTAGAAAGAGCATAAATAAAGGGCACCCAGATGATCCCAAAAAGCACCACTACAAAGGTGGCAATCCGACCAATATTAACCAATACAAAATCATTCGCCTTAGGGTAAAGTTTGTTATAAATATCAAGCGTAAACAATGTAGACGTTGCGTTAATAGCAGAAGAAAGAGAGGTGATAAGTGCCGCTAGAAGACTAATAAGTACAATTGCACGTATCCCTGCTGGCAGCAAATGGGTTACCATCGTTACATAGGCACTACTTGAAGGAATATCGGGATATAATACTTTAGCGATAATACCTGGAACAACTAATAACAAAATTGGCAATAATCTTAAATATGCAGCAAATAATGTACCTGAGCGTGCATGATCAATATTTTTTGCACTAAGTGTAATCTGCACGATGTATTGATCTGTAGTCCAATACCATATCCCTAAAATCAATGCTCCAAAGACCATACCTATCCATGGAAATTCAGGGTCGTCAATAGGCTTGAATATTTTAAAATAACCCGCAGGGACTTTCTCTTTCAATCCTTCCAAACCACCTACTTCCTCTAGTCCATAATAAACAAGTAACGCAGACCCTACTATTAAAAAAAAGGCTTGTACCACTTGCGCCATGATTACTCCTCTAGACCCTCCTAGTAAAGTATATAAACCCGCTGTCAACACAAGTGCCAATGCTGAAGTGTAAATATCCCAACCCATAACATGTTTTAGTACTAACCCTCCAGCCAAAAGAGTTACTGAAACTTTTGTAAGTATATAAGCCGTGATGGAAACGATGGACAGATACCAACGACATTTCTCATTGTATCGCTTTTCCAAAAACTCTGGCATCGTAAATACTCCTGTTTTTAAATAGAAAGGTGTAAAAAACCAACCTAGTAAAACCAATACCACACAGGCGGATAAAACAAAATTACTTACTGCAAGGCCTGAAGAATAACCAGCACCTGCTAGTCCTACATGAGCACTTGATATATCAGTGGCAAACAATGCAGCCCCAATAGCAAACCAAGGTATACTCCTGTCGGCTAAAAAGTATTGAGTAATATTAGTAGCCTTTCGGGAAAAATAAATCACTACCCCAAAAATCAGTACTAAGTAGCCTACCAGAATAATCGCATCAGTACTGTTAAAAATCATTTCGTTGTCTTATTCTACAGAATGTGAATCTGTATACAGTTATTAATATCTAAATATACAAAAAAATAAGTGAGACAATATTCAAACCAATTAAATTTACTCAAATTCCAAGTTACTAGCCTAAAATTTTGATACTAAATAGGATAAAGAAAATCTTTTTTTACTTTATTGCGATATTAAACAATCATTTATCCGGAATGTACAATTATAATTGTCTTCCTTTTAATCAAATCAATGGATGAATTGTATAGGAGAGTAACTGATTTGTTACGAAAAGAAGGTGATTTACACAAAATGAAATTAGCAACATATAGTAGCTTTTGATGTAATAGTAAAAGTTAGAACAATTAAAAAACCAATAAAAAGAATATTAAAAAACATTGATCAAATAAAAAACAATACCTATGACTGGAATAATTCCAGTCATAGGTATGATTATCATTTTTTATAACTAATAGCTGTTCCTTCTATAACAAAATCTTAATTTAATATAAACCAGGCAATATCATACAATAATTTAAAGCGTTAAGAAATTAAAAATATGAAATCCATTTCTTTTTTCGACAACAAACTAATGCTTACTATCTACCTGCCCAGAAGGACCAACAGAACTAATATTACTCTTTTAGAACAGCAATACTATACAATTCATACCAGTCTTCGTTTGAAAGTTTAATGGTTGCAGCACTTGCAACATTTTTAATTCGTTCTTCAGAAAGCGTACCAATTATAGGTAAAGTACCTAATTGAAACAACCAAGCAACTGCTGTCTGTTCAATATTTGCATCATACTTTTTCCCGATTTCCAGAAGTCTTGCTCTCAATAACGCTGCTTTTGAATCCGTGCCTTCTAATATTCTTCCTCCCGCAAGAGGTGACCATGCCAATGATGTACTAAAACGTTGTTTAAGAAAATCAATTCGTCCATCCTCTATTGCTGAAATATTCAAAAGATTTAATTCCACATGGTTTGTAACAATTGGTACCGATAGATAAGAAGACAATAACTGATGTTGGAAAACACTAAAATTAGAAACTCCAATATGATTTACCTTTCCTTGATTTACTAGATTAGACAGCACTACTGCGGTTTCCTCCGGATTAGACAAAGCATCAAAATGGTCTAAAAGAAAAATATCGAGGTAGTCAGTTTTTAATTTCTTAAGAGAACTTTCAACACTATTGATAATATAATCACTAGAGTTATCGTAATAAGTAAATCCTCTTGCCGATTTTCTTACACCACTTTTACTAAACAAAATTATATCTTCTCTTTTAATCGATTTTTTTTCTAAAAATTTTCCGAAATGTTCTTCTATAGTAAAATCACCATATCGGTCTGCATGATCAAATGTATTTATACCCAATTCTAGACATAGATTTACAATTTTTTCCATGTAGACAGTAGTCTCTTTCCCTTTATCTTCCCATCTACCAAATCCATAAATTGCTTCTGACACCTTAGGTCCTGAATCACTCAAATACTTTTTTTTCATGCTATTTTATTTTAAAATCAGTCTTTTACTTTTTTGAGGTCTCCGGTTGGAATCGAACCAACGTAGAAGGTTTTGCAGACCCCCGCCTAACCACTCGACCACGGGACCATTGCAGTAATGAGTGTGAGTATGGAGTTCGATTTTACTCATCCCGATTACTATTGGGGAACACTCACACTCTTCACTTTTTTTTATTTACTTTCATAAAAATTTAAAATTAAATTGTTGTTAGCTAGTTTCTGACGATAACTAACAACAATTTAATTAATCTAAACTTTCTTGTTTTCGCTTATAAATTTAGAAATTATATTTCAAAGTTGCACCATATGTTCTTTGGTCTCCAAGAACACCTGCAAATTGACCTGCATTTCCTCCTGCTGGCAATAATTGCTCATAATAATTTTTATCCAAAATGTTACGTCCCCAGAAGAATACAGATAATCCTTTTCCAGCATTGAAACCAATTCTAGCATTCAACAAAGCGTATTCTTTAATATTCAAATACGTCGATGGGGAAGCACTTGAGGAAAATTTAGTACGACCAAAGCTTTCCAGGGCAAGGAAGTATTTTCCATCATTATTGAAGAATCTTCCTTTTGTAGAAACCTCGCCTCCTAAAGAACCAGCCCATTTAGAAATACCTGGAAGATTACCACCAGAAATATCTTTGAACGATATTGTTAATCCAGTTTCTTCCAATGGAAGAGGTGCGTTTGTAAATTTTTTATACTTACCTTCAGTGTATGCTACTCCTCCATAAAAGGTAAGGTATTTTGTAACAGAAATATTGTAATCCACTTCTACCCCTTGAACATATACTCTTTCAGCATTAGCAAGGTAACCACGGTTTAAGCTAACATCTGGAGCTTGTACTTGTGTCTGATAATTTTTGATATCAGAATTGAAGAAGGTAGCATTTAAAGTAGAACGTTTGGTTGGCATAGTCTTTACTCCGAATTCGATATGAGATACATCCTCAGGTTTTACAACAGCAAGATCCGTTAATGCGACACCACCTGTTCCCGATGGAACTCCACTTAAGTTTACACCAACCGGTTTGTAGCTTTTCGAATAGGTAGCATAAGCATTTAAACGATCAGAGAATTTGTAAGATGCTGTTAAATTATAAGACCAGTTTCTTTCATCCGTAGATATATTATACGCCTGATCACTGTAAACACCCTTCTTTAGAGCAATCAACGCAGCGTTTGTAGTTTGTAAGCCTCCGTATGTCTTTCTATCAAACTTAGCTTGTTTCTCATCATAATTATAACGGATACCAGGTAAAATATGTAACCCTTTGAAAACATTCCAATCCACCTGAGCAAATACTGCTGCAGAGAATGAATTCAATTTCGAGTTGGTATTAATACCGTATCCTTCAAATAATCCTGGTGTTGCCCACAGCGCACTTGTTGAGCTCTGTGAAAAGCGCCATTGCGCACTACCAGATTCCTCTGTTCCATTAACTTTGATTTCCTGACCCAGTGCAAACAAACCAACCACACCACTTACACGAGAAGATAATTTGGCCGCATAACGTATTTCCTGAGACCAATTCTGATGTTTTGCGGGGTTCTGAGATTTCGCCAACACTTGTAAGCCCGTGAAATCGCGGTCATTAGAAGGATCCCAGTTCCAATAACGCCAAGCAGAAGTAGAAGTCAAAGTACCTGGTCCAATTTTAAAATCTGCATTAAGAGAAACGCCACCAAGAGAGTTGTTTGATCTCCATGGAGTATCATGATCTACTTTACGATCGAATGCATTTTCACTTGGTAATTTATAGTTCAGGTCAGAAATGATCTGATTAAATTGACGATAAGCAGGACGTTTAGTAGGCGCTACTCCTGCTATTACCTGAGCATAACCATCAGGACGTTGTTGAGAAAAATCTCCGGACAAAATAATATCTACCTTTCTAGATGGAGTAAATAACAACTGAGCTCGCACTCCCTGATTATTGATATCGTTTATATATTTTCCAGTTCTAACGTTCTGAATCACTCCGTCACGCTGAGTACCTGAAAAAGATAAACGCCCAGCTAATCTATTTTTGATAATTCCACCCGAAATTGACGTTTTGGCTTGAATATAACCAAAGTTACCACCACTAATTTCAACCGCTCCAGTTGGCTTAAACGTTGGCTTACGGGTTGTTATATTTAACGCACCTGCAGTAGTGTTCTTACCGAATAATGTCCCTTGCGGTCCACGCAATACCTCAATTCTCTCTACATCAATAAAATCAAGTGTAGCAGCAGCAGGACGGGCAATGTAGATACCATCTATATAAAACCCTACTCCTGGATCAAGACCATCATTGGTAAGTCCAAATGCCGAACCTAAACCACGAATGTTAACACCTGTATTACGAGGGTTAGAGGTATAAAGCTGTAAAGAAGGTACTAATTCTTTCACACGATTCACGTTAAAAGCACCCGCTTCGTCAATTTGCTTACCTCCAATTACTGTGATTGGAATTGGAATATCCTGTACTTTTTCTTCACGGCGTCGAGCTACTACGGTAACTGCATCCAGATTATCTACCTCAAGAGCTACGTCTAAAGAAGAAGGAATTGGTAATTGTTCTACCTTTACTACTTGTGTTTTAAAACCTACCACACTCACTTGAATTGAGAAGGGAGGTTGTTTTTTAGTTTTTAAACTATAATTACCAGTAGAATCCGTTATTGCAGAAACACTTGTTCCTACAACTCCTATTACAGCTCCTTCTACAGGATGTCCTTCAGAGTCTTTTATAACTCCTTGTACTGCATTTTGTGCCCATGCTAGGTTGGCAAGGAACATTACTGGTATGATTAAGACGAATTGTACTATTTTATTCATGTTAAAATTAGTTTATACTTTGATTGATGTTTGTTTTAGATTAAATCATTGGAAAAGCATAAGTTTCAACAAGCATACAATAAATATACAAACCCTATAATTTTAGTATAGATTGAATCAATAAAAATGACTGCTAATTTTATTGTATTCAATGATTTAATTTTTAAATAGTTATTTAATGGTAATGAAAGATACATATTCTATACTGTTTCTATTTTGTCTATTAATTCGATAGACAAAATAATATTAATATAAATTCAAAAACAAGTATAATTAAAAAAAAAGACGAAATTCTTGTTGATATTAAAAATTATATAAAAATAGTTATAAAACTACTACTCCTTTCATATTCAATAATTGAGTTAAAGTAGTATTGTCTAAAATATCGCAAGTAGAATCCCGCACCTGTTTCATCAGTTTTCTGATCTCACAAGTTGCTTCATCTATACATTCTTCACATTTTTGATAACCAAGCTTACTCACGCAAGGAATAGGAGCTAATGGCCCATCTATAATTCGTATGATATTGCCTATAAAAATCTCATCTGGATTTTTGCTTAAATAATAGCCTCCTTCTTTTCCACGCTTGCTGTGTAGAATAAAATGTTTTTTCATTTCTAATAATATCTGCTCTAAGAATTTTTTAGGAATTCGCTCCTGAACAGAAATTTCAGAAATTAATACAAGTTCGTTTTCTTTCTTTTTAGCAAGATAAACGAGGGCCTTTAAGGCATATTTAGCTTTTTTGGACAACATATCTGAAACGAAAATACAAATTTGATTTGATAATATGCTACTTTAATCTATTCATACACAATAATACTAAATTTTAGAATTTGATTATTGAGATCTTTGATAAATGATAAAATAAACGTACTTTTGTCCTGCAAATAAGTAACATTAACATTATTTGCAATGTCCCTAGATCCTTCTAAATTTTTGTACGAAGCACTCACTTACGATGACGTATTGCTTCTACCTGCCTATTCTCAAGTGCTTCCTCGTGAAACAGACACAAGTACTAATCTTTCCCGCAATATTCGTCTAAACATTCCATTGGTCTCAGCAGCAATGGACACTGTTACCGAATATAGAATGGCTATTACGATGGCACATGAAGGAGGACTCGGCTTTATTCATAAAAATATGAGTATTGCAGAACAAGCAGCACAAGTTAAAAAAGTAAAGCGCTCAGAAAGTGGTATGATACTAGAGCCTGTTACACTTAACGAAGACGCTACGCTTGGTGATGCTGTTGCAATGATGGCAGAATTCAAAATCGGCGGTATTCCTGTAATAGACAAGTCTGGTATCCTAGTAGGAATTATAACAAACCGCGATCTAAGATTTCAGAAAGATAAAAACAGAAAAGTGACCGAGATAATGACCAAAGAAAATCTCATCACTGCTTTTGAAGGAATAGATTTGGCAAAAGCGGAAGATATACTTCAAGAATATAAAATAGAGAAGCTACCAATAGTTGATAAAAACAAAAAATTAAAAGGTCTTATTACCTATAGAGATATAATTAAGAAAAAAGACAGACCTATGGCCTGCAAAGACGAGTTTGGTAGACTTCGTGTTGGTGCAGCGGTTGGTGTAACACCTGATTTATTTGAGCGAGTGGAAGCACTTATCAATGCTGGGGTAGACATTATTAGTATTGATACCGCACATGGACATAGTAAAGGTGTAATCGAAGCCGTTAAAAGTATAAAACAAAAATTCAAAGATATCGACCTCATTGCGGGTAATGTAGCTACTGGAGAAGGCGCACTAGCACTTGCTGAAGCAGGTGCAGATGCCGTAAAGGTAGGTATTGGCCCAGGTAGTATTTGTACCACTAGAATAATAGCAGGTGTAGGAGTTCCCCAATTATCTGCTGTATATGAAGCCTCAAAAACATTGAAAAAAATGGGTATTCCTGTGGTAGCAGATGGCGGAATTAGATTCTCTGGAGATATTGCCAAAGCAATAGCCGGTGGAGCAAATACGATTATGATAGGCTCTTTATTAGCAGGTACAGAAGAGGCGCCAGGTGAAATGAATATTTTTGAAGGCAGAAAATTCAAATCTTACAGAGGAATGGGGTCTTTGGAGGCAATGGAAGATGGTTCTAAAGACAGGTACTTTCAAGATGCCGAAGACGATATCAAAAAACTGGTGCCAGAAGGAATAGTAGGACGTGTACCCTATAAAGGATTTGCAAATGAAGTCATCTACCAACTTATTGGAGGACTAAGAGCTGGTATGGGCTATTGCGGTGCATCAAATATTGAAACTATGAAAGATGCCAAATTCGTAAAAATCACCTCTGCTGGTGTGAAAGAATCTCATCCTCATGATGTACAAATAACTAGTGAAGCCCCAAATTATAGTAGATAAATAATATTTTGAATCTAATTATTATTTTATAAATTGATTGATCAGGAGAGTTAGGTAAAAATTGCTCTCCTGAATTATTTAAACATTTAATTAAGAATGTCTGTAAAATCTTATAGAAAATTATATTTAGTATTGGCCTTTATTTCTTGGTCTTTGCTTTTAGCATCAAATATTTCATTTTACTTTACAGAAAATCCTTTTATCAATCCTGCACTCGCAGATTTCCTTTACAATTATTTCCTTTGCTTGTTTATTCTTTTTACTATTTTATTTTTCAAAATAGAAATTGGAAGTAAAAAAATTACCAGCCAAGACGATTACCTTTGGAGGGTCTTCATAACGGGCGTTACCACCATTCTGCTGTTATTGTTTATAAGATTTTTCACTCCTGCCAAAATTCAAGAAAACCAAAGTTTATATGCTCTGTTTTTCCATCTCAATCTTGGTCTTATTATTATCTTTATAACAAGTACTTTTTATGTTTGGAAAAAATTTATTTTATATCATAAAACCACACGAACTAATATTGCTTGGCATATTCTTGAGTATTTTGTATTAATTTCTATACTGTCAAGTTTCTTTATTTTTGAAGTAAATCCAGTAAATCTCTTTGAGTATTTTGAATGTTTATATTATGGAGAAGACGATTGTAGTGAAAAATTAGAAAAAATTTATTTTTACATTTTCACAAGCCCATTTATAATTTTAGCAATATATCTTAGCTTAAATGTTAAATGGATTGCACTACTAAACTATAAAAAGAAAATAAGGAGTATCGTTTTAATTGCTTTTACTCTCCTCATTTGCGTAATCTATTTCCAACAAATATACGAGCATCAGCTTTCTAATAGCAGCATAGACTTGATGGAAAATGTATTTGTACTTGGCTTACTTGTTTTTATAACTTTTTATGCTTTTGTATCGCTACTTGTACTAATGTTTCATCTTCCTACTTCCTCCGTTTTTGAACGCAAAATTGAAGAAGTTAAAGTATTCCAAAAATTAAATCAATCTATCCAAGAAGGTGTAACAGAAGAGCATATTTATCAACTATTACTTCAAAGTGGTATCAATTCAGTAGAAGCAGATTCGGGATGGCTAGAAATGGTAGATGAAAAAGGTAATTTTAAAGCTTTTATCCATCAACAAATAGACAAAATTGATGTATTTGAAATAAAAAAAGTTCTAAGAAAAAATCATATCAATACAAAAAAGGAGCTTTATTCTATTAAATCCTTCAAAACCTTATCACACAATGAAAGGATCCTGAATTTACCTTATAAATCTTCTATAATGCTCCCCCTTAGTTCTAACAATGAATTTTTGGGGACACTGGTATTGATTAAAAATAAAAATAATGGATTTGACAAAACTGCTACCGATGTATTATATGCATTCGTAAGCCAAGCTAGTCTGGCTATAAAAAATTATCGATTAGTATCTGATGCGTTACAAAACCAACGTTATAGAGAAGAAGTAAAGATTGCAAAAGAAGTTCAGAAAAGACTACTTCCCACCAATATGATGCTTAATGATCATCTTCAAATACATGCATTTTCGAAAGCCGCAGATGATGTAGGAGGTGATTATTATGATGTTTACCCCTATTCGGATGGCAAAAAAGTAGCCCTTACCATTGGAGATGTTTCGGGAAATGGCACCACGGCGGCTTTTAATATGGCCCAAATGAAAGGTATATTCCAAAGCCTAATCCAACTTGATTTACCAGCCGATGAATTTATGGTATATGCCAATAAGGCTGTGGGGGCTTGTTTAGAAAAAAATTCTTTTATTACCTTAAGCCTTTTTATTATCGATTTTGAAAATAAAAAATTTGACTATTCAAGAGCAGGCCATTGTCAGTCTTTCTATTATTCAGACAAAAATAAAGTCTTTACTATATTAGAACAAAAAGGACTTGGACTAGGGATTCTAAGAAACGACAGCTACAAAAAACATATTGAAAAAAACAGCTACCCTTTTGAAACAAATGATTTATTGATTTTGTATACAGATGGTATCATTGAAGCCACTAATGAAAAAGGGGAAGAATACGGAATGGAAAATCTTCAAAAAATACTTATTCAAAATATAGAATTGGCCCCTAAACAAATGACCGATAAAGTACTGCATGATTTATATGAATTTACAGGCAAAAGGGATCTTAACGATGATTATAGCGTTATAGTCCTAAAATTTGTTTAAATTAAACAGTAACTAAACACTACCCTTTCACGTAAAAATACTTATCAAATGACTATTACTACTTTAAAAGAAAATGAATTTTATATTATTTTAATAGATGGCGATTTGGATGCAAGTTCAAGTATTTTACTAGACACTACTCTAACAGAAGCTTTTTCAACAAAAGAAAATAAAATATTAGTGGATTGTAGCCGTTTGAATTATATATCATCTGCGGGTCTTGGAGTATTCATGTCTTACTTGCAGGATTTTGAAAATAATGGGGTATCGATGATACTTTATAATGTGAGTGAAAAAGTAAAAAATGTTTTTACAATATTGGGACTTGACAATCTTATAAAAATATTACCAACGAAAGAAGATGCAATTGGGTTGATGAACTAATTAATGGCGGAGAGAATGAAAATAGCGTGTTCAACAGAAAATCTTAAAGAGGTTAGAAAATTTGTAAATTCTACCTTGTCAAAATTGTCAATTTCTGAAAATGAAATAAATATGATTATTCTGGCAGTAGATGAAATATGTGCAAACAGAATTATTCATTCCAACAAATCTGATAAAAACAATAGCCTTGAAATAGAAATTTCCTATAAACAAGAAGGTGTATTATTCAATATAACAGATGCAGGAGATTTTTACGATAATACCACTCAGGAAGATCCAGATATTGCTAACCTTATTAAAGAAAAAAGAAAAGGTGGAATTGGCCTTATGCTCGTGCGTAAAATAATGGATTCAATAGAAGTAAAAAAAGAAGATCCTTATACAACTTATACTCTCTTTAAAAAACTTAATATGACACACGCCTAAAACAAGTGATTCCCATTTTACTCGTTTATGTGCTTTTTACTCCTAACATCTCCCTCTACCCTTTTCACATTTTTCCCCATTGTACCCCATATTCTTTTAAATCGACTCTCTCTATCTACAATCGATACAAACGTTTTTACTCTAGCCTTTTCCGCATCAATTCTTATTCGCTCTTTAGTATCTATAGTTCTTAAAGAATCAAATACAAATGGAATAAAGTCAATCTGTAATTTCAACCTTCTAGGATAACTCTTTAAAAGTTTTGCTTGAAAAGGATCAGTAGCCAATGCAATTTTTTCAAAACCAATTTTTTTGGCCATATAATAAGAATAATAAATATTCTCAGTACTATGTTCCGCTTTATTTTCTGTGTAAATATGTTCTAGAGGTATTCCTATTTCTTTTCCATACATTGCCATGATCTCAGCTTCACAATAAGGTGTATACACTGCAGAACCAGAATAAATAATATTTTTAGTTATCCCTTTATCATAAAGGTACTTTGACCAATACACTCTTCCTTTCATAGCTAGCGACCATTCACCTGATGCACTATCATAAGGTACTCCTGGAACAATAATGGCATCATAGGGTTTTTTTGATAACGCCTCTAAATAAAGTTTTTCTCTAGAAGGACCAAAAAAGACACAGGAATTTACAACTATAAAAATCAACACAAATAAACTATAGTTCTTATTCAAAATATTTCAATATTAATTAAACCAAAATACGAAAAAATTAACGATAGTAAAAATATAAATTTTTCTCAAATTTAAAACTACATCTATCTAATTAGTCATATTTTACTTTCATAAAGTATCTTGCAACTAAAACCAGGCTTATTCTCTAGTCTCTTAAAATCTATATCTAAGCCCCACATTAAGTCCATACGAATAGGGTTTCTGACTAATAGCAGAATTTTTACTAAACACAGAAGACATATTGAAATTAATCGCTGGCTGCACAAGCACCGATAATTTAGTATTCAATTTATACTCCATACCCATCGCAGCCATATATGAAATTGATATCTTATTATACCCCGATGACTCTTCCACAAGAGCAGTATTCGCAGCATTTCGAATATAGGTTATTCCATTTAACAATAGATTAACCTTTAATCCAAGGGTAGTCGATACTGCAAATTTTTGTTTGTCTAGTATAGAATAAGAAATAGTTATAGGTATAGATAAAAACGTATAACGATCAATTTTTGTTGAGGAATATTTTTTCGTTTCTACGTCTGAATTAATAAAATAAATAGTGGTATCCTTTCCTCCTTGTCCATTTGAATCAGGTGGAGTCACTATAAAAGTTGTCGAATCTGGATATGATTTATCAATAGTTTGGCTAGATTCAAATTTATATTTTTCAGAATATCTGGAATAAATAATACCTGAAGAAATAGTTAAGCGAGGTAAAATTGAATAATTAAGCATCCCTCCTACAGAAAAATCAAGTTGGTTTTTATCTTGTTTGTTTTTAGGATCTACAATTGAATCGTAAACAGGATCGTTTGCTTTGCTAATAGCTCCCGTCAACATAGGCGTTAGCAACACATCAAATGACCACCTAGGACGGAGTACTGCTTTCTCTTTTTTCTTCTTTTCAGCTGTATCGGTAGAATCGGGTATCTTAGAATCTGTTGTGTCCGCTAATATTTTTTTCAATGAATCTAAAGTAGTAAGTGGAGCTGTATTCGTTACTAAAAAAGAACCGTCTTTCTCCAGATTAGCGGTAGTATCAATTTTAGTATCACTAGAGGTTTGATCTTTTAAACTCTTTTTATCTTCTTCTTTTAAATCAGCTAATACCTTAATTTCAGAAAGTTCAGAATCTTTTTTGATTGCAGCCGATTTAGAAAAGTCCGTTAAACTATCTTTTACTAATGTATTAGTATTCGCAGGATTATTTATTGAAGTGTTTGGTAAGGTAGTAGTAGGAGTAATAGTAGGAGTTAAATTATTATTATTATTATTACTCTTAACTGAATCTTTAACGAATATCGAACTAGTAGCCAAAACACCACTAGTAGAGGAATCTTTTACATTATTAATATTCGAAGGATTCTTTCCAGAAGTAGCAACTACCTGTGTAGCATTAGTTACAGGACTTTCAGTAGAATTATTAACAACTGTTGAATTAGTATTTAATGTCCCACTTTTAGAGGAATTACTTACCACAGAATCATTATCCGAAGAATTATTTTTAGAAGTTTTGACAGCAGTAGTTATAGTACCTTTTGTTAAATTCTTATCTAAGGTTGAATTATCCTTTAAGCTACTATGTGTAGAAGAATTAACTACTGAAGAATTACTATTGAAGGTGCTTTCACTTGGTTTATTAGCAACGGTTGTAGCTAATAAATTTTTAGTTGCTTTATTATTCTTACCTATTAATTTTTTCCCCGATGTATCATCGTGTAGAATTCCTTTATAACTGTTGGCTCCATTGACTACACTATTGTTTGTGGACGAGGAAATAACATGTCCTTTATCATTTTTTATTTGCCCTTTACTGTTCTGCGTTTGACTATTGTTTTTTTTCTGAATTAAATCATGCTTTACGTTATCCTTATTTAAAGTGGTAGTAGAATTATTTGTTTCGGTGTTTGTCTCTAGTTTATTTTGCTCAACTGCTGAAGTTGATTTGTCAGACAAAAAAGTATTCGTATCAATTTTATTAGAAGGTTTAACAATTAGCCAAGTTATACTACCAAATGATAAAACACCAAGTAAACTAAGCAAAACTATTTTTTTAGTATACCATGTTCCACCACCCTTGCCGTTAGGTAAAGTTTTTTCAATATTCGCCCATACCCTCGGAGAAACCGGCGCCTCATCATTTGAAAATCGCTCTCCAAATAAATCCTCTATATTATCTTCGTTCTCGTTCATCTGTAATACAGAATTTTTTTATAACTAATCCTTTCAGCATTGCTTTAGCTTTTGCAAGCTGAGACTTTGAAGTACCTTCTGTAATTTTACAGAGCTCCGATATTTCTTTATGATTATAACCTTCTATTGCATGAAGGTTGAACACTGTACGATATCCATACGGTAATGTTTTTAATATATCTAACAATTCCTCGTTTGAGATTTTAGAAAATACATTTCCAACACTTTCATCCACCAATTCTATTTCAGACACATCCTCAAATCCTCTATCTTTACTTGTCTTATGAAAATAGGTTATTGAATAATTCACTAAAACCTTTTTCAACCATCCCTCTAATGAACCACTACTATCAAACGTATCAATTTTTTCGAATACCTTTATAAATGTTTCTTGTACTATATCTTCTGCTTCAAATGTAGTATTACAATATCTCAGGGCAATAGCCATCATCCTCTTTGAATACTTTGTATACAAAGTCTCAAAAGCTTTACTATTGCCTTTTTTACAACCCTCAATGAGGTCTTGTTCTGAGATCATGAATTTAAAATAACTTTAAACTTTACAAATTGAAAGATCAAAAAGAAAGTTTAAAGTTACTCATTTTTAATATATTAGTTAAATTTTTGTTTAATAATTGCTTTTATTTCTACTTCTGATGCTTCTGTAAGATTTACCAAAATCTCCATATCATTTGTGATGATTACATCTTTCAATCCTATATACTCTTTACCATCTTTGAGCGTGAGAACTACAACAGATACACTCTCTCCTACTGGCACAATAGCACTATCAAATACTCCAGGAGTATAAGACCATAAACTAGAAACAGAATTAATACTATTAAAAACTAAGAAGGCGCGAGTATTATAATCATCCACTACACCATTGCAAACAACTTTAATATCAGTGGTATTGGGTGAATTATAAAATCTATCACAATTAATCCACCCAAGTGTGCTTACTGTGAAAATATATTTAGAAGGATCGTAATAGAAATAAGGCAGTGTATCCTGAGCCCAAGAGGTATCATTTAAATTACCTTGATTCTGAGTAGTAACAACATCTGGAATAACAGTCCAATTGAACTGGCTACTGTCAATACCTCCTGTAAATAGAGTCATATCGTTGTCTACAGAATCAGAAGGAAGTGTAAATAAAATCGAAGTACTATCATTTAATTGAAGCTCCTCACCATTTGAAGTCGCTCCTATATAGATCTCTCCACCAGAAACCAAAATCTGTCCATTGCTTGTTGTAGGGCGATCGCTCAGTAACATATCTGCTTGATTAAAAATTTCAATTAATTGAATTTTTACTTCTCCAGAAACCGCTTGACCAGTTTTGGTTGAAAATGCCCCTTTAGGAAAAGTTATAACAGTCCCTTCATCTCCTGTAACTACTGCAGTTGAATTGTCTACATTTATAGTAAAAGATTGCTTTTTAGCTCCATTATTAGCAAAAAATTGATTTACTGTTCGAGAAGCATTATTAGCAACAGGAGTTATGACGTCTTGTTTCTTATTTTTACAACTGGTGAGTGCAGACACGTAAACTGCTAAAATTGAAATAATTAAAAGTATTTTGTTCATGATTTTGATTGTTTTTAATGAGTTTATACTAAGAAGACAAGATTTAAGTACAAAGGGTTGCCTGGGAACAAAAAAAAACTGTAAAAATCTTTATTATCTTTGCGCCATGAATTATAAAAACGACCTTATTCTCCGAGCAGCAAGAGGAGAAAAGACCGAAAGGACTCCTGTTTGGCTTATGCGACAAGCAGGAAGAATTCTTCCTGAATATAGAGCCATAAGAGAAAAGCTAAGTGGATTTAAAGAATTAGCTACTACACCCTCACTTGCTGCCGAAGTTACTATTCAACCCGTTGATATTTTAGAGGTGGATGCTGCTATTATATTTTCCGATATTTTGGTAGTGCCCGAAGCGATGGGATTGATCTATGAAATGTATGAAGCAAAAGGTCCAGTATTTCCTAAAGTAATCACTTCAGAAAAAGATATTCTTGATTTAAAAATAAAAGAAGCTGCAGAAGATCTTGAATATGTTTATGAAGCTATTCGAATCACAAAAAAAGAACTTAACGGAAGAGTCCCTTTAATCGGTTTTGCTGGAGCGCCATGGACAATATTAGCATACATGGTAGAAGGTAGTGGATCAAAAACATTTGCTAAGGCTAAGAAATTTCTTTATTCTGAACCTGCATTGGCACACATGCTTCTTCAAAAAATCACAGATACCACTATTTTATATCTAAAAGAACAAATAAAAAATGGCGTCGACATGGTTCAGTTATTTGACTCATGGGCAGGCATACTTTCTCCTGAAACGTATTTAGAATTCTCTCACCCTTACATTACTCAAATTTGTAATTCCATAAACGAAGTACCTGTAACTGTTTTTGCTAAAGGTGCTTTCTTTGCTAGGAAGGAAATGGGACAACTCAATTGCCGCACAATAGGTCTTGACTGGAACATGGGTATAAAAGAATCTAGAAATCTTATCGGTGCAGAAAAAACACTTCAAGGAAATCTTGACCCGTGTATTTTATATGCTTCGGACCAGGAAATTAAAAAACATACTCAACATATGTTACAACAATTTGGGCCAGAAAAATACATAGCCAATCTTGGACATGGCGTTTATCCTGATACCAAAGTTGATAAAGTAAAATGTTTTATAAATACAGTGAAAGAATATTCCTTCGCTACAGAAAAAGTCTAACGAAGTAGCCATGAGTAAGGATAAGGAACGATTTTCCAAAAATATTAGTATCAGTAACAAGAGAGCTCGATTCGAATATAGTTTTATTGACACTTATATTGCAGGAATTGTTTTAACAGGTACTGAAATAAAATCTATACGTCAAGGTAACGTAAACCTACAGGATGCTTTTTGTGTTTTTATTGGCGATAAATTAGTTGCCAAAGCAATCAATATTTCTCATTACAAAGAAGGCACACATTACAACCATGATTCAAAAAGAGATCGTGTATTGTTGTTGAAGAAAATAGAAATGAGAAAACTACTAGAAAAATCAGAAGAGAAAGGGCTCAGTATTGCGGTATCAAAACTTTTTGTAAACGATCGAGGCTTTGCAAAACTTGAAATCGCACTTGCAAAAGGTAAAAAACTATTCGATAAACGTGAAGACATAAAATCTCGTGATGTAGACAGAGATATGAGAAGAGAATTAAATAAATAAACTATTTATATTATATATAAAAGTCCGTAAAAATTACAATAAAGTACATTTTTAATTAAAAATAGGCATTATTTTCATTTTTTAAAAGTCCTTGAAAAGACAAAATAGAGTTTTAACCTACCTCCTTCAGTTTTACATTTGTTTCATACAAAAGCAAAAGCGCTAGTTATGAAAAAACAATTTAACAGAAATCACATTGGCATAATTGTTTTTCTAACAATAGGACTTCTCGGTCTTTTATTTGCCTTACCTCCAATTGCTCAGGATCCACACTACCACAATTTTGCTGATGAGAATACCTTACTAGGGATTCCAAACTTCATGAATGTAATTTCCAATCTTCCCTTTCTTATAATCGGTATCGTTGGCTTAGTAAAATTGTCGAAAAATAAATCACCAGAATTTCCCAAAACGGCACTACTTATCTTTTTTATAGGAGTCCTACTTACTGGCATAGGATCGGCTTATTATCATTGGCAACCCGACAATCACAGCCTAATCTGGGATCGACTTCCCATGACCATTACCTTCATGTCCTTATTGGCAAGCATTATTTCTTTACATATAGAAGAACGCTCGGGAAAAATGCTTTTATTTCCTCTTCTCTTCATCGGAATATCGAGTGTTGTCTATTGGTATGTTACAGAATTAAAAGGCCATGGCGATTTGCGACCTTATATATTTATACAATTTTACCCGATGATTTTTATTCCCATTATTATGTTTTTATATCCTGTAAAAGGAACACTAAAAAAGTTACTCCTACCAATGATAGGCTTTTATGCTGTTGCAAAATATTTTGAATATGGAGACCAAGACTTCTACTCCCTTGGACAACTCATAAGTGGTCATACTTTAAAACATTTATTTGCAGCACTCGCCACTATCTCTGTTCTAAATATTGAAAAATTTTATCAATTAACTTTAAAAATAAACAAGTATGGAAAATCAACAAATGACTAAAAACACTGCTGCTTGGAGATTTCAAGTGTGGGCTTCTTTTGCACTCTCTGTAACCCTTATGGGAATAGGAATCTACCATCTTCCGCTCGACTACTGGATGAAAGGATATTTGGTAATGGGGTTAGTATTTACAATCGGCTCCTGCTTCGGTCTTGCCAAAACAATTCGTGACGATCACGAAGCAGATATGCAAGAGGTAAGGACTACGGGCAACAATGCGAAAACGGAGACTATAATTAGACAATATAAAGAATAATGAAATTCAATATATATTTTCCTGTAGTGTTTCATTTAAAAGCATGACAAATTTGAAATCTTTAAAAATACGAGACAGTGTCTCGTATTTTTAAATAACATAGCATAATTCTCCTATTCTTAAAATTATCAAAAGCAATTCAAAAATTCACCAACTAAAAAAGTGCACAACCATCTTTCGATAATTGTACACTCACTTTAAACTACCTCATTAAACAGTTTACTTTTCAAATACCATACTCTTTGTTTTTGCTTGTTGACGAATAGCTTTCATCATAGCATCGTCGAGCGACTGGGTTGTTCCCGCTTCTTGCTTAGTTTTTTCTTTCACAAACACTTCTCTCTTTGTATTCAATTCCTGAATTTGTTTGCTAATATCGGAACGTTGTTTTTCTTTTTGTTCTACATAAACCTTTAACTGCTCAGGAGTCATTGATTGCAATTCCTTTGGAAGGTATTGTTTTTCAACTTTAGTAATATCCATATTTTCTTTTTTTGCATCCACTAGATCCCAAGTAGAATTTTTATAAACATGAGAGCTTTTAGAAACCGCTCTATTAACAGTATTTTGCTTTCCATACGTTTCCGAATTGACATCTTGCGTAATTTGTTTTTGTTTTTGCTCTACACCTTTATTACCATAGTAAATGTACGTTTCGTTCAGGCTACCATTCAACTTTGTAATTTGATCGTCGTATGGAGATTCGATAAAAACAGTTTTTCTATTCTGATCTATACTCATATAAGATCCACCAGTTAGATCGGCTCCATTTTTCCATTGTTGAGAAATTCCAGAATCAAAATCTCCACAGAAAATTGTATTCACCACTATTTGTTTACTCTTTGCATCTGCACATACCTTTCTATAATCCATCGATCCTTGTGTGAATGGTTCATTACCTGCAATAAAGATAATTTGTAGATCATCCGTTGTACTGTTCCAATCCAATTGTTTTAAACTCGTATTGATTACTTGACCACAAAATTCACTTCCTCCATTGGTAGTAAGTTTAAACAAGTCTTCAGAAATTTTATCTAAATCATGGGTAAGCGGTGTCACCATTTGAATATAACCTTCTGCAGCGGATAGTCGATCGTTTCCATATTCATACAAAGCAATTTCTAACGTTGGTTTGGTTTCGTCAGCACATTTTGCTTTTGACAGTTCATTGACCATTGTCCATAATTGTGATTTAGCCTGTTCGATCAATCCATCCATACTACTACTTGTATCCAGAAGTAATGCAATTTTTATTTTCTTTGCTGCCTTTGTTTCTTTTATATCCTTTCTACCATTTATATCCTCTGCTCTACTTTGAGGACTGCAGCTTAAGAGTATAACAAATGCAAGAAACATAGAAGTGCCTTTGAGCGCCTTAGTTTTAAGTGATTTAATTTCTCTGTTCATAACGATAGTGTTTAAAATGTGTAGTATTCTGTTCAATTGTTATTATTGAAATAAAGATAATTGTACTTATCACTACATTCCACCATAAATTAGTGTACTAGACTCCGCACTTAGTGAAACGGTACTCTCAATGAGTGAAAGTTTTATTGTCTTTCAATGTATTGATAATCAAAAAATTATTTTGTACAAAGGCTTTTATTTGTAAGTAAAAATATGGTTAATTGTCCTAGAATTGAGAAGAATCCTGTTGGAAATTGATCGTATGAAAAAAACAACTACTAATACTACCCTAAGAAAATTCATAATAGCTGTCATTTATTTGTTTGGGATCCTTCTGTTTTCTTTTACTTGTAATGCACAACAAAAAACATCCATAGAAAAAAAATCAAAAAACAGTTTTTCAAAAAGAGAAAATTCTATAAGCCCATTGATTTCAAAAGCAGAAGCAATTATGGATAAAGATCCTGAAGGAGCTGTAGAAATAATAGAACTTGCCTTAACAGAAAGTATTGAAACAGGAGATAGATATTACGAAGCTCAGTCCTACCGAGTATTAGGAGCAATAAATTTAAAAAGTAATCTTAACGAACTTGCTCTTAAAAATTCACTTAAATCTTTTCAGCTCTTATCAGAACTAAAAAATGAGACTGCTCTTTCCAAAGTCCGTATACAGTTAGCAGATTGTTATGATCAAGCGGGAAATCTAGAAGAGGCGTTACGGTTATATAAAGAACAGCTGGAGCTTTATAAAAATTATATTAGCGAAGCTGAAGCATTGAAAGTGAAATATAAAATTGCAGGCATTTATACCAAACAAGGTAAAAAGAACCAAGCCATAAGCGATTATAAAGAAATATTAAAGGAAGAACAAACTAAAGACAATAAATCAGGAATCGTTAAGGCAAACAAAAAAATTGGTGAAGTTTACGAACAACAATCAAACAATCAACAAGCACTTGAATATTATAATCGTGCGCAAACAATTGCCGAAAACAGCAACGATATAAAATCTATCAATAGTGTAAACGAAAATATAAGTTCTATTCTTAAGAAAGAGAAAAAATACGACCAAGAAATAAATGTCCGTAAGCGTTCGTTGGATATTAGCATTCAAAAAAATGATATAGTATCAGAAAATATAGAAAATATTGCTATTGCAAAAACCTATATAGATACGAAACGTCCTGAAGAAGCAATCCCTTATTTAAATAGGAGTTTAGAATTAATAGGTAAAAATGGGCAGCTTGAAGAAAAGGCAGAAGTATACAGACAACTTTCTAGCGCTTATGCTTTAAAAAATAATTATACAAAATCAATGGAGTTTTATCAGAACTATGTTACACTTAAAGATTCTATTTTATTAAAAAAAGAAAGAGCATTAGAATTGGCGTTAAGCTCTAATTTATCACTTACTGAAAAACAAAAACAAATTGAGTTATTAGAAAAAAATATTGAATTAAATCAACAAAAAATTGAAGTACTCACTAGTGAGCAAACAGCGAAAGAAGAACGGCTAAGCCGACAAATGGTAATTATCTACGCATTAATAGTAGGAATACTAATTATTGTTGCTGCGTCTTATTTGTTGTATAAGAATGCTCAAAAAAGAAGAATTGCTAACCAATTATTGGCATTGAAATCTTTACGAAGCCAAATGAATCCTCATTTTATTTTCAACGCCCTAAATTCAGTTAACAGTTTCATTTCTAAAAATGATGAGAAGTCTGCTAATAAATATTTGTCCGACTTTTCAAAATTGATGCGGATGGTAATGGAAAATTCGCAAGAAGATTTTGTATCGCTTACTGCAGAGATTAATATTCTTGAATTATACCTTGGGTTAGAACATTTTCGTTTCAGTGAAAAATTTGACTACACGTTTACTGTCGACGAAGAGATTGACAAAGATGCTTTTGAGATCCCGCCTATGCTAATTCAACCCTATATTGAAAACGCTGTCTGGCATGGGTTACGTTATAAAGAAAAAAAAGGAAAATTGTCCATCTCTTTTCAGCTTTTAGCAAACAATCAACTACAAGTTACTATTGAAGATGATGGTGTAGGTAGAAAAAAATCAGCTGAACTAAAAACTAACAATCAGAAAATGGGAAATTCTACTGGCATAAAAAATACAGTGAATCGAGTTTCAATAATCAATGAGATTTATAAAAAGAATATTCTAATAACTATTGAAGATCTATTTCATGACAAGGAAGACAGTGGTACAAGGGTTATAATACTACTTCCTGGAAAAATATCTAAACCTATTTAATAATATGCTTAAAGCAATTCTTGTAGACGACGAAACCGCTAGTAGAGAAACACTTTCTAACTACTTGACTAAATATTGTCCAGACGTTGAGATTTGCGCAACTGCTGACTCTGTAAAAACAGGACTAATTGAAATCGAAAAAAACCAACCCGATATTGTATTTCTTGATGTAGAGATGCCATTTGGCAATGCTTTTGATTTATTAGAACAAGTAAAAGAAATAAACTTCGAAACGGTTTTTGTAACTGCCTTTAGCAATTATGCCCTTAAAGCACTTAACCTTAGTGCTGCTTATTATATATTAAAACCAATCGATATTGATGAATTGGTAGCTGCTGTCGAAAAAATAAAAATTTCAAAAGAGAAAAAATCGACCAGTATCCATACAAAAATTTTAATTGAAAACATTAAAACTATTAACGGACAATTACAAAAACTTGTACTCCCTGTGCTTGATGGTTTTGAGGTGATTCAGGTAAAAGACATTATACGTTGTCAAGCTAACGATAACTTTACCGACTTCTTTTTAATAGGTGGTAAAAGAATGTTGATTTGTCGAACATTAAAATTTTACGAACAAATTTTAGAAGAATACGGATTTATGCGCGTACATAAATCTCATCTGATAAATCTTCAATTCGTAAAAAAATACCGCAAAGGGAAAACAGGACAAATCATTATGAGTGATGACTCGGAACTAGAATTATCGATCAACAAAAAAGATGATTTTTTACAAAAGATGAAAGAAGGATAGTCTTCGTTATCAATTAAAATCGTATAGAATTGTAAAAATAATCGGTAAAAGAATTATAAAATTCTATACTTTCTTTCATCTCTTCTACACCCACAGACACGTTATAATTGGCAATCCCTATTTCTTCAAGTAAAGAAAATAACACTTCTGAATTTTCGTTTTTCTTATCCTGCAGAGTAAGTGGTATGATATGATTGATATCTTTCGAGGGGATCTCTGGTTTACCATACACCGAAACGATGTAAGAAGAAATCTGCTGAAGATCTTCCATGGTTATGAATCCTCTTTTTGCAGCAATAAAACTTTCACAGATCATTCCAATAGCAATTGCTTCACCATGCAATAATTTCTTTTTAGAATTCAAATAAAAACTTTCTACTGCATGACCAAGTGTGTGACCAAAGTTTAGAATTTTTCGCAATCCTTTTTCATGTGGATCCGCTTCTGTAACTTTTGATTTTATTGCTACCGAATGCGCTGCAAGGTCTGTCCAGTCTTGTTCATCAAAAGAACGGGCACAAATAACATCCCATTTCTGCTTATCGGCTATCAAACAATGTTTAATGATCTCAGCAAAACCAGAACGCAATTCACGTTTATCAAGTGTAGAAAGAAAATTAATATCGATTAATACTGCTTTGGGTTCATTAAAAACTCCAATATGATTTTTAAATACATTTCCATTTTCCTCTGTAAAATCAATCCCTAATTTACCACCCACACTCGCATCTACCTGTGATAGTAAAGTAGTGGGAATCTGAATAAAATCGATTCCTCGTTTGTAAGTAGAAGCACAGAAACCACCCATATCTCCTATCACCCCACCGCCTAGATTAATAACCAAGGCCTTTCTGTCAAGTTGTGCCGTTGTCATATATTGCCATATTTTTTGGCAGGTTTCAATAGTTTTAGCCTCTTCTCCTGCAGGGATCTGAATAAGTATACCATTACCTTTTACCACTTCTCTAATAAGCGGATAACAATGAGCCTTTGTATTTTGGTCTGTAATGACACATATCTTAGAGTAGGTGTTATTCGCAATAAATTTTTGAAGTTCTTGCTGAATATTTTGGGTAATGATTACGTTTGGTTTTGACATAAGGTATAAATTTTTATGTTTCACAAAAATACGTTAAATAGTTAAAACAAAAAACGAGACCCCTATAGCATTTTCAACTCAAAAAATCTACTTAAAACAAAAACGGGACTATTGCCCCGTTTTCAAAATCTAGTGTCTCAAAATCAGTATTAAGCTTTTGACTCTACCGTTTTCATGATCTCCGTTTGTCTACGTATAGACTCTTCGTGAATGATTTTATAAATTTCAGTAACAAATTCTGTGTTAAGATTCATTTTCTTAGCAAGTTCTGCTCTGTTTTTCATAATATCATCCCAACGTTTTACTTGGTAAGTAGTCACGTTGTTTTCTTTTTTATATTCTCCGATCTTTTCAACAATAGCCATACGAGCAGCCAATGTTTCAAGAACTTCTCTGTCTATATTATCGATCTTTCTTCTTAATTCTTCTAATTGATCGTTAAATAATTGATCTGTAGAAAAACCTTGACGTATTTTAAGTTCAGAAAGAATTTCTCCTAATCTTTCTGGAGTCACTTGCTGATCTGCATCACTCCAAGCTTTCTCAGGATCGATGTGTGTTTCGATCATCAAACCGTCGAAGTTAAGATCCATTGCTTTTTGTGAGATTTCAAATATCAAATCACGTCTTCCTGCTATGTGAGAAGGGTCACAAATAATAGGAATTTGTGGTGCAATTCTTCTAAGTTCAATTGGAATTGACCAGATAGGTTGGTTACGGAATTTAGTTTTATCGAACGTAGAGAAACCTCTGTGGATAGCACCTAAATTTTCAATACCTGCTTGGTTCAAACGCTCGAAAGCACCAATCCACAAACCTAATTCAGGGTGTGTTGGATTTTTTACCAAAACGGCTACGTCTTTCACACCACGAAGTGCATCTGCCATTTCTTGAATAGCAAAAGGACTTACAGTTGTTCTAGCACCAATCCAAAGTACATCTACGCCATACTTTAAGGCTAATTCTATATGCTCGGTATACGCTACTTCAGTACCAATAGGCATCCCGGTTTCTTTTTTAACATCGGCCAACCATTTCAAACCTTCTTCACCCGCACCTTCAAAAGCACCTGGTCTAGTTCTTGGTTTCCATATACCAGCTCTTAGCACATCTACTTTTAGGTTTTGAAGGCCTTTAGCAGTAGCTAATAATTGTTCTGGCGTTTCTGCACTGCAAGGTCCTGCGATAACAAGTGGCTTGCTTTTCATTTTCGCCCACTTCTCGAGTGGATTCACATTAAGATTTACGTTCATAATTTTATTGTACGTTTGTAAAAATAGCCAACAAATTGATTAATATTAAAGTTCTATTTGCAGACTATGACTGATAAACAACTTTCTTTCGGAGACACCACAACCGCCTTTTCAGACAAATCTACCAACGAGTTGAGAAAGATGAACTTCCTTTTTACGCTTATGGGTGTCCCAGAACTCACAAAATTAGGCATTTTTTTCATTAAAACCTTATTAAGACTTAATTTTCCAATAAAAAAAATCATTAAACGAACGCTTTTCAAGCAATTTTGTGGTGGCGAAACACTTGAAGAGTGTCTAAAGATTATAAATAAGCTTGCTAAAAGCGGAATTAAGAGCATTCCTGACTATTCTGTAGAAGGAGAATCAGAAGAAAAAAATTATGCGGAAAATACAGAAATTATACGACGAACAATTTCTTTAGCAGCCAAACAAAAAGCTATTGGTTATGCCGTTTTAAAACTATCCAGCTTAGGTTCTGCTGCATTATTAGAAAAAGTCCAAAAGATTGAACCTCTAAATGAACGGGAATCTCAAGGACTTGAAAGAATAAAACATAGACTTCATAGTCTTTGTGAAGTCGCATTTCTAAATGACGTAAAAATCCTTATTGATGCTGAAGAAAGTTGGATACAAACAACTATTGATGACTTAGTTTTGCAAATGATGCGAAAATTCAATAAAAAAAAGGCGGTTGTTTATACCACCATACAGATGTACAAAATCGCCTCGACTTCTACGCTTCAATTTCTGACTGAACTCTCCCAAATGGAAGGATTTAAATTAGCGGTAAAACTTGTAAGAGGCGCTTATTTGGAAAAAGAAACTGCTCATGCAAAATTATATAATTACAGCTCTCCTATCCATACAACTAAAGAAGCCACCGACAAGGCTTTTAATGATGCATTAGAATATTGTATAAAAAATAAAATTCCTATGTGTGCTGGCACGCATAACGAAGAAAGCACCATGTTGTTAACGAGATTGATGAAAGAAAATAATTTACCTGCTTATTCCGAAAATATTTATTTTGCTCAACTGTATGGAATGAGTGATCACATAAGCTTTAATCTTTCCAAGAATGGGTATAACGTGGCAAAGTATTTACCTTTCGGTCCTTTGCGTTGGGTGATGCCTTATCTATTTAGAAGGGCAGAAGAAAACAAATCTGTTACTGGTCAAATAGGCAGAGAGTTAAAGTTGATTCGTAGTGAATTGAAAAGACGAAAAACAATTTTATAATTTAGTAATTTTTATAATAGGATGATTTGATAATAAAATGATAAATTTGACTTTTACTATTATCAAAATATTTAAATCCTAAATGAACATCGTCAAATTATCAAATTGTCAACACCCCAAATTAGTAAGAGATGTTCAGTAAAAATTATATTCATCATTATAAAGAGCTTATTATTTTATCGCTTCCTGTTGCAATAAGTCAGTTAGGACATATTTTTGTAGGTGTAGCAGATACTATAATGGCAGGAAGATTGGGAAGTACGCCATTAGCATCCGCTGCCATTGCTAGTAGTATGTTTTTCCCTGTTCTGATGTTAGGAATAGGAATTTCTTATGGAGCTACCTCGTTGATCGCTAGAGCAGATGGCGCTCAGGACAAAAATGAAATACGTATCATTTTCAAACATAGCTTAGTTCTAAACTTTATATTATCCCTTTTCCTGTTTTTATTACTTTATAAAAGTGCGTTTATTTTAAAATTATTAAACCAACCTAAAGAGGTTGTGGAAGCTGCCGTGCCTTTTGCAGAATGGCTGGCTTGGTCTATTTTACCGTTGATGTTGTTTCAAACCTTCAAACAGTTTGCAGAAGGTTTATCCTACACAAAACAAGCTATGATCATTAGTATCAGCTCTAATATTTTAAATGTACTACTGATATTTGTTTTCATGGATGGATGGCTAGGAATTATTCCCGCCATGGGCCTTAATGGTATCGCTATCGCAACTTTTATCGCTAGAATTTTTATGGCGATTGCAATGGTACTTTTTGTACTAACCGATAAGCGATTTTCTGACTACTTAAAAGAATGGCGTAAAATAAAATTCAGTAAAATAAAATTTATTAACTTGACCAAGATAAGCTTGCCCATTGGTTTACAGCTCACACTAGAAGCTGGCGCCTTTGGTTTCGCTTTTATAATTGTTGGTTGGTTAGGCACTATTGAAATAGCTGCTCACCAAGTAGCCTTGAGTATGGCAGGGGTTACTTATATGGGAGCTACAGGTATTGCAGCTGCCGCAACTGTGCGAGTGGGCAATGAATTAGGTAAGAAAAATTATCAAGAATTAAAAAGAGCAGGGTACAGCGCTTTATTTTTAGTTATTATTTATATGAGCATTACGGCCATTAGTTTTGTTTTGTTACGATTCTATTTACCAACCTTATATATTCAAGAAATGGCTGTTATTCAAATGGCTTCTACGTTGCTATTAATTGCTGCATTTTTTCAACTTTCCGATGGAATACAAGTTGTGGGACTAGGTGCTTTGAGAGGAATGGGTGATGTAGTTATTCCCACACTTGCCGTTCTTATTGCTTACTGGGCACTAGGACTGCCTTTGGGATATTGGTTAGCATTTGAAATGAACCTAGGAATAGAAGGCGTTTGGTACGGCCTATCAGCTGGACTTCTTTTTGTATCCTTATTTTTATTTATACGCTTTCGAATAAAATCAAAAAAACTGATCCGTGAGCGTGAATCAATAAACTAAAATAAGGTACTCAATAAACCATCAGAATCTAAACAGATTTGAATTCTACTTTTGATTAAATAAAACTAATCAAGATGAAAAAAATAGAAATAATAGTAGAAGAATGTGTATTAGATAAAGTTATAGACATTCTTAACGACAATGATCTATTATCTCAAACAGAATTAAGAGAACAAAATACCAAAGAAAAACACGCTACTAAAACGGGTTTATTTTCTTCTACTACATCGATAAGGCTATCTATCCTATGCTCAAATAAGGAAAAGGATAAAATTGTAGCCCGATTATTCCCAATCATAAATATGTTTGGCGGTTTTTGCGCTACACATGATTTATTCTATTAAATTATTATTTACTGATAAAGAGGCTTTTAACGCCTACTCAAAACAATTAAATAGTATATGTTTATAATTTCTTAATAACAGAGGAGTTCATTTATAAGTAAAATTTTTTTATCTATTCAACTAACCCTATTTTTACTATTCGATTTCAATTATATACCCCTAAAATACTTATATGCAATTATTAAGCGAACAGGAAATCAAAAGAAGAGAGAAAAGAGAAGAGCTGATAAAAATGGGCATTGATCCCTATCCTGCTGAACAATTTAAGGTAAACGTAGCAATTAATGATATTCTAAAAAATTACGACTCTGCTAAAATAGATTATAAAGACATTTCTATAGCAGGAAGAATTCTTAGCTTCCGTATTATGGGAAGTGCTTCTTTTGCAGAGATACAAGATGCTACCGGCCGAATTCAAATCTATATAAGAAGAGACGATATTTGTCCCACAGAAGATAAAGAATTATACAATACTGTATTCAAAAAATTATTAGATATAGGTGATCTGATTGGTATCAATGGTTATGTCTTCACTACTCAGGTAGGTGAAATTTCTATTCATGTCACTTCCATAAAATTACTTTCTAAAGCATTAAGACCTCTTCCAATTGTAAAAGAAACCGAAGATGAACAAGGAAATAAAATACAACATGATGCATTCTCCGATCCAGAGCAGCGCTACAGACAGCGCTATGTAGATCTAATTGTAAATCCCGAAGTTAGAGAAGTGTTCATGAAGAGAACAAAAATAGTTTCCACAATGAGAGACTTCTTCAATAGCAAAGGTTACCTAGAAGTAGAAACACCTATCTTACAATCTATACCTGGAGGTGCCGCTGCACGCCCTTTCAAAACACACCACAATGCACTGGACATACCTTTATACATGAGGGTAGCAAATGAGTTATACTTGAAAAGACTTATTGTAGGTGGGTTTGACGGTGTATATGAGTTTGCAAAAGACTTCCGCAACGAAGGAATGGACAGAACTCATAATCCTGAATTTACAGTAATGGAAATCTATGTAGCCTATAAAGACTATAATTGGATGATGGATTTCACAGAAGAAATGCTAGAAAAAGTAGCACTAGCACTACATGGCAAAACTGTTGTTAAATCTGGAGAAAATGAAATAGATTTCTGCCGCCCGTTCAAACGTATCAGTATGTTTGATTCTATCAAAGAATATACAGGTATAGACATTACAGGTATGGACGAAGTTCAACTACGTGAAGTTTGTAAAAAATTGAATATTGAAGTTGCTGACAATGTTGGAAAAGGAAAATTAATCGATGAAATATTCGGTGAAAAATGTGAGCCGCATTATATACAACCTACCTTTATTATAGACTACCCTGTAGAGACTTCTCCCCTTACTAAAAAACATCGTTCTAAAGCTGGGCTTGTAGAGCGTTTTGAATTGATGGTAAATGGAAAAGAAATAGCAAACGCATATTCAGAATTAAATGATCCAATAGACCAGCGTGAACGTTTTGAAGAACAAGTAAAATTAATGGAACGTGGTGACGACGAAGCCATGTTTATTGATCATGATTTTCTTCGTGCATTAGAATACGGCATGCCTCCTACAGCAGGTATGGGTATTGGAATTGACCGTCTTTCTATGATCATGACTAATCAGCATTCTATACAAGACGTATTGTTTTTCCCCCAGATGAGACCTGAAAAAAAACAAGTCTCAGATACTGATCTTTTTGGTGAAGCAGGAGTTCCAGAATATTTTATACCATTGCTTTTGAAAATGGGTATTAATACATTAGATCAGCTCAAATCTCAAAATCCAAATAAACTCTTCAATGATTTGTGTGGTATGAGAAAGAAAATGAAATTGGAAGTGTCAAATCCCACCATGGAAGATGTGAAGAATTGGCAAGCTTAACTTTATTAAAATAATGTTCAATTACTATGGGAGAGGGTGGCATAGTTAAGCGTGTATTTTCAGAGATTTCAAACAATGGAATTTATGAAGGCTTTAATCAAAACGAAAAAGAGAAAACAGTAACTTTTAACTGGCAAGTTATTATATGTTTCATAGTTGCCATTGAATTTATTATACTCGGATTATTTTTAAAACTTCCGGACTTAGCATTATTATCATTTTCTTATTGCATCATGTTTGGTTCTACCTTCTTACTTCTAAGAGCAAGAAAACCAAACTATGCCCGTTATTTATATATTTTTGTGACTAATTATTCTGTCTTCACTATTAGTTATATTATGGGGTATGAAGCAGGTTTTTATCTATATTTTTTCACTACTCCACTTACTGTATATTCCACTTTTGATAGCTCCAAACCTCTATTACTCTACCTAGCGCTACTTTCCTACTTAATAAATGCATTTTTAATGAATGTATTGTATCATAATGGTTTTTATACCAATCCAAATTCTTTTAATCAAGATACAATTACATTATTTTTTAATTTAAACTTTCTTCTTTCGTTTTTAATGATCTTTATGTTTATAGGATCATTTGTCAAAATCAATAATCTTAGAACAAAAGAAACGGAAGAACTTTCTAAAACACAACGATTATTAGAATCAGATATTTATACAAAAGAGATATTAGAAACCAAAGCACAGTTTCAGTATACTAAACTAGAAAGTGAATACAAACAATTAGATATGTTCAATCAGATCATATCTCATAATTTGCGGGGTCCGATTTCCCGTGTAAGTGGCCTCCTAGAACTATTACAAAAATATCCTCGCAATAGTCCTGAGGAACAAAAACTAATGGACCACATGAATACCACTGTACTAGCAATGGATGAGATTATCAAAGATCTTAATCATATATTAGTAGAAAAAAAACTAGGTCATGAAAAAACAAATTTCATTTCTATCTATGAAATTCTACAAGAAGTAAAACTACTTTTATCTAACGAAATACAATTTAGTGCTGCAGAAATTCACGATCATTTTTTTGTTGAAAAAATACATTTTATAAAAAGTATAATGGTAAGTATTTTTTACAATCTTATTTCAAATAGTATAAAATATGCTATGCCCAACCAAAATCCCATTATTCATATTATCGCTGAAGTAGTAGACAATAATTTAATCCTTTCATTTAAAGATAAAGGAATTGGATTCGACACCGAAAAATATGGGCAAAAAATATTTCAACTCTACAGCCGTTTTCACGATCATGTTGAAGGAAAAGGAATGGGATTATTTTTAGTCAAATCTCATGTTGAAATGTTGGAAGGAAAAATTGAATTAGAAAGTATGCCTTGGACAGGAGCTACGTTCAGAATAATTCTCCCTTTAAAATAATAACATGTTATTTTACTACTACTGATTCTAAAAGCTCAGACTCAAATATAGCAGCAGGAGAAATCACCATCTCTTCATAAGGAATAGTACTTCCATATCTCTCTTTAAGTTTTTCTTTCACTGCTGGATGACGTAAATCAAACTCTTTTAATTTCTGCAGTTTCCCTATTTCTAATCCTGTAGCTTCATAATATAATTTCCATACAAGCTCAGAACAATAAATTTTTTCATCTGACCAACCAAAATATAAATCATAATTTTTTCCTTCGTACTCACTGTACTTCTTTTTCATTTTAGTAACTATGGCACTACTAATAGCATTGGAATCTTTTAATCTTTTAACTACATAAAGATTATTTTCTCCGTATTTCACCCATTCTGTCAAAGGAGTCTTTTTTACCGGTTGAACTGCTTCGTAAACAACAAATTTGTTATTTTCTTTAAACACAATTCCACAGTGGGTATATTTAGAATGAGTAGCCAATTGAATAGCTTTCCCTTGACCAGATTGATTGATCTGGAAGACGATATCCCCATCCTGAAGATTTAAAAGACTTGTGGAAGTTTTTTTGGTAAGAAAATCTACTGATGTAAAATTGAAGACTAAAATAAGCCCCAAAAACATTAAGCAACATATAAATGAGCTTTGAAGAATCTTTTTTAATGACATATATTTTTTGATTATAACGATTTATTTTAAAAAAATTGTACAAAAAAATAACACTAATTCCTTCGCAAAGGGAAAAATTAATTAATCACAAAATTATAAGGTACCATTACATACTCGTAATGTGAAAGAATATTTCGTTTTCCAAAACGTAGCCTGTTTTCTGAAAGCTCATAAATAGTTTCTACGTTTTCTATTCCTCCTCCATTATTAGCGATTAGCTGTGACCCGTCTTTCGTTATACTGAAGGGAATATTAGATTCACGACCTTCTTTAATCCAATCAGCAGTGCCGTCTGCATTGATCCTAAAACGTAAACTTTGAAATTTATTGGTATTGACTACCAACTTACCATTTTTATAATACTTCACAATTTTCCAAGTGTTATAAATATTATTAAGATTTACCTCGTTAAGGTTTGTTCTTTTAGGAATGTTATAAGTAAAATATATTGAACTGACCATCAAAGAAACTAAGATGAATGTAAAGAATAAAGTAAACCTTAGCTTAAATAATTTACTTCGCTTTAGCCGTATTAATAATTTTTTGTTCATCTTTATAGTCAGATACCTTCTATGCCAATACTTATACTAATAAAAGTCTAAATTTGTTCCAATGTTGTTTTTAAAACCTGAAAATTTTTCAGACTATCAATTAATAGATAGCGGAAGTTACAAAAAATTAGAGAAATTTGGTTCTTTTATATTATCTCGCCCCGAACCTCAGGCTGTTTGGGATACTTCATTGTCTGAAAATGAGTGGGATAAGCTTTCAAATGCGGTTTTTCGCAAAGAAGCTGGTAATCCAGAAAAAGGTGAATGGATTCTTAAAAAAGGGATGAAAGAGCAATGGTACATCAATTATCAACCTTCAAATTATAAAATTAGCTTCCGTTTAGGTTTGACCTCATTCAAACATGTGGGGATCTTCCCAGAACAAGCTGCCAATTGGGACTATATTTATAAAAAAGTAAAATTATTAGGCAACACACCTAAAGTACTTAATCTTTTCGCTTATACCGGAGGAGCTTCTTTAGCAGCAAAGGCTGCAGGTGCAGATGTTTCGCATGTAGATTCGGTAAAACAAGTAATTTCTTGGGGTAAAGAAAATATGGAGACTAGCCAATTGAAAGATATTCGTTGGGTAGTAGAAGATGCCATGAAATTTGTACAAAGAGAGGTTCGCCGTGGAAATAAATACCAAGGGATAATATTAGACCCTCCCTCATACGGACGTGGCCCCAATGGTGAAAAATGGATCATTGAAGAACAACTGAATGAAATTCTTAAAGGATGTAATGAACTATTAGATAAAGAAAATCATTTCTTTATCTTAAATTTATATTCTATTGGATTTTCAGCCCTAATAGTAGAAACGTTGCTCAAAAGCATTTTCGGAAATATTAAAAATCCAGAAATTGGTGAACTTTATCTTGAAGATAAGTATGAAAAAAAGCTACCTCTAAGTATTTTTGGCAGATTTAGTAGTATTTAATACTTTAGCATTTTCTTTGAGAATATTATTAAATACTACGTTCTAAATTTATACGTTAAAACAAACTATTTATATCTAACATTTAAATCGTATGTCAAAGGTAAAAATAATTTTAATCGCTTTCGTTTCTGGACTATCAGGTGCATTTTTGTGTAACTTCCTGTACCCATCTAAATCATTTTATATTAACTCTTCGGAAAAGAGTCCTTCTGTAGAGCTTGCTTCTATAAATAGATATCAGAATACTTCATTGCACGAAGATTTCATTGCAGCATCTGCTCAATGTACAAGAAATGTGGTCTTCATTAATACGCTTTCACAACAAAATACGTCTAGTTGGTTTGACATGTATTTTGGAGGTGCAACTCAACAAGTAGAGGGCTCCGGATCTGGAGTAATTTATAGCGCAGACGGATATATAATTACCAATAATCATGTCATTGACAAATCGACAAAAATAGAAGTCGTACATGAGAAAAAAACTTACCAAGCAAAAATTATTGGGACAGACCCTTCTACGGATCTTGCTTTACTCAAAATAGAAGCACAGAACTTACCGGCTGTAAAACTAGGGGTTTCTAAAGATCTTCGTATAGGCGAATGGGTGCTTGCTGTGGGAAATCCTTTCAACCTTACCTCTACCGTTACTGCGGGTATTGTTAGTGCAAAAGGTAGAAATATAAATATTGTAAACAGCCAATTCCCAATTGAATCTTTTATTCAAACAGACGCTGCTATCAACCCTGGAAATAGTGGTGGTGCCTTGGTAAATGTCCGAGGGGAATTAATTGGAATTAACACAGCTATACTTTCAAAAACGGGATCCTATACAGGATATGGATTTGCTGTTCCTGTGGACATTGTAAAAAAAATAGTAAAAGATCTTATTAAATACGGCGAAGTACAAAAACCATTCTTTGGTGCAGAAGTAGACGAATTGAGTACTGCCTATTCCGATAAATTAAAGCTTGACAATTTAGACGGCGTAATAGCATCCTACATTCAAAAGGAGGGCGCTGCTGAAAAAATGGGACTTAAAAAAAATGATATCATTCTGAAATTAAATGATTTTGACATAAACAGTAAAGGTAGCTTTGATGAATACTTAAGTTATTTTAGTCCAGGAGATAAAATAAAAGTAGGCTATAAAAGAGAAAATAAAATTTCAGAAGGCTTTCTTACCCTTACTAATAGAGAAGGGACAACTGAAGTGTTAAAAAGAGAAACATTTAAATCTGAATCATTAGGTGCTGACTTTGAAATTCTTTCCAAAGTTGAAAAAGAAAAACTTGGCATTACAAATGGGATACGAATTGTAAAAGTAGGAAATGGACTTGTAAGAAGACTTAGTTTATCAGAAGGCTTTATTATATCTTCTATAAATAAAGTAGCGATAAGTACACCAGAAGAAGCCGTAGAAATTTTAGAAAAAATTCGTGGACGTGTCATTATTGAAGGTATTACTTCTAATGGCCAGCGGGGGTATTATTCTTATTACTTCTAGAAAATTAAACTATAACAGTTGTCTGTAAATATAGAGCATAATTTTGCCGATTCTCTTTTATGGACCTAATAAACGAAATGACGAGAGTACTTTCCCCGGAAGAAAAAAAAGATTTTCGGGTGTTTTTACAACGTTATCAAAAAAAAAGTCCAGATAAAACATTAGAACTTTTTCAATTATTTTCTGAAAACAAAAAAGTAGATCGTTCAAATGCATTAGCCAAGCTTTATCCTAACGATTCAAATCTAGTAGCCTACCATGCTACTAGAAAACGATTGATAAAACAACTTTCTGAATATATTTTTCTCCAACAAAAGAAAGAAGATATTACAAACGAAGGCCAAACAGAAAGTCTCCTATTTGTATCAAAATATTTATTTGACCGCAATGCTGACGAAGCAGGATGGAGCTTTCTTAAACAAGCGGAAGAGCTTGCTTTAAAAACTGAAATGTTTCTTCTGCTCAATTCTATTTACTCTTATCAGATTGAGAAATCGATGAGTGAATTTGCTCCGGATTTAAAACTATTGTTAAAAAACAAAGAACGTATTTTTGAACTTGCCCTTGAAGAAGACCGCGCTAATACGGCACAACAATTAATTCGTCATCAACTAATGCAATCTATGACCAAGGGACAGGAAATAGACATGGAAAAAGTAGTATCGGAAATTCTAACAAAATACAAACTCACTGAAACACTTCCTGAAAAACCAAGATTGATGTACAACATCATTTCTATAATGCGAACAATTGCATTGTCAAAAAAAGAATTTTACTCTTTTGAACCTTATATAATTAAACTATTTACAACAGCAGAAAAAAATAATATATTTAACAAATACAATCATCGCTACAAGGTGCACTTACAATATATGATTGCTCATGTACTTTATCGTAATAAAAAATTTACAGAAGCAACCTACTATTTAAAAACATTATTCCAAAGTCTTCAAGAATTTAACAAAAGTCAATACTTTAATTTTTACCCAAAGTATATGCTTCTAAATGCGGCAGTATTAAATTTTACAGGTAGAAACGCGGAAGCTATAGACTACTTAAAATCTATTTTAGACGACAAAAATTTTCTTACCAATAAAATCACCACGTTAAATATTTATTTAAATTTAAGCATATACCTTTTCCAGCAAGAACAGTATCATTCTTCTGCAACGGCTTTTCGTAACATTCAGCATAGCGATACTTGGCTTTCTAAAATAATGGGGAGAGAGTGGGTATTGAAAAAAAATATAATTGAATGCATAAGCCAATTTGAATTGGGGCATAGTGATCTTGTTGAGTCGAGATTAAAATCAATTCACAGAAACTTCAATGACTTATTTCAACAAGCTATTTATAAAAGAGTAGAAGTATTTTTATTGCTCGTAAAACGTTTAAATAACCAACCTCACCTCGCTTCAAGCAAAGCTTTCAAGGAAGAGGTTGATAAATCTTTTTTATTTATTGAAGCAGAAAAAGAGGACATTCAAGCGATGTCCTTTTATGGCTGGTTGAAAAGTAAAATGGAAAACAGAAAATACTACGAAGTAGTCTTAGAACTAGTAAATTGATGTAAATTTACTATTGCCAATGATTATAGGGCTCAGACCATTGATAACATTTAACCGCTTTTTGAGTTTTAAAATCCTGAATAAGAATATCAGGATTAAACGATAACAAATCAAAAGCAGACTCAGATTTCGAAAAAAAGTTTAAAATACAATTATAATCTTTAAACTCTTCAGCTATTTTCTTTTGCATAGCTTTATCATCTTCCTGAATAAAAACCTTTAACATGCTTGTCTTTGTTCTCATAAAAACTACTTTATTAGTGCATTTTTAGTGATTATTTTCCACTTGTTGTTATAAACGGAGAATCGTTAGTAAAGGATACAAAATCAATACACATTTTTCCAGAGGTTGCTTGATTTGGGAAAGAATTTAATCCAAAAATAACGGTATTAATATTTCTTGGATTCACTACATTAAAATCAGATAATTTATAAGATACATAATGCCAGCCACTTCCTGACAAGGACAATGTTTTACTTCTTTGAACAGTACCTTCTTTAAGAGTTATAACAGGCGCTGTAAATGTACTTCCTTGAACATTCACAAAACAATTTAAATACACTTCTTGAGGATTTGTTTTTAAACTTGTACCTATAACCACAGGCAAATCAAATCCTCCAAAGAACCAAACTGGAGTACTTGAAGAATTTCCATCAGTGCAAAAACAGCTTCCCCCTTGAGGAGAATTTAAACCAGGAGTAACCGTATGTGTTGCATAAGTTCCATAAGAAAAGGGACCCGTCGCCAATCCGCCACCATCTGCATCATATACTAAATAATTAAAATTTGTAAAGCTGTTTACTGTGCTTATTGTAAATGTTTTTTGGACGGTCTCTTTACAAGCAATAGTAATTGCTACATTACACTGTTCACCAGCTTTGAAAAAAACAAGTGTGTCAGGATTACCTAACCATTTAATATTAATAGAGGTACCATAACCAGAATAATTCTTAAATGATTTACTCGTTTGTCCTGTAATTTTAACTTTCCATGGTACATTCTCATTGAAGACAGCCGTAATCTTCATAGTATCTGAGTTTAGATTAATACTTGATGCACTTACGGCAGGCTGCTGAAGGTATTGAAAATTAGCAGTCGCACAAATTGATGGTCCAACATGGTCTTCGAAATTTTCCTTTTTGCAAGAAA
>JANOTP010000130.1:0-13051 GCA_031416415.1 Cytophagales bacterium | reverse complement strand
TTATACTAAAAATTAATAAAATAATAAGTATAAGTTATATGACTATCGTCCTTGTTATTTATAACTCCTCCTATTACATTTGTTTAAAATCATTCTAAACAGATGTCTAAGACAGTTGCAGATTTGAAAATTGGGGAAAGGGCCGTGATTTGTTGTTTTTCAGATCAAGAGATGTCGTTAAAATTACTTGAAATGGGTTGTTTACCAGGTTCAGAGATAGAACTTAGCAGTAAAGCCCCTTTTGGCGATCCTGTTTGTATAAAAGTATTGGGATATTGCCTTTCACTTAGATTGGATGAGGCTGCAACTATTAAACTTATTTAATGGCTTCAAGAAATATTCTTAAGATAGCGTTGTTAGGTAATCCCAATTCCGGGAAGTCGTCTATCTTTAATCATCTTACAGGATTAAATCAAAAAATAGGAAATTTTCCAGGTGTAACGGTTGACAAGAAAACAGGTCTTTCGAAAATAAATCATAGTTTTGTTGCCGAAATTATAGATTTGCCAGGCACTTACAGTCTTTATCCAAAATCGCTTGACGAACAGGTGGTATTTGATTTTTTGAACTCACCTAACGATATCCATTACCCAGATTTTTTAATAGTAGTAGTAGATGTTTCTAATTTAAAAAGAAACTTGCTACTCTTTACTCAAATAAGAGATCTAGGTTTCCCCGTTATACTTGTGCTCAATATGCTAGACATAGCTAAGCGAACAGGTATAAAAATAGATGTAGAGGCATTAAAAAAAGAGTTGGGTGTACCTGTAGTATGTGTGAATGGACGTAACGGAGAAGGCCTTGATTTATTAAAGACCGCTATCTCTTGTCCAGTGCACAATGCTCCAGAAACTTTTTTAGATTTTTCACAATTTGCTCCCGAATTGGTGAAGGAGATTAAAGAAAAATTTAGAATTAAGAACGATTATTTGGCCCTTCAACTGGCGCATCGTTATAAAGAATTTGAAAGCCTTTCGGAAAACGAAAAAAAAATTATAGAAGAAATAACTATACGACACGGCTTTGATAGTGTGTTATTACAATCAAAAGAAACGGTAAGTCGGTACGAAGTTATTCATGCTATTATTTCTAAAGTAGAAAAAAAAGAATTTGCCGAAGAGCGAGAGCGTCGCAGCAGCAAGATTGATAAATTACTTACGCATAGAGTAGGAGGATATTTGATTTTTTTTCTTCTATTATTTTTAATGTTTCAAGCCGTTTTCGCTTGGGCTACAGTGCCTATGGATCTTATAGATTCAGGCATTGCAGGGTTGAACGGTTGGCTGAAAAATAATTTACCAGAAGGACCTTTAGTGGATCTTTTGACAGATGGTTTGATTGCTGGGCTGGGTGGAATTCTTATTTTTATTCCTCAGATCGCTATTTTATTTGCATTTATTGCCATTCTAGAAGAGTCTGGTTATATGTCAAGAGTAATGTTTTTGATGGATAAAATTATGCGTCAGTTTGGTTTGAATGGCAAAAGTGTGGTGCCTCTTATTTCCAGTGTAGCATGTGCTGTACCAGCTATTATGGCTACCCGAAATATTGATAATTTTAAGGAACGATTAATTACCATATTTGTAACACCTCTTATGAGCTGCTCTGCTAGAATTCCTGTTTTTACAGTTCTTATTGGTTTAATAGTTCCAGACAAATATTTATTTGGTATTTTTAATTTACAAGGTCTTGTACTTATGGCTTTGTACATGCTTGGTTTTTTGGCAGCTATTTTTTCTGCTTTAGTGTTGAGTAAAATATTAAAGACAAAAGAGAAAAGTTATTTTATAATGGAATTCCCCACTTATAAAATGCCCCGTTGGAAAAATGTTGGAGTAACTATTTTAGGCAAGGTGAAGGCTTTCGTATTTGAGGCAGGCAAAGTTATTCTTGCCATCTCAATAGTATTATGGGTATTGGCCTCTTATGGACCCTCAGACAAAATGAAAGTTGCTGGTAGCAATGCTTTAATAGAAGCTAAGGAAAGAAAATTATCAGATGCAGAGACAACAAATTTAGTTGACGCTAGAAAGTTAGAATATTCTTATGCAGGACATTTCGGAAGATTTATTGAGCCTGCTATTAGACCATTGGGTTTCGATTGGAAAATAGGAATAGCATTAATAACATCTTTTGCAGCTAGAGAAGTATTTATTGGCACCATGGCTACCATTTATAGTGTTGGAGATCGTTCTGATGATAGCACAACGGTAATGGAGCAAATGAGGCAAGAAGTAAATCCTGATACAGGAAAACCATTTTATACCGTGGCAGTGTCATTGTCGCTGCTTGTTTTCTATGTTTTTGCTATGCAATGCATGAGTACACTTGCTGTAGTATATAGAGAGACCAAAGGTTGGAAGTGGCCAGTGATACAATTTTTTTATATGACCATACTCGCCTATGTTTCTAGTTTTTTAGTCTATCAGATATTCTCTTAGTTTAGCTTATGTTTTTTGACTTTCTACTATTACGCTTTTTCCTAAATTCTTCGAATAATCTTACATAAAATTTACATGGTGCTATTCCGGTACTATTTTTTGTGCATTTCTAAGCATGTATAGTATTTTATTTATATAATCTTGAATTATTTTATTTTGGTAATATAAAGGTCACGATAAGTAACATTTATAAATAATTCACTAAAAAACAGTATTTTATATATTTATTATAGAGTATTTACTGGTTACGAAGTGGTATTTATAAAGTATATGTAACTAAAAATCAATGTTTTGCGTATTATATTTAACACTAATGGTGAATGTTTTTTAATCAAAGTTGTTTACATTAATGAAAGTTGTTGAATAAAGATAAAGAAATCATTGAATGTTAATATTTTAGAAGCGATGAGAATGAGCAAAATTAAATTCATAGTTAAGTTAATAACCCTAGCCATTGTGTTAGTTGCTTTTGTTTCGATTAAGGAATCAAATGGTCAGGCGGTTTGGACCAATGCCGATTATAAAAAAGCCCTTTGGATGACTACCCGTTTTTATGGTGGTCAACGTTCTGGCACCGAAAACTGGCTTCTTTATAACCACCTTCCCACTGGAGTAGATCCTTCACTAAGAGGTTTAGGGCATCGCGCTGATTTTAATCAAACTGATAATGTGGATTTGTCTGGCGGCTGGAATGACTGTGGTGATCACGTCAAATTTGGACAAACACAATTTTATGCTGCATACCTACTAATTAAAGGCTATACGGAATTTAAAACAGGGTACGACGATAAATATGCATACAACTACAACGGTTACAAAACAAGTGGTCAATGGAATTATGAGGGTACAGGACATTCCCCTAACTGTATTCCGGATGTTTTGGATGAAATGAAACACGAAACGGATTTCCTAATTAAATGTGCTCCAAACAGTTCGACATTTTGGTTCCAGGTTGGGAATGGAGGAGGAAGTGCTGACCATTGTGAACGTGTAACTTCTGTAAAAAGTCAAACGTATGCTGTCAATTGCGGAGGTAATAATGATAATGGGACACCTGGTACTAGAAGACCTTCCTGTAAAAACCCAAATGATGGAATGATGGCATCACTTGCTGCTGCTGCCCTTGCTGTGATGGCCAGAGAGTATCAGCCTTATGACGCTGCCTATGCAGCCTTATGTTTGACGCATGCTCAATATGCATACACTTACGCAAGCTCAAGACTAGGCAGTACTGTAGGAGATTGTTTTGGAATTGGGTTTTATGGAGCCCCAGCAGTAGTAAACGCAACAAATGCATACGTTTGTGCGGCCTCTGAACTTTTCACGACTACTGGCACAGCGTCTTATCAGACAACAGCCAATGGGCTATACGGCACAGTAGCCTTTAATGGAGGATGGTCCTTTGATTATGCCAACATTGGAGAATTAGCACTTTACTGTTTAGCCGAAAACGGTCACGCTGCTGCCACTACAGCATTTAATAATAGAATTACTGGACACTACTTGGCTGCGGGGAGCAGAAATGGAGCGGGTGTTTACACTGCTCATGGAACATGGGGTAGATTGCGTTATAATGGCAATGCAGCCTTTTTAATCAGCCTATATTCAAAATTAAATAACAATGTTACTGCTGGAGTAATTAATGCCATTCATAATGACGTTGACTACATTATGGGTAAAAACTCGAGCAATAGAACCTACATTGTAGGATTTGCGCCTGCCACTGGCTCATTCACCACTCCTTTATATCCTCACCATCGTAACGCATTCCTTGACGATAACAATGTTGGAAATGCTACAAATTTACCTTTACCTGCAAAAAATGCTCAGATGGGCGCAATGGTTGGAGGACAACGCGACGGTACCTATACAGATAGTTGGCAGGACTATGTAAATTCTGAAGTTTGCATTGATTACAATGCTGGGCTTGTTGGAGCCTTAGGCTTCATTAACGCAAGGTTGGCGCCTATATCTGGTGCATGTCAAACATGTCGCACACCAAACATTGGCGCAAATCTTTCAACATGCAGTGGTACAACTTTCCCTATCACACTAACGGATGTGAATACACCTGGTGCAATTCCATCAGGAGTTACCTACACTTGGAGTCGAATAGAACCTACTCCCGTTACTACTCCTATTGGTACTATCGGAGCAAGCGCCAAAATTAGAACGATTGCCGCTTCGGATTGCCCTAGCTTCCCATGCAAAATAAGAGTAGTAAGAGATTCTACTGGTGGTTGCAGCCGAATGGATACCGTAACGATATCGGCTTCTATTCCTACGCCAACATTCACAGGTCCTCTTCAACTATGCAATCCAGCATTCTACAACTTAACGCCTAGCAACGACGCTTCTTTTCCTGGTGGAACTACCTGGCAATGGGCAGTTGATTATTCAGGAGGAACAACTTATAGCAATATATCCGGCGAAACAGCCTCTACTTTGTCAAATGTAAGAAGAGCAGGTCGCTATAGACTCTCTGCAAATGCAGGGTCTTGTTCAAGCAACGACAATGTTGTTATTACCTCTAATTTACCAACGCCTGTAGATGTATGTATTGCCTCAGCAGGTAATGCTAATCCATCCATAACGAACCCTGGGTTAAATGGTACAAACTATAACTGGTATAACGATGCTGGAGCAACCTCATTGGCAACCGTTGTATCTGGATCAGCTTCTAATACAACTTCAATAAATGTCAATGTGGCAGCAACTAAAACGTATTATGTTAAAGATATGAGTGCAGTAGCTGGATTTGTAGGCCCTACAGCTGTGCTTGGAGGAACCACAAATTGGTCTTTATCTACCTCTAACAGAATGCTTTTCACAGCAACGGCTAACTTTACCATAAATTCCGTGCAAATCCCCTTTGATGTTTATGCTACTTCTGCTGGAACGGTTACTGTTCAAATTTTAGACAATAGTAATACAGTTAGAGCGACTACAACTTCCACCAGTACTACTCCAGGCGCAACAGGCTCAAATCTTCTCGTACAATTCAATTTCTCCCCAGGAATATACATTGATCAGGCATCATGGGGATCTAACTTAAAAATAGTATTGTCAGCAGAAACTATGAATGGTGATGCAAAATGGAATGACAATACCTTAGTCACAAATTATTGCTACCCAGCTTCATGTATTTCACCTATTGTAACCATCAATGGCTCAGAAGGATTTAGTGGCGGTAATAACGACTATGGTTATTTTTATAATTGGAATATCTCAAGCGGCACAGCTTGTTCAGCCCTTCCAGTTGTCGTAAGCGTTGGAGGATGTGTAGTAACAGCACCTGTTAACTTAATTAGTTTTTATGCTGAAAGAGACAACGATAGAACACTACTTAATTGGCTCACAGGATATGAATTAAATAACGATTATTTCAATATCGAGCGTTCAACGGATGGCGTTAATTTTGAAATAATTGGAAAAGTAAATGGTATGGGTACGATAAATGGAGCTTCTATCTATTCCTTTGCTGATGAAAATACCCCTTTTGGAAAAGTATATTATAGACTTGTTCAATTTGACTATGATGGTAAATCTGAAAAAAGCTTTCTTATTTCTATAAACAATGAAACAACTCTAGGGTTACAGGTAGCACCAAATCCCTTTACTAATGATACAGAAATTTTTGTGAGGTCAAATGCAGATAGTAAAGTTAATGTGCGAATTACTGATTTATCAGGGCATTCAATAGTTGAAGTAATACATAAAGCAAATGAAAAACTGCTTGTAGGTGAGGAATTGCCTGTAGGAGTATATATTCTCCAAGTTCAAATTAATGAGGTTATTAAAACAGTGAAAATTATTAAGCAATAGTTAGATTGTAATGTTAAATAATTGTTAAAAGGGGCTTTTAAGCCCCTTTTTTTGTTTTTCTACTAACCGCAACCATTATGGTAATTAAACTAAATTTAGCTGCCATCAGAATAGATTATTTAGATGATTATCAATAGATATACAACTATTTTTTAATACTTTAAATGGTATCAATAAGCTATATATATAATCACAAATGCCTGATTTTCATTGTTTTACTAATAATATATTTTTTATTTTGCTGTGATATTAACGTATGGATTCTTACCTTTGAAATATTAGTCAATAAAACCATATATATTATTGATAATATTATATTTTTAAATCAAGGTTAAAAGATAGTTATGAAAAAATTTACTTACTTATCTAGCATAATCATTCTGCTTGTACTATTAACAGTACCTGTTTTTGGTCAGATTAATACTCCAGCAGGAGCCAATTGGCCATTTGGATCCAGAATCCAACAATTTGCAGCTCCCTATCCTTTTGGAATAGTTCCAGGTAATTTACCTGGGGGAGCATATACACCAGCTTCTAATCTTTATGGTAAATCACAAGATGCCTATACAGCTTATGTAGCTTGGCGGGCCAACTATGTGGTAAATTGTGGTGGTACTCCCACTTCTATGAGAATAAAATTTGATGACCCAACTGAAACAGTATCAGAAGGTATTGGCTATGGGATGCTATTAGCTGCTTATGCAGCTGATAAAGCACTTTTTGATGGTCTTTGGACTTACTATAGAAACAATATAACCTACGGTCAGTATGGAGATGTAATGGGATGGAGAAGAAACGGATGCGCAAACGGAGGTACTGGAGCTGGCTCAGAAAATGGAGCAACAGATTCTGAATTAGATGTTGCAATGGCACTGATAATAGCAGAATGTCAATGGCCTACCGCTATCTCTCCTTATGACTATGGAGCACAAGCCACTACATTAATCAGACAAATAAGATTATGGGAAATTACAAACGCTTCTTGCGGTACAGCAAATCAAATTTCTAACGGCGATGGCTTTGTGGTAGGGAATAGTACTTGCCGAAACCCAAGTTACCAAGCACCAGCGTATGTTAAATTATTTCAAGCATTTGACCCAACAGCACCCGCTAATTATTGGAATACCACTGTTTATAACACGATCTACCCCTTGCTCAATGCAAATAATAATAATACAACTGGGCTTGTGTCTAACTGGTGTGATAATGTTGGGACACCCAATACCTGTAATAGTCCTGCTTTTAACGATTATGGGTATGATGCTTGTCGACATCCATGGAGAATAGCTACAGATTATATTTGGCATGGTGATGCAAGTGCCCTTGCTCAATGCGCACTTATTACGGACAACTTCATTGGTACAAGAGCTACTCTTGGAAGTCCAGCAACCTATACTGCTAATATCAAAGGCCCACGTGATTTAAATGGTAATACAAACGGTAGAACTACTCCTGCAGAAAATTCAATTTTCACTTCTACCTGGGCCGTAGGTTGCATGGGCGTTACAACTACAGCGAACAGACAAACGAGATTGAACGATATGTATTTGAGAGCAGTAGCAGTACAAGAAACGTACAGTGCTGCTCAACCTACCAATTACTATGGAAATACTATACGAACATTGATGTTGTTTCAACTCTCTGGAAATTTTTGGAAACCTTGTCCTCCAAGATGTCAAAATCCTGTAATGGCCAACGATACCATTAGTCTTTGTAGTGGAACTCCTAATATCACATTAGATGCAGGACTTCCAGCAGCCTCTTTTAGATTTTTTAATTGGTATAGAAATACAACAGCTACAAATGTTGGTACTACTCCTATTATAACGAATGTAAACACAACGGGAAAATATTTTGTAGTGGTAGATTCTATAAATGGTGCTTATAATTGCTCAAGAGCCGATACTGTTGTAGTGATAAATACAATGCCAACCCCAAAACTTGGCCCTAATCGCTCAGTTTGTTCCCCAACCCCAGCAATTTTGGATGCAAATGTTTCAGGTAGTCCTGCTTACACTTATCAGTGGGCATATAGTTCTACTGGCCTTTGGTCTGGATTATCGGATATAACGTATCTTGGAACTAGTAAAACATATAGTGCAAAAAGCCCTGGATTATATCGGGTGACGGTTTCAGCTGGTGCATGTGCTACAAGGTTTGATACCATTACCGTACGATCATTGTTACCAACGCCTGTAGACGGTTGTATTGCTCCTGGACCAGGTACTGTCAATTTAAGTATTACCGATGCTCCCGGTATTGCAACCGATTATGAATGGTATGCAGCACCTACTGGAGGAGCTTCTTTAGGAACGGGAACTACTTTCCTTACAGGTTCTCTTTCAAGCACTACAACGTATTATGTGTTGGATAAAACAAAACAAGCTGGCTACGTAGGTTTGAAAGTTCCTACAACACCAAACTATTCAACCACTCTTTGTAGTGGATTTACTGCTCTGGCAAATGAACCAGCCTCTGGAGTTGCAGGTGTAGACAATCCACAATCTTACCAGCAAACATTCACTACTTATGTTAACAATGTTTATATTGATTCTATAACAGTATACTTCTGTCTGTATGGCCCAGGTGCAGTAAATGCAACGTTTAATTTACAAACTGCAGTTGGTGGGGCAACTGCTTTTACAAGTGGTCTGCAAACAGTTACACCTACGGTTCCCGGTACATGGTTTAATGCTCCCTATAATACAGGTGGAAGAGTGACAGGAGTTAGGTTTAAAGTAGGAATAAATATCGCAACTGCTGGTACTTATCGTATGGCATTAGCAGCACCAGCTGCTACTACCGGAAATGTATTCATTCATCAAGACAATGCAGTAGCGTATTCTTATGTTGACGATATAGACGGAAATACGTTGCGTATTGAAAATACGTTTGGCTATACAACTACCTATACAATGAGACATGGTCCAATGTACAATTGGAGAATTTTAGCCCCTAAAACCTGTGACCGATTGCCAGTAACGGCTTACGTTGTACCTTCAGGTTGTGGAGCTATACTGCCCGTTCAATTGCTGAGCTTCCAAGCAAAGTATCTAAAAACGAATGTTCAGTTAAATTGGGTTTCTGCTTCTGAAACGGATAATCAATATTATTACATAGAACGTTCTTCTGATAACGGTACTTTCAAACAAATTGGAAAAGTAAAGGCTGCTGGTAATTCTTTTGGAGCTAAATCCTACACGTTTACCGATTACCAACCTATCGAAGGAATATCCTATTATAGATTAGTAAGTGTAGACTTCAATGGTAAAAAACACTACACCGCCACCGAAACTATAAACATTAGTCTTTCCGATTATGTAAAAGTATATCCTAACCCTTCTTCAAATAGCATTACAATAAAAGCATTGGATATGGGAAATCAATTTACTTCAATAACCATTTCAGATCTTTCTGGTAAATTAATATTTTCTATCTTAGAAAATTCTTCTGAAAAAATAGTCGATATAAGTACGATTCCTCAAGGAGTTTATATTATCAGAGTCAATTTTAATGACAGTTCTGAAAATGTTCGCTTCATTAAAAATTAAGCAAAACACAGTTTAATTCAAAGGCCTTCTCCTTCATTAAGGAGAGGGCCTTTTCTTTTCAAAAAGACAAGAATTAGTTTTTTAACCCCTTATCCCTTATTTTTGTCCAAAACAAATAAAAAATTATGGCAAAAGGATTTTTACATTTACACACTACCGCAGTAGTACTTTTTTTGATTTTATATGCTGTCAAAACAATCTTGCTTTTGATGGACAAAAACGAGCAGCTTGACAAGTTAAGAGCAAAAACAAAAATTGCTGACATGATATTGGGTTCATTAATGCTTTTGACGGGTAGTTATTTGCTTTTTGTAATACCTCAAGTTCAGTATTATCATTACTTAAAATTGATCGTCGCACTTTCTTCTATCCCAATTGGTATCATTGCTTTTAAAAATAAAAACAAAGTATTGGCAGCAAGTTTATTGGTAGTGTTTATATATGTATTTGGGGTTTCAAAAACAAAGAGTTTTACCTTTTCAAAACCTAAATTAGAAATTCCTGTTGTATCAGCCGATAGCACTGCCTCTGACATTATTTCTAAAAATGCAGATGTTGCACTCGTGAATGGAACAGTTATATTCAATGCTGCTTGTGCTGATTGCCATGGCAAGGACGGTAAACTTGGCGTGGGGGGTGCAAAAGATCTTACAATGAGCGGACTTTCTCATGCAGAAAAAGTTGAAATCATAACCAACGGAAAAGGATTAATGACTCCATTTAGAGGTCAAATAAGCGAGCAAGAGATAGAAGCGGTTGCCACGTATGTGGACTCGATGAAAAAATAATGAAACCCAAAGCACAAGACGTAAAGTTAAAAACACCAAGGGCGGTACTCGTAGCGCTCATAAGTCAGAAACAATCCGTAGAGAAAACTTCAGAGTATCTCGATGAACTAGCATTTCTTGCCGAAACATCTGGTATCGAAACTGTAAAGCAATTTACACAACGTCTAGAAAGGCCTGATACCAGAACGTTTGTGGGCAAAGGGAAATTGGAAGAAATAAAAGCATATCTGAAAGCACAAGATGTAGGCATCGTTATTTTTGACGACGATCTTTCTCCTTCTCAGTTAAAAAATATTGAAAACGAATTGAAGTGTAAAATCTATGATCGTAGTTTACTCATCCTTGAAATTTTTCTTCTCCGCGCCAAAAGCGCTCAAGCCCGCACTCAAGTAGAACTTGCCCGATATCAATATTTGTTGCCCCGACTTACCAATATGTGGACGCACTTAGAACGTCAGCGTGGCGGTACTGGTGCTAGAGGTGGATCAGGAGAAAAAGAAATTGAGACTGACAAACGTGTAATTAAAGATAAGATCACTCAACTTAAAGAGAAACTTGATATAATAGACAAGCAAAATGCAAACCGCCGAAAGTCTCGTACCAACGTGGCTCGTGTGGCATTAGTCGGGTATACCAATGTTGGAAAGTCTACCTTGATGAACCAACTTTCTAAATCCGATGTGTTTGCAGAAAATAAACTTTTTGCTACCGTCGATGCTACAGTAAGAAAAGTAGTATTGGAACGAATACCTTTCTTGCTTTCTGATACCGTTGGATTTATTCGCAAACTCCCTCATGCGTTGATCGAAAGTTTTAAATCGACACTCGATGAAGTACGTGAAGCAGATATATTATTGCATGTGGTAGACATTTCGCACCCTTCTTTTGAAGAGCATATCGAAGTAGTAAATGCTACCCTTACAGAATTGAAAGCGGGTGATAAAACCGTTATCATGGTTTTCAATAAGATAGATCTATATAAACCTTCTGAAGAAATGATGAATTTAGCCATGGATATGGACGAAGGAGCTTTTCTTCAAGAATTAATGACAAAGCTAAAAGTTGGCTATCTAAACAAACAAGATTATACAGCGGTATTCATTTCTGCTACTAAAAAAGAAAACATAAGCGAATTAAGAAAACTATTAGTTGAAAAAGTATCGGATCGTCATTTAGAAATTTATCCTAATTATCTGAAAGATAGAGATGGAGGAGTAGATTTTGATTTTCTATTTAAAGAATAAAAATTCTTTCTTAAACAGCTAGGTTCAGTTTTGTTAAAACGTTCAATTTCGAGTATTTTTGTACTCTAAGAAAAAATGATTTCGTAGTTCAACGGATAGAATAGAAGTTTCCTAAACTTTTGATGCAGGTTCGATTCCTGTCGAGATCACGAAGGGTAGTATTGAGTATGGAGTGCGAGTATTAAGCAAGAAGCCAATAATTACACTCCTTTTTCGTCCGATCAGAGTCTCCCGCAGCGCACTATTTTCCATTATTATTGCAGCATGAAGGGGACTCTGATCTGCTAATAGTCACCCCTGAAGAGTACCCTTCATCGTATTGTGAAATTAAAAGTAGAAGTTTCGCCCTTGCAGGAGCTTTTCTCCTGCAAGCGTTGCCTGTTGCTTCGCTAATGTTATTCCGCAGTGGTTATATAGAGTAAGCCTAGAAACGAAGGTCAACTATCGCCCTTGTAAATCCAAATAGTGCTGCGTAGAAACAGCTTGTTGGTGAAAAGCACCAACAAGGGCGTAAAATAAATATCGAGTTTCGTCATAAGAAACGAGAGTACCCTTCATAGTATTGTGAAAATTAAAAGTAGTGATTGAAGAAACTCTAAGCAGACATAGATTTAATAATATGTGTTACTTTTCATTAAAAGAGCTGTACTATATTTCATAAATAAAAATTTTGCCTGTTGCTTCGCTAATGTTATTCCGCAGTGGCTACAGAGAGTAAGCCTAAAAAAGAAGGGCAACTATCGCCCTTGTAAATCCAAATAGCGCTGCGTAGAAACTGCTTTTAACTATTTTTTAATAGGATACATATTCCAATTAAAGATATTTATCTAACTTTGATTCATTCAGTTTTAAACCAGCTATTAATTCTCAACAAATGAAAAAGATTTCTTTCTTCCTTTTTTTAATTATTACAAACGTGGCCCTTGCTCAAAAAGAACTTTGTGCGGTCTGCGATAGTCTTTATAAATCAACAAGCTCCGATGCAGCAAATGAATATAATTCAAAATGCTTAAAAAAAGACTCGGTTATCTATGATGAATATTATTATGGAATAATAAAAACTCATAACTGTAAAAATATTATTACAGTTTCTAAATTTCACCGGGTCGACAAGTTTTTATTCGTTACCTATGAGATCAGGGAAGGGAAAGATACTATTTTCGAAAAAATAGAAGAACCTGGCTCTTTTGTAGGTGGAAAAG
>JANOTP010000129.1:0-1519 GCA_031416415.1 Cytophagales bacterium | reverse complement strand
TTTTCTTAATTTATAAAATAAATTAATATTTATTTTCAATAAAAATATCTAAAAAAAAAATAATAATTTTTTAACTATAAAACATATCCCAATTTTCACCGCTCACAGGGCTACAAAATTGTTGGCACAAGTCTAGAGACTTTCGCTAGCAAAAGTGTGAACAAGAGTAGCCAGAAGGATTTTGTCCTTATTTGAATAGCGTTGGTGGGGACACAAACAACGGCATAAGAAATTAAGTAAAGCCCAACTAGGAGCCTCATTTAAATTAACAACCATGCGAATAATCTTAAATTTAGTAGTGCTTTTGATTTTGGTTTTTTGTAACATAGGAAAAGCGAAATCTAATTTTATAAAGAATTCAATAGACTCAATTATTGTAAAGTCTGATTGTGAGTTTAATTTCGAAAGGGACTTGAAAAAGGGAAAGCCTAAATTATTATTAGTAGGAAGTGTAGCCCCTGTTTATGTTCAAGGACAGGAAAAACATGAAAAAAAGTTTGGCTTTGAATATTATGATTTTGGCTGTCAACCTGACTCAGAAGATTGTATGAAAGTATATAACTTCCAAACCTTTGAATACCTAGATAAAAAATTTGGAAAAGCTTGGAGGAAAGAAGTACGACCTGATGTTTTGCATCTGACACAAAAATAACGAATGGCTGACATGGTTCTATACAAAACATTATACCCAATCCTAAACAAAACAACAATGACAAACTTTCTTGAGATTAATAGAAATAAACTTAGGTTTGCCCTCAAGGCTATTTCTTTGACTTTTACACTAATCGTACTAATTATATTTACAATACTTGGAGTTACAAAGAATGAATTTCCTGACTGGGTGCTTTTTGTAAGTATATTAATAAGTTCTTCAATTGGTTTACCCATATTCGTTATTGGGCTGGCATACATAGATTGGCATTCTAAAATCCGAATTAGAAATAAAGCTTATAACCAACAACCATTTGACGAACTTGACCAAATAGGTTTTACTATATCGTATCTTAACGACAAGACTAAATGGTATTTTACAGAAGAATTTAAAGAAATAGTAATTAATGGTTATCGTATACAGTGTGACGCTAGAAAAGAATCACCAAATACAATTGAATTTAAGGCTTTCGTTAAACATACAAAAATAGAAAAGGAAAAATTTAAAACATTGGATGAAAAGTTGAGGCAAGAAGAAATTTACTTTGATTTTGGTGGATTGATTAAAAAATATAATATAAAGAAAAAAATGAATTTGACTATAGAACAACTAAAAATTGACCTGACACAATTTGTGGAAATATTACAACACGAAGAATTTGAACCCGATGAAAATAGAATGGCATAAAAGTTCATTTTCAATTCCTGTGGCGCAAGTCCTCCGTTATCCTTAACTCATCTAAACAATTACATAATCGTTTACCAAAAGCTTTGCTTAAACGCTTACACTGCTGGCGCAAGTCTCTTGACTTGTGCCTACTATTTTGTAGCCCTCTGGGCGGTCTTGTGAAACCAAATGTTACAAAAA
>JANOTP010000128.1:0-1920 GCA_031416415.1 Cytophagales bacterium | reverse complement strand
CCAGCCAAACACCAACATCAGATACAATTATCGCATCGTATTTTTCAGATTTTAATTTGTATGCATGCGTGCAGACGGTCTTTCTTGTGGCATTTTACAGCTAATGTTGGATATTCAATTTTTTAATAATTTTAAACTCAGAGTGTCTCGGAAAATCAGCTATTCTTTTTTAAGATTTGAAAGAGTCAAAGGAATAAGTGCTGATTTATAGCTAATACTGAAAGAATATTTGGTTATTTCTTGAGGAATTTTAGAGCTAGGAGTATTAGCCATAACCGTGATTGAATAGATCGTGATTACATCCTTTGTTAAGATTTCATAATGGTCATTATTGACAAACCTAAAATCTTTACCATCACAAGTCCTGAAACCAAAAATATCTTTCTTGTTATACTTATGGCTTTTTCCTTCATGTATTACCTCAATATATGGCTTGTTAAAAAAATCATTCAGTTTGATTTTATGTTTTTCAGTATCACAATCAATGGCAAGCGCTAATTGATTATTTAAGAATGCTGTATCGGTCAAATAAATACCGCTTTTAATTTCCTGAGCGAATAATGGTTCTGCAAATAATAGTAGTACTAATATGGCAGAAGAGATTTTAATTATCGTTTTCATGGTATTAAATATTAAGGTAACCCGTTGGGTGTAATTAAATGATTTGATTTTTAATGTTATTAATCGGTCTATCAAAAATGAATTTATTTATGAACTGAACAAGAGTTAAAGCAGATATCTTAGCTAAAATTCTTGTTTTAAATCCGTCAAAAGACTTTGCATAATTACGTCTTATCATAAATTGGTCGCACAATTGAGAGAATAATGTTTCAATTCTTTTCCTTGATTTTCTAAAGATATAAGGTTGCTTTTTATATCCTTTTTGATTTACTCTCATTGGTGTTTCCAGCTTAATGTTTGCTGTTTCAAATAAATCCAATTGCTGTGTTGCTGACAAATATCCTCTATCACCAAGTATCACACAATCAGACATTTGATTTTTAATATCTTTTAGCAAATGTATGTCATGTACACTTGCTTTTGTAATGTCTATTGACTGAAAAACACCAGAAATAGTACAAACGCCATGAAGTTTATATCCGTAAAACCAAGTATTTTGAGAGGCACAAAAACCTTTATCAGGCGATGTACTAAAGTCTTCTTTACAGATTTTAACTCTATTTTGTCTCGCTGTTTTACATATTTCAAGTGGCATACTATCTACTATAAAGTAGTTCTCGAATTCAGTAAACTTGGTATATAAAACTGTTCTTATTTCTTCAGCAAACATAAACAACTTTCTTCGCCTCTTATTGAACTGACTTCGCTCAATCAAGTTATCAATTCCAGCATTTTGTAATTGACTGAAAAATGAATTTTCACTATCAATTGACATGAATTCGGCGGTCATACTTAATGCAACAATCTCTATATCAGACATTTTACATTTTCTTCCTGCACGATTAGTGAACGAAGAATCAATATTCAAAGAACTTAAAACTTCTAAAACTCTTAAATAATTTTTTACTATATTTGACATGGATATTGGTTTGTTTGGCGACATTAAGATACTGAATTTCAGTATCTTAACCAATATCTAATCCGCTTTTTATTCCTCTAAATAATTACACCCAACGGGTTGGTTTATATCTGATCTAGTAAATCAATAAATACTTAGCTTTGCTTATCAGCTAACAGTCTTCAATATTTCATGTCTTTTCTTTCACCAATTTTCAACGCTAATTATAAACATCCGCTAGCAAAGGCTGGTGATCCGAATAGGAGGATTCCTAAATGGGTGATGTTTAAAATTCTGTGCAATGATCAACTATGCTCAGGTGTAATAATTTTATTGTTTGGCTTGTTTATTATTGGGGTTGTTTTTTCATTCTTTGGGTTCAAATCTTTTCATTTTCGAAA
>JANOTP010000127.1:0-10506 GCA_031416415.1 Cytophagales bacterium | reverse complement strand
AACTTAATTACTTCAACGGCTATTAAACATTATGTACAAGTAGAACTTGATATAAATGGTCAGAATGTTTCTGGTAATTGCGAAATACATATACTTTAATATTTTTTGATAAACAAAGAGCGTTTCTGATTTCTGTATAATAAGAAATTAGAAACGCTCTTCGTTTGCTCTACGTACTTTTTTGTTCATTTTATCAATAATTACAGCTTTCTATTGTAATAACTACAAGTAACCATTTTATTATTCAATTTTTTGCTTGAAATCTTCACTATACTATTTTAACTAATTATTGGTAAAATTATATATTTTACTTTTTATTTTTAAAGTTTAAAATTATGCCTTAATAATATAAATATTACAATTAAATTAGTTTTAGTGTATAAAATTTAACTGAATATGTATAATTATTATAAAAAAGTAATAATTTTAGCTAAAAAGATAAGTATTTAATTGATTTATAAAATATATTTGTCAGGAGGTTATTGTTAGTTAAATACAATAAATAAGAATTATGAAAAAGAAAGGTTTTTTGATCGATATGGACGGGGTGATTTACAAAGGAAAAGAGCCGATCCGAGGAGCTATTGAATTTATCAATAAGTTAAAGGTAGAAAATATTCCTTTTCTATTTCTGACAAACAATAGCCAACGTACCAGTAGAGACGTGTGTTATAAATTAAAAGGTATGGGCTTCAATGTAGAAGTAGAAGACATCTTTACCTGTGGTTTAGCAACTGCAAGGTATTTATCTTCCATTAAACCTAACGGAACAGCTTATGTGATTGGAGAAGGAGGACTTTTGACAGAGTTGCACAATCATGGTTACTCTATAGTAGAAGAAAATCCTGATTACGTTGTTATTGGGGAGGGAAGAACAATTATGCTAGAGGCAGTTGACAAAGCTGTTAATATGGTGTTAAACGGCTCTAAACTTATTGCTACGAATCTTGACCCTAATTGCCCTGTAGACGGCGGGAAATATAGAGCAGGTTGCGGAGCTTTTGTAGCCATGATTGAATTTGCTACAGGTAGAAAATCGTTTAGTGTTGGAAAGCCAAGTCCTATTATGATGCGAATGGCTCGGAAAGCATTGAATCTTACTACTGATGAAACTATAATGATTGGAGATACAATGGAAACAGATATTCTAGGAGCTGGGGCGATGGGTTTTACAACAGTGCTTACGTTATCAGGAGTATCCAAAAAAGAAACACTGAATGATTATGGCTATTCACCTGATTATATTATTAACTCAATCGAAGATATGCTTAACGACGAAGTCTTTATAAATGTTATGAATAAGAAGGATCCTATGGAAAGAATTCGTTTTAACAATCTTCAGAATAAAAAAAAATCCTACGTAACGATATAAATTAGGAATACCTATAACGATAGTTGGTTGTAAGTTAAATTAGTGTGTTGTTCTAAAATAAAATACGCCTTTTCAAAGGCGTATTTTATTTTAAATAATATTTTTTTATTTTATTTAAACACTTTAAATAAAAGGATTGTGAATATTGCCACCGCTGCGATTCCTACATATATACCTAAAGCAAAACAAGACAAAGCTACAATTCCTGTAATAACAGTTGCTGCAATTTTACCTGCGCTATAAGGTCTGTCGCCTTTGGTTTCGCCTGTTCGGGCATTGATCAAAAATCGAAACGATTTTTCTCTGTATCTGAAGGAGCTTATCCAAAGCGGCAATAAAGTATGCTTGAAAGTAATATTGTTGTAATCCGTATTTTTGGAATGTATCCTTTGATGATCTCCTCCAATATCTTGTCGAATTGTTGTATCAATAACCGGTTGTACTTTTTCTTTTGCAACATCAAAGCCTTCTTTGAGGCCCAATTGATAGCTTTCACTTCTGAAACCTGCCAAATAATTTTCGTTGAAAGGGACTATGTTTTCAAGATCCCAAGGCTCAAGTGCATCTACATATTCTCTTGGAAGAGAATGGGAAGCATTTACTAATACGTCGTCAAATTCATTTCTAACATCTCCTGAGGCATGGTACCAATCGGTCACTGTTACAGTTCTTGTTTTTTGGACGGTCTGACCATTTTCTTCGGCTGTATAATATTCTGTTTCTCTTCTGTCTATTCCACGTTCCCCTGAATAATCAGTATTTGTATTTGTATCATAGGTCCAATAGGGAATGTACATCCCATTTAGTTTATCTGTACTCGCGTATTTTCTCAAGTCACTAGGAGCAAACCAAAGAGTACCAAGCCATTTTGTAAATGCTTCGACGGCTAGTTTTTTGTCAACTTTAAAAGGGAGAACAGATTTTGGTTTTATGAGAGTGGTAATATGGGCGTTTTTTAAAACTAATGCAGTGCCACAAAAAGCGCATTCATCAGCAGTGACGTTTGGCTTTAGTGTTGACTCTGCTCCACACCCTGTGCACTTAACAGTAGACAGTTGTTGTGTATCTTGGCTGTTAGCAGATTCGTTGCTTAAATGAGCATGAAAATCTAACTCCGCAATTGGTTCTGCATCTTTAGAGGTCGTGATTTCATTTTCATGACCGCAATATTCGCATTGCAAAGAATGTGTACCCGGTGCAAATTTTAAAATTGCACCACAACTGTTGCATCCTGCTGAATTTCCCAATTCACTGATTGTAGAATTTTGTTCCATGTTAGTTTAATAGTTGGATTTAGTTCTAATTAGTTAAAAATAAACCGGCCGTCAAATTTGCTGTTTACGGCCGGTTCTATTGCCACATGATCCTGTGATGTGTATATTTTATCCTGCTGGAGGGGGAGGTGGTGGTGTATTGTTAAATACCACTGCTAGTTCTGGAACTTGTCCTGCAGCAGTCCAAGCAGCCATTCCTTGTTTCCATACCATTGTTTGTGCGTTAAATTGTCCTTGAGCTGCGAACTGTGTAAGTTGATTCATATCGAAAGGGCCAGATTGTTGACCGTTTACAGCTACGAAGAAGCTTGTAACAGGTGGTGGTGGGGGCATATTATTTTTATTCTGGTTTTGATTTTGGTTTGTATTTTGATTCATCATATTGTTTTGATTCATCATATTCATCCCCATCATCATTCCCATCATATCTACGCCTGTATTTCCTCCGCCATTTTTTGCAGAGATTTTCATGGTGTCAAGTAAGTCTTGTTGTACAAATGTGCTGCTGTCGCCCAGTGCCATTTTTTCGCTTATCATTTTAATTCTTCGCTTGTCTTCTTCTGTAAGAGAAATACTTTCGACGAGGAAAGTAGAAATCGTTAATCCGTATTTTTTTTCAATGCTTTCATTGATCAAGGGATGAAGCGTTTCAGTCAATTCTTTTAAATTTCCTGCCAGTTTGTTTGCTGGAATACCTGCCTCATTTAATTTGTCTGAAAATTCCATTACTAGAATACTTCTCAGCTGACCAGTTATATTGTCTGTTGTATAGGTGCCATTTGTGGAAGAGAACTTTTCCATGAATAAACCTGGATCTTTAAATTTGAAACCATAAGTTCCGAAAGCTCTTGCTTCGATGTCTATTCCAAAACGTGGGTCTGTATATAATATAGGTTCTTTTACGCCCCATTTTATATCGATAAATTCTTTCATGTTGAAAAAATAAACTTCTGCCTTAAAGGGACTATTGAAGCCAAATTTCCAACTGTTAAGCGTTGTCATTAAAGGTAAATTTTGAGTAGTAAGCTCATGTTTTCCGGGTTGGAAAGCATCGGCTACTTTGTTTCCCTCGTTAACAAATAGCGCTACTTGCCCTGGGCGAACAGTTAATTGAGCACCGTTTTTAATTTCGTTGTTGTAACGCTCAAAACGATGGATCATGGTATCTTGTGTATTATCGAGCCATTCAATAATGTCGATAAATTCACCTTTTAATTTGTCAAATAATCCCATTGGAGTTGATTTTGTATAGAAGTTTAGTTAGTTATAAATAGGGTACAGTAGTCTGTAACGTAATGGTGTAATGACATGAAGATGATTACTTTTTTCTTTCCCAAAAATCCACCCTGCTCATCTTAGTACGACAAGATATAAATTTTTGTTACAAGTTGATAAGAATATAACATAAACATTACGTCTATTTTAAAAATATAATACAACAGAATTGAATTAGGCGTAAAATATAAAAAAATGTGATTGATCGTATAGATAGAAAAGTTAGGTTTAGATAGTAGGTATTTGTGTTGTCTGGATCAATATACAGATTAGTTTTTTTCTTTTCTGAAAGTAAGAAATGATCGGTTATTTTTCTTGAAATTTGTGGGATTACTAAGTAAACATAAAAATACCTACTGTTGATAGTGTAATTTCTATTTTTTTTATTTTAGTGTTTCAATGAATAAAAGTAGTATCAACAAAAGTATTTTAAATAGTGTAAATTACACGGTTAATAAGCCCCAATATTCTTTCTAACCCACCAACGTACATTGTCTATTTCGGTTTTGCCATATATGTCTTTTAGAAGAGGAAGTAACTCCCCAATAAAATCTTCACCTTTTGAGGTCTTATGCTGTTTAAAAGCAGTCACAATTTCTTTTGTTTTACTTTCATTAGGAAAGCTAATGGTGAATAAGCAAATCTGAGAGGTAGAAGCTCCTTTTTTGTAGTAAAGCGTAGGATTTGTTGTTTCGTCAGGAGAAATATTTTTTCCGTCCACTTTGTATAAATCTTCTTTATTAATATTTATACTGTCGTTGTAGTATAAGAGCTTTTTATTAATTGTTTCACCTTTCCAAGTGTACCGTACAAAGAAGAAATTTTCTTGATTCATTGGAAAAGCAATAGGTGAGATCCATTTTTTTGTACTTCCTAAAATGTAAAGGGAATCTTTTTCGAAAAAATTTTCAAGCTCTATGCTATTCGTAATGGAGCCACTTCTAGAACTCAATCTGCCTGTTCCCGGATTTAATATTTCACTTAATACACAATATAATTCACTTGATTTTGCTGTCTGTTTCGGCTTTAGAATCATACGGCCATTTTTTGTACTGATCACAGCCACAACATCATTTATTGAAGTGAAAGAAAGCGTCTCCTTGTCAGAAAGTTGATCGTTTATTTTTAAAATTTTTCCTGTTTTTTTTATTTTTACAATACCTTTCACATTCAATACAAAATAGGTCGTTTGTGAAAAAGCACTTTGTGCACTAAGACATAAAATTAATTGAAGTAATAAAAGTATTTTTTTCATAATTATATTTTTTTATCCGAAAAAGAATTTATCCAAATTAGAATGTATTCCACAGCTACAATATAGATGCCAATTAATAATACGTTTAAATGTACATCAAAAACTAAATAGCTAAAGATATTTATTAAGATGAGAAAGAAGGCATATTTAAAGAAATCATATACTATGCCCATTTTACTCCTCTGGATTTTTTCAATCCATTTATTTTGGATTAAAACTTTTCCAGAGAATAAGAACCAAGAAATAATAATGTAATTGATGAAAATGAAAATCATCAAGGACCAGCTTAGTAAGTGACCACCACTAGCCAAAGTCAAATAAGCATTTAACTGTATAAGTGGTCCTGCCATATTGCCATAGAGTGTAGGGTGGATATCTCTATCTTTGAAATCTCCGATTATTATTATTTTATTCTTGGTTAAGTCTTTTATAAAAGGTCCAGGTAGATTGATTAATTCATATAAATTAGTTGAATTATAACCAATGCTATCGTCGGTGAAAATATCATAGGAACGAATTGGAAAATCAAGGGCTACTGCATTTAAAGCTAAACTTCCTTGAGAGGTATAGAATGGTCCCCATTTGTTTATATATCCATCATTGTATTTCTCATACAAGAGTAAAGGTACAGTACGGCAAGTGTCTTTTTGTAAATATGAATATTTTAGAAAATTGCCAAAGTCAGAATTGTAATCAGCCAAGCCACTCCAGTTTTTAATATGACTTTTTAGTGGAATATCTCCTCCGTCAAGGTGATAGGGGAGGATAAGGCCTCTAGTTTTTTGTAAATTCGCTAGAAGCAAAGAGTCAAAAGAAGTAGAGTCCTCGAAAAAAATATCAAGTAAAATAAATTTGTAATTAGGATTTAAGTTGATCGTTTCAATAAATTTTATCAACGCAGCTCTATCGGTGACGGCGATTTTTCCTGATTCAAAACCATTGCTGTCGTAAAGAGATAATAGCATTTTGTCGTAAGAGATATTAATAAATAACAAACTATCTTTTGATGGTTTATTGTCCATTCTAAGCGTTACGTTTTTTAAAATGCTAGTAAACGCCATAATCTTAGATTCTGATTCATAAGAATAAGCAGTGTTTACCCATAGGTAGGATAAGAACATCATCCATAGTGCATGGACGATCAAGATGAAAACAAATATTAATTTGTTTTTTTTGATACTCATTATTCTATAAGCGTCATTTCATTTACAAGATGTCCCGCACCTGCAAATTTATCAATCATAAAAAGCACATACCGTATATCAACCGAAATGCATCTTTGAAGTGTTGGCTCGAAGATAATGTCTCCACTCATGGCTTCCCAGTTACCGTCAAATGCAGTCCCTATGAGATGGCCTTGGCCATTTATAACAGGACTTCCAGAGTTTCCGCCTGTAATGTCGTTTGTGGTAATAAAACAAACGGGCATATATCCTTTTTTGTCGGCATACCTTCCATAATCTTTTTTAGTGTATAATTCTTTTAGTTTTTTGGGAACAATAAATTCGTCGTTGGTTGAATCTTCTTTTGATATAATTCCTTCCAGCGTTGTGAAGTAGTTGTAATAAATAGCATCTCCGGGAATACAATCTTGAACAGAACCATAAGTAAGGCGCATAGTAAAGTTGGCATCTGGATATAGTTTTTGTCCTTGCTTCATTTCAAGTATTCCTTGAAGGTATAGGTTGTTTGTTTTTTCTAATCTGCCAAGGACCTCAGCATAAAATGTTCCAGCATTTTTCTTGAAATCTCCTAAAATAGAAATCATAGTTTTATAGGCAGGATCTTTTTCTATAATTTTTTTAGAAGGGTTTGCTAGAAAAGCATTCATTTTTTCTTTTGTAGCAAAAATAGATTTTTCAAAAACTGCTTCTGCAAATTTATTGAAATCTCCTTTATATTTCTTTTCGACCTCTTTGAATATACCTGGATGTAATGGTTTTGGAATGTCATTGTAATACATCGAAAGTAATGCTATAAATATTTTTTTATCCGTTGTCGCATTATAATCTTTAAAATGTTCCGTGGCTATTACTCTCATTTCATTGGTAGCACTGTCAAGCCCTGGTCCAGCAGGTTTTGTTGCCAATGCTCTGAAATAGGAGTTTGATTTATAGGCCATGGTAATTATCTCTGTGCCAAAGGCTGCTTCTTCTAAATAAAGATAAGATTTGTTTACTTTTCTATAATCTTTGTAAATATTTTCAATGTCTTTTAGTACGTTTCCATATATCCCTTTTCTTTCCTCGTCCGCATCTACCCATTGTTGAAATTTTTGTTCTTCTGCTCTCTTTCTTGCTACCACTTTCAGTTTTTTTAATCCCTGATTTTGTCCAATAAAATATTTGTAGTAATTGCTAATACGAGCATATTTCGAGGCATATTTTATTCTTACTTCAGGATTAGAGTCCATGTCCTCTTTCATTATACTAAGACTTTTTTCGCGAATTTTTATACGGGTTGGATTACTTTGTTCTAATGCCATGTTAACGCCTTCTGCACTCATATAGCGCTCAGTGCCTCCAGGATAGCCCATTACCATAGCAAAGTCATTTTTTTCAATACCTTTTAAAGAGACCGGTAAATGATGTTTTGGTTTGTAGGGTATATTTTCTTTTGAATACTCAGCAGGTTTTCCATCTGCTCCTGTGTATATTCTAAACATTGAAAAATCTCCTGTATGTCTCGGCCACATCCAGTTGTCAGTGTCACCTCCAAATTTACCAACAGAGGAAGGCGGAGCTCCCACCATGCGAATGTCTGAAAATGTTTCGTAAACAAATAAGTAATATTCATTACCTTCAAAAAAGCTTTTTACCTCTGCGCGATAGTGAGAGCTGTCAACGGCTTCTTTTTCAATTAATGAGATGGATTTTTGTATGGCTTCTTCTCTGATTTCTTCCGTCATGCCTGGCATTAGTACGCCCATAACTTTTGAAGTTACATCCTCCATCCGAACTAAAAAGGTAACCGTAAGACCAGGGGTTGGTTTTTCTTCTTCACGTGTCATAGCCCAGAAGCCATTAGTGATGTAATCGTTTTCAACTGAACTATGTTGTTGTATGGCATCAAAACCACAATGATGATTCGTTAGCACAAGACCTTCTTTTGAAATAACTTCTCCAGTACAGAAATTTCCAAAATTAACAATAGCGTCTTTCATACTAGAGTTATTGACACTATATAGCTCTTCTGCAGTAAGCTGAAGTCCCATTTTTTGCATGTCTGTGTGGTTCAATCTTTTGATAAACATCGGCAACCACATGCCTTCGTCTGCTTTTGAAGTTATACTTAAAAGGATATTGAATAAGATAAAAACAGATAAAAAACGTTTGAACATGTTGTGAAATAGTTAGGTTATTTTTAACAGAGGTTAAAAATCACTAAAATACTGTTAAAATACAAGTTTTATTTTAGTACCTTAGTCTTGTGAAGTTTATTAAAAAAATTGTCGGGTTTATTTTTGTATTACCCATAAGGATATACCAGTATTCTATTTCTCCTTTATTGCCAGGAGCATGTCGTTACACACCTACTTGTTCCGAATATACAGCACAAGCCATTCATAAACATGGACCTTTTAAAGGGATTTGGCTTGGTATTAAAAGAATGTCAACTTGCCATCCTTGGGGAGGTAGTGGATATGATCCTGTTCCTTAGGCTTATTTATTTTATTGAAATTATTTAAAATTTAATATCAGAATTCAATCCATTAATACCGCTAAATTATTGCTATTTTTACCTCATGTTGATTTCTAAATTACAACAAAAGCTTCTTGATCGAGCAGAGAATAATTGCCTCAGAAACTTAACTGTTAGCAAAGGAATGGTTGATTTCTTTTCTAACGATTATCTGGGAATGGCCAGAAGTGTTGAACTTGCTGAATCTATTCGTACTGAATGTGAACTCCAGAAAGGGAATTGTAATGGTTCTTCAGGCTCACGCCTTTTGTCTGGCAATACAGAATACGTTTTAAAAGTTGAAGAAGAATTAGCAATTCTTTTGCGTGCAGAAAAAGCACTTATTATGAATTCTGGCTACAACGCCAATGTTTCATTGCTTTCTAGTATTCCTCAAAAAGGAGATACAATATTATATGACGAACTTATTCATGCGAGTCTAAAAGATGGTTATAGATTAAGTTTTGCTAGTCGTTTTCCTTTTCGCCACAATGATCTTAATGACTTAGAGACAAAATTAAAAAAAAGTAAAGGTGATATTTTTGTAGTACTAGAGTCAGTATATTCTATGGACGGTGATGTTGCACCTCTAAAACAAATGGTTGAACTTTGTGAGACTTATGGTGCTCATATTATTCTAGACGAGGCACATAGTACAGGAGTGAGAGGCGAAAATGGAAATGGGTTAGCTTGTGAACTTGGAATAGAACAAAAAATATTTGCCAGAGTATATACGTTTGGAAAAGGAATGGGTATACACGGAGCTTGTGTAGCAGGTTCTAAAATACTGATAGATTATTTAATAAATTTTGCACGACCATTTATATACACGACGGCATTACCTATTCATAGTATTGCCTCTATTAAATGTGCTTTTGATTTTATAAAAAAGCGTCCTGAAAAGAAGTTAAGTTTGTCAAGTAATATTGCTGAGTTTAAAAAAAATATCCCTACTTCACTACTTATTTCGGGAGATTATATACAAAGTGAAAGTCCTATACAAGTTTTTAAAGTGTCTGGAAATACTGCTGTAAAGAAAATGGCAGCTGCACTTCAAATGAAAAAAATAGACGTTCGACCTATACTTTCCCCTACTGTAAAAGAAGGCGAGGAGCGGCTTCGAATCTGTTTGCATGAATATAATACAAAAGAAGAGATTGAATTATTGTGTCAATCTGTAAACGAACTGAAATGAATTATTTTGTTACCGCAATAGGAACCGATTCTGGAAAAACACTTGTAAGTACTATTTTAACCGAGGCGTTACAAGCAGATTATTGGAAGCCTGTACAGTCTGGAAAAGAAGATAGAGACGTAGAAACTGTATCGAAACTTATAAATAATGGACACTCGTTTTGTTATGAAGAATCGTACTTGTTGTCGTTGCCTATGTCACCTCACGCAGCAGCTAAAGCAGACGGTATAAGAATAAATCTTGATGCTATTTTACTTCCCAATAATGGAGGAAATAATATTGTTATTGAAGGAGCTGGCGGTGTTTTAGTACCTCTTAATGAAAAAGATTTTGTAATTGATATAGCAGTAAAATTTGATGCAGAAGTTATTTTAGTGTCAAATAATTATCTTGGAAGTATCAATCATACTTTGCTTACTGTTCAGGAATTAAATAAATTTAAAGGTATTGGTGA
>JANOTP010000126.1:0-13209 GCA_031416415.1 Cytophagales bacterium | reverse complement strand
TTAGCACATATTCACGTTGCTCTGATTCCATAAGCAACGTTTTTGATTTTTCAGAATTCTGAATATTAAAATATACGGAAGCTACACTTTCTGCTATTTTCTCTAAAAAATCTATTTCATGTTTCTCAAATTTATGAAATCCTGCTATTTCTAAGACCCCCAATACCTGATTGTTAAATTTCAAAGGTACTAACACAAGGCAACCTGGAGTAGCATCTCCCATACCGGAAGTAATAGTAGTATAAAAAGGAGGGATATCAGTATAAAGACATGTTTCTTCTTCCAGAAAACACTGCCCAAGCAACCCCTCTCCTATTCTAACTGTCTTTTCAAGATATCGTTTCTTGTCATAGGCATAACTGGCTACTAATTCTAGTATAGGCTCATAACCATTATTAGTAAGTATGAAAAGCCCTCCTTGGTTTGCTCTCAAATATTTGACAAGAGACGAAAGAATATGTTGATACAATTCATCTTTTTTTGTTTGGTCTTTTCTAAGAATCTCCACAAAATGTCCCAGCCCTTCCGAAATCCATGCTCGCTCTTGTTCTTGTTTTGTAAACGCTTTCATTTGACTACTCAAACCGCGCAAAAGAAGCGTAAAGGAATCTTCCTCTCTTTCATCTATATATTCAAAATTGCCTTTTGAAATTTCAGCTATCGATGATTTTGCATTATGAAGCTCTTTATCAAGAATAGTAACCTTTTTTTCTAATTCAAGTGCTAATTTCTTCCACTTCCTTCCTATTTCTAGCATAATATACAAAGTATGTTAATTATTAAATATAATAAATTTAATAATTAGATTTAAGTGTTTTAGAATTAAATTTAATAACAAATTGAAATAATACAATTATAAAAAATAATTTTACTCTATTATTAGGATATAAATCACTTAAACATCGTCTTAAAAAAAATCTACTTTTTGAGCTTTAGGGTGTTATAAATTGAACGTTATATATACTTACAAATAACTGCCATTCTGTCATTATTCATTTTTTTTTGTTACTTTTACAGTATAATTGAAAGTTTAAATGAGACAAGTAATTAAAGAGCTCGATATACTACCTACAGAAGAGGAAAAAGCACTCTGTGACCTTCCGAGAATATCGGAAGAATTAAACACAGGAAAAAAAAGAAAATTATATATAGAAAGTTATGGCTGTCAAATGAATTTTTCAGACAGCGAAATTGTAACCTCTATAATGCATAACAACGGATTTGATACTACCTCTAATGCGACTACAGCAGATGTAATCTTTTTAAATACATGTTCTATACGTGAAAATGCAGAGCAAAAAGTAAGAAATAAACTTAAACAATTCATTCAGCTAAAAAAGAAAAATCCTTCGCTTGTTATAGGTGTACTAGGTTGCATGGCAGAGAGGTTAAAATCAAAACTATTAGAAGAAGAAAAAATTGTGGATATGGTAGTAGGTCCGGATGCCTACAGAAATCTACCTATTCTAATTGCTGAAGCAGACGAAGGTGACAAAGCTGTTAATGTCTTACTATCAAGAGAAGAAACCTATGCTGATATTAGTCCTGTAAGGCTTGGTGGAAATGGTGTAACTGCTTTTATAAGTATAATGCGTGGCTGTGATAATATGTGCTCGTTTTGTGTAGTACCCTTTACTAGAGGACGTGAAAGAAGTAGAGACATACATTCAATTATCAAGGAAGCACAAGATCTCTTTACAAATGGGTACCGTGAAGTAACCTTGTTGGGACAGAACGTAGATTCCTACAAATGGAAATCAGAAGATGAAACGGAAAGTGTAACGTTTGCTCAATTACTAGAGAAAGTAGCCTTAGTGCATCCCGATTTAAGAGTGCGTTTTTCTACGTCACATCCCAAAGATATAAACGATGAAGTGCTTTATACTATTGCTAAATATGAAAACATTTGCAATTATATACATCTGCCCGCACAAAGTGGGAGTTCTAGAATTTTAGAACTCATGAACCGCACCTACGACAGGGAATGGTACCTAGGGAGGGTTGAAGCTATTAGAAGAATAGTTGGACCAGAATGCTCTTTGTCAACCGATATGATCATAGGATTTTGTTCTGAGACTGAAGAAGAACACAAAGAAAGTATTTCGCTCATGGAAACTGTAAAATTTCAATATGCTTATATGTTTACCTACAGTGAAAGGCCAAATACTCCCGCAGCGAAAAAATTTGTTGACGATATTCCAGAAGATATAAAAAGCAGAAGATTGGATGAAGTAATTGCACTTCAAAGTAAAACATCTTATGAGTTACATAAATTAGAAGTTGGGAAAATACAAAAAGTATTGATAGAAGGATTTTCAAAAAAATCGGAAAATTTCTTAAAAGGAAGAAACGACAAAAATATTATGGTAGTATTCCCTACCGGCGAGTATAAGAAAGGTGATTATGTGAAGGTACTTGTTAACAGTTGCACTCAGGGTACGTTAATAGGGGAAGTCGTAAATTAATATGTTTTTTAATTACTAAATTATAAACCTAAACTTCTACAAACATGAAAATTCTAAAATTTATTGGTATCGGAGTCCTTGGATTGATTGCTTTATTTCTAATTATTCCACTTTTCTTACCTTCTACTTCTAACGTAGTTAGATCAACAACCGTCGCTGTCCCTGTAGACAGTGCCTTTAATTACCTTTCCGATTTTAACCAATTTAAACAATGGAGTCCATGGCAAGGAATAGATCCTGCTATGACAACGTCTATTGAAGGATCAGGAATAGGTTCAAAATATTCTTGGAAGGGCAATGATGAAGTGGGTTCAGGAAGCATGACGATGGTTGGCATGGAAAAAAATAAATATGTAGATATAAAACTAGTATTTATTTCGCCATGGCAATCCACTGCAGCAACTAAATGGTCGGTAGAACCTGCAGAAACAGGTTCTAAAGTATCGTGGGCAATGTCTCAAGAAATGCCTTATCTAATGCGTTATATGGGCTTGATGATGGACGGTATGTTAGGTAAAGATTTTGATAAAGGTTTATCGAACGTGAAAAATAAATTAGAAAAAAAATAATTATATCATAGCGAATAATGAGTGCTTTTAGCCAAGAGATACAAAGTGTAAAATTGAAATTCGGAATTATAGGTAGTTCTGCAACGCTAAACCATGCTATACAAGTGGCGGTACAAGTGGCTCCTACCGATATGTCTGTTTTAATTACGGGAGAAAGTGGAAGCGGTAAAGAATCTTTTTCAAAAATAATTCATTCTCTTAGTGCTCGTAAACACGGGAAATTTACCGCTATAAATTGTGGTGCTATTCCAGAAGGAACAATCGATTCAGAATTATTTGGACATGAAAAAGGATCTTTTACAGGAGCACATGAAGCGCGTAAAGGTTATTTTGAAGAAACAGATGGTGGTACTATATTTCTAGATGAGATAGGTGAAATGCCAGTTGGTACACAAGCAAGGCTACTTAGAGTTTTAGAAAATAAAGAATTTATAAAAGTTGGCTCTTCAAAAGTTCAAAAAATAGATGTTCGAGTAATTGCTGCAACGAATGTAAACCTATACGACGCCGTTCAAAAAGGAAAATTTAGGGAAGATCTTTATTATCGTTTAAACACTGTACCTATAAATGTGCCTCCCCTACGAGAACGTGGAGGTGATATAGAACTGTTATTTAGAAAATTCGCTTCTGACTTCGCAGACCGTTACAAGGTAGCACCCATAAAACTTACTGAAGATGCAAAAGAACTATTAATTCGTTATAGGTATCCGGGAAATATACGTCAGTTAAAAAATATTGCAGAACAAATTTCTGTACTTGAAACTGATAGAACCGTTACAAAAGATCAGCTTATAAGATATCTTCCTGACTTAAACACTTCAATGTTGCCTACTTTGGCAAGAGGCAATGGCGCTTCAGAAGATTTTTCGGAAAGAGAAATTTTATATAAAATCCTTTTTGATATGAAAAAGGATATGAATGATTTGAAAAAATTAGTTTATGAAGTATTGCAAAATGAAAATTATGGCAATCAAGTTTTAAATAATCATAAGGAATTATTTCATAATCTTAGCCATAAAGAAACGCTGGCTGAGGAATTCATTCAAAACGGTGGCTATCTGATGAAGCAGAAGGAAAATATACAACCTATTATTTTAAATGAAAACCCAAATAACGAAGACGAAGTACACGATATTGAAATAGAAAGCGAGGATGAATCGTTATCACTCAATGTAAAAGAAAAAGAAATGATTATTAAAGCGTTGAAAAAAAACAATAATAAACGTAAATATGCCGCTCAAGACCTAGGTATTTCTGAACGTACGCTTTATCGAAAAATCAAAGAATACAATTTGGAAGAATAATTTTAATTACTAAAAAACAGTATATGTATAAGATTTTCATTTTAATAGTAGTTGTTTTAACTTCTTTAATTATAAACTCCTGTGGGGTATATAAATTAAATTCTGGATCAATTCCTCCAGATGTTAAAACTATTTCTATTGAAAAAATATACAATGAAACAGGTCAAGGCCCTACTAATCTTTCTCAGAACATGACGGAAAAATTAAAGGCCTATTATCAAAGTAACACAAAACTATTACTTGTACCTTCCAATGCTGACTGGAGAATAGAAGGGAAAATTGTAGGCTATACCTCTTCAGGTGTTGCTGTAAAAGCAGACGCAACCTCTGGTGTCAATAGGCTCACGATTACTGTAAAAATAAATTTCAATAATACGAAAAATGAAAAAGAAAATTTTGATCAAAGTTTTTCTTTTTTTCACGATTATGATCAACAAAAAACGCTTTTTGAAGTAGAAAGTAATCTCATTCCTATCATTCTAGATCAACTTGTATTAGATATATATCAAAAAACAGCTTCAAACTGGTAAACCTTGAATAAGCAGACTTTCATACAATTAATTAAAGACCCTTCAGGGATTTCTCCAGAACAGTTATTGGAGTTAGAAATGGTTGTAGGAGGTTTCCCCTATTGCCAATCTGCATATATTCTTATTGCTAAACAAGCTGCTGAAACAGGTTCGATGTTAGCAGATCAAAAAATAAAAAAAGCGGCTGCCTACACTCTTGATAGAAAAAATCTTAAAAAAATACTTTACGACATAAAAGACTTAAGTTCTTCAGGATCTCAAAAAACGATACTGAAAGAATTATCTTCCTTCACACCCATAGAAACCACCGTTGATGAACTACGTTCTAATGAAGAAATACAATTAATCCAAGAAGAAAAAGCAGCACAAGAAATTAGTAAAAAAGAAGAAACTAGCTCTATCGTTTCTGAAGAACTAAAACCGATCACTAGAGAGCCACTTACTGACGAAAAACGCGATCAGATAATTCGAGAACTACAAAATTTACATACGATAAAAAATAAAGCGACATGGAATGAAGTACCTGAAGCGCTTATTATATCCGAAAATAGTCAACTCTCTGAAGAATCTTTAGAAAATAATGATTCGGGCTCAAACGATACCCATGAATTATCTTTTGTTGATGAAAAAAAAGAACAAAAGGAGATAGAAAAAAAATCTACTATTGAGAATACTAGTTTAGCTCTGACGTATGAATCAAACGACGTATTTGCTAGATTCAACAATAATTTATCTATTCATCCTATTCGTACAGAAGATGTGGTGGTAGAAGAACTAGAAAAGGAAATAAATTCTGAATTATTATTAGAATACATTGAGTTTCTAGAAGAGAAAAGAAGCATATTTAGAAAGAATAAGAAAAAAGAAGGTGCAATTATTGCCAAGATCATCTTAGACGACCCTACTATTCCAAAACTTGATATAAACAACCTTCCTGACAATTCTGTAGACCTTTCTAGCAAAAGTAGCACTATTTTTAAAGGTCCAGTTTCTGAGAATTTTGCCAAAATACTGGGTTTACAAGGTAAAAAAGATAAAGCTATTGAGATTTATGAACAATTAATCTTGAAAAATCCAGAAAAAAAGCCGTACTTTGAATCCCAAATCGAAAAACTTAAAAACAAAATATAATGAGTACCTTTATTTTAGTATTGATAGTAATAGTAGCAGTTCTTCTAGTTATAGTTGTTCTTTCTCAAAATCCTAAAGGTGGTGGACTTGCCAGCGGTTATGGTGGTTCTAGCGCAACACAATTTATGGGTGTTAAAAAAACTGGAGATTTTCTTGAATCTACTACTTGGGTATTGGCTGTGCTTCTACTTTCTTTAAGTCTTACAGCAAATAAAATGGCTGACACCTCTAAAGACTCAGACGAAACAACTACAGGTAGTTCTGTTGTAGATTATTCAAAAGAAAACAAAAAAACTCCTGCTCAAGACCCAGCAGCAGATCCTAATCAGCCTACAGATACTGTTAAGAAGTAGTTTTTAACTACAAATTAGTAATATAAAAAAGCGACTTGAAATTTAATTTCAAGTCGCTTTTTCGTTTCTGAATTTCTATGAGACCTTAAGCGGCCTCTTTGTTTATGTACCTTACCAACATTCTTTTTGCGACAGGCATGATTGCTTCGTCAAAAGGATAATTAATTTTTGAACCAATCAAATAAGTAGCTGGGTTGGCCATTTTTTTATACTTTTTGGCTAACGACACTTTTAAAGATTCGAAGGTATTGTTTAATCCTTTATCTACCGTTTCAAGAAAATGGGTATGAATACCTCTGTACTTCTCTTCTGCACTTTCAAAGATGCTCATTTCATATTCATAAACTTTCGCCTGACGAATATTATCGACATAAAAAAACAAGTAACCGCTGTCATGATTGAGAGAAATAAGGCCTACTGGTGCTATAGACATGCTGTATTCAATTTCTTCGTATATATCTTTCCCTTCGGTCAGATAATTTTGAAAAACCATTAAAGAGTATTCCATTATGCCCTCCAGCTCGAGCATAATTGCATCATCTTTAATTATTTCAGTATATAGTAATGTTAATTTATCAAAATCAGCACCTGAGATTTCTTTAGGAAAGTTCTCATGAATGAGTGCTTTATTTTGCTTGATACTTAAAATATTTCGGTAATGAAATAAAAGATCAGAAAATACGGGATAGAGTTTTCGATTGTTAAACTCTTCTTTCACTCCTTGTAAATAGCCAAGAAGAATGTATTTTTTGTATTCGAAATCAATGAGGCCCTCTGTGAGCCAGTTTTTATTAAGCTCTTTCATAGTAATTTCTTTTGTTTAAGAAAATATACTATTTATCTACGAAAAAGTCAACCCTAAAGTTTTATCTTATTGCATTTTCTAGAATGCGAAATTCCATGATCGGAGATATTTTTTCATACAATACATTATAAACCGTTTTGGTAATAGGCATGTTTACGTTGTAACTTTTATTAAATTCATGTACACAACTCACTGCATAATATCCTTCTGCAATCATATTCATCTCTGACATGGCAGCCCTAACAGAATAGCCTTTCCCGACCATGTAACCCAACGTCCTATTTCTACTATAAGGCGAATAACAGGTTACTAATAGATCTCCTAAATAGGCAGATGCATTCATATCTCTGACTCCTGGATGTACGGCTGCTAAAAAACGATTTATTTCCTGCATAGCATTCGATACTAATACTGCCTGAAAATTATCTCCATAGTTTAATCCTCGAGCTATTCCACAAGCCATTGCAATAATATTTTTCATTACTGCACAATATTCAATTCCATATAAATCTTGAATTACAGAAGTAATTACAAAACGACAATTTAAAATAGAGGCTACTTTTTCGGCAACGACATGATCGTTTCCTGCAATCGTAAGATAAGATATCTTTTCCATCGCTATCTCTTCTGAATGGCAAGGACCAGCTATCACACAAAGGTTTTTAGGGAGCACGGCAAACTTCTTTTCCACAAAATCAGTAACCAGCATATTTTCAGAAGGTATCATCCCTTTAATAGCAGAAACAATAATTTTATCTTTAAGGTCTTCCGATTTTACTCCATTTAAAACTTCTTCGACAAATGCCGCAGGCACTGCCAAAATAATAATTTGAACTCCTTCTAACGATTTTCTTAAATCTGTAGACGGTTTAACTTTTCTGGAATTTATTTGGATATTGCTTAAATACCGAGGATTTTTACTAAATTCCTTTATATGTTTGACATCTTCAGAACTTTTTAGCCACCAGTTTATTTTAACATTGTTCTCACTCAATATTTTCACAAGAGCAGTAGCCCAACTACCTCCTCCTATTATTGCGATTTTTAACGGTTCACCTGTTTTCTGCATTCGTGTTTGGAAAATATTTTTGTACTTTAGCTTCTGGGTTCTAAGATATATAAAACTAACCTATAATTGAAATTTCTTGCATGAACTATCTACTATACAACGACAATTTAATTCCAGAAAATAATTTTATTATAAATCCATATAACAGAGCATTCTGTTATGGTGACGGACTTTTTGAAACGATGATTTACAAAGAAGGTAAACTGTTATTTCTTGAAGACCACTTAAATAGACTCTCAGAAGGACTTGAACTTTTGGACATTCAACTACCCACTGGCATAACCAGTAGTTTATTAAGAGATAAGGTAGCTAATCTAGTTCATAAAAATAGTCTTTATAATAATGCTAGAATTAAACTTCAAGTATGGAGAAAAACTGGAGGTCTCGTTACTCCCGAATCTTCAGAAGCGGAGTACACCATTTTAGCCTCTGAACTAAAGAAACCAATTGAAATAAAAGAGAAGGCCTTTGTTTCGGAAAATATAAAACTTCATTACGGCGACTTATCAAAGTTCAAAACATTAAATTTTTTACCATACATACAAGCTGGAATTGAAAAGAAAAAAAGAAATGCTGATGAAATAATCTTGAAAGACATACACAATAACATTTCTGAGACATCTTCTTCTAATATTTTTTGGGGCAAATCGGATAGTTTATATACGCCATCTTTGGAAACAGGCTGTATAGATGGCATAATGAGAAAACAAATAATCCGATTTTGTGAAGCAGAAAATATAAAAATCACTACAGGCTTATTTCCTGTTTCTGAATTGAATCAGGCAGAACTAGTTTTTACTTCGAATGTAAATGGACTGAGTCTAATTCAAAATGTTAACGATAAAAAAATAAACACACAATATACTATATATCAAGCTATAAGAATTGGCCTAGATTTATTATAATAAATGTAAAAAATTAGTTACCAGAAATTTTATCCAATAAAAAAATCTCCAATTTTAAACAGACCTTTTTATTGGATAAATCTTACTCTCTATTGCACTTCTTCTTTTAAAGAATTACCATCTTCTTTAAAATTTACATTTAAAATTCTTTTAGAATCGTCTTGTTGAATAAACGTAAGTTTGCAAGTATTATCATTAGGCCAAAGAAATAATACAGATTCATTAGTAAAATCCTTAGAGTATATTTCAGCTATTAAAGTATCCGATTGGTCAAAACCATTAATAATAATACTCGTCTGGAAAGGATCAAATGGCGTACCTCTTTTACCAGATATTTTAATAGAATTAGCCTTATTAGATGATTCTGATTTCATCTCTTGAGACTGAGTAGGGCCACAAGACCATAAAACACCTATTAATAGCAGATAGGATAGATAAATAGAATATTTTTTCATGTATTTAAGGTTTAGTTCATTAAACATAACAAAAATTAACCATATTAAAAGATTAAAATTGATTATAAATAATTGAAAATGAAATTTTTTAAAGAATGTTTCGTTTCTAAAGACCAAGTAAGAAAAATAATTATACTATGCTATTAATAAAAAAAATCATTCTAGTTTCAGTATTTTTAAGTTTTATGCTCCCTACCCAAGCTCAAGATATAGTTAGAGCGGCTCCTGATTTTGTTCTAGTTGACATTAATAACAATAAGGTCTCTCTCTCCGATTTCAGGGGAAAAATAGTATACATAGATTTTTGGGCCAGTTGGTGTGGGCCTTGTGTTAAAGAAATTCCTAGCTCAAAAAAACTTCAAGAATCTTTTAAAGATAATCCCTCTATTGTTTTTATAAACATCTCCTTTGACCATGATACATCACAGTGGAAAAAAATAATAAAAGCAAAAAAAATGACTGGCATACAATTGTTATCTCCAAAAGGTAAAGAATCGAATATATTGTACAACTATAATGTACAAACTATTCCTAGGACTTATATAATTGGTAAAAATGGAACAATACTTGATGCTGACGCCCCTTTGCCACGAGATAAAAATTTGTTAAACTACCTAGATACATTGCTAAAACAATAACAAAGGAACTTATATACTTCTTGCGTTTATTTTGTATATTCGAACTATAATAAATAAGAACTGTTTTTTTTATATTTTAATCATGAGTGCATATAGAATAGTTAGGATACTTTGGATTTCAGTTATAACAGGTTTTACACTTCTCGTACTCTTTATTTTTTCGGTTAGTATTAATTTATTTAATCTCTATGGTGAACTTCCTGGTCTTGATATTCTTGCCGATCCTAAAAGTGCCGTGGCCTCTGAAATTTATTCTTCTGATGGAAAACTTTTAGGTAAATATTATCATAATTTCAACCGTACACCTGTTGAATACAAAGAATTACCCAAAATAGTAATTGATGCTCTGATCGCTACTGAGGACAACCGTTTTTACAAACATTCTGGCGTAGATGCGAAAGGTGTGATTGCAATTATTCCTTCTCTTTTGATCGGAAAAAGACGTGGTTCAAGTACGCTTACCCAACAGCTTGCCAAAAATCTTTTCCAACTGCGAGAAGCAGAAGACTACAAAGGTCATTTAGAAAGTTCGATAATCGACAAAGTAAAAGAATGGATTGTGGCCATTAAACTTGAACGAGCTTATACAAAAAATGAAATACTTTTAATGTATTTGAACACGGTTGATTTTGGGAACAACTCTTTTGGAATAAAAAACGCTTGCCGTAGATATTTTGACAAAGAGCTAAACGAGTTAAAACTGGAAGAGGCTGCCATGCTTATCGGCATGCTTAAAGGACCTTCTGTATATAATCCAAGAAGAAATCCGGAGAGGGCTTTAAATAGAAGAAATACCGTACTTTCTCAGATGGTGAAATACGATTATTTATCTAATGTAGAATACGATGATATTTCAGAAAAACCTTTAGTACTCCATTTCACTGCCGATGGAGACCATGCAGGACTTGCCCCCCACCTTCGCTCCTACCTCAGACCTTTCATCAAAGAATGGTGCAAAGAAAATAATAAATCGCTTTACGAAGACGGTTTAAAAATATATACCACTATTGATTCTCGTATGCAACTATACGCAGAACAAGCGGTAAGGAAACATATGACGAGCTTACAAAAAGAATTTTTCAACCACTGGAAAGGTAGGGCTCCATGGACAGATGAAAATCATAAAGAGTTGGAAGGATTTGTGGAAAAAATGGCTAGACGCTCAGAACGCTATAGAGAATTAAAAGAAGAATTGGGTGACGATGAAAAAGCAATTTTCGCTGCCATGAAAATACCTTTTAAAACCCGCGTCTTTACTTGGAAAGGAGAAAAAGATACTACTATGAGTTCTTGGGCAGTTCTCAAATACACACTTCATTACTTACATACAGGATTTATTTCTATTGAACCAAAAACGGGCCATGTAAAAGCATGGGTTGGTGATATTGATTTTAAATATTTCAAATATGATCATGTAAAACAAGGTGCACGCCAACCCGGCTCTACCTTCAAACCGTTACTATATGCAAATGCAATGGAACTGCTTAAACTTACTCCTGATAGTAAAGTAATGGATGCACCACAAACGTTCACCATGCCTGATGGGAAGACCTGGACTCCAAACAACAGTGATGGAAAATACAAAAATGATTACCTAACACTTAGAGAAGCCCTTGCTAAATCTGTTAATACAGTTAGTGCTTACCTAATAAGTAAAGTAGGGCCCGACAGGCTAGTTGAATTTGCTCGAAATATGGGCATTACAAGCCCGCTTGATCCAGTACCTACTATTTGTCTTGGTACTAGCGATGTGTCTGTATTTGAGCTTGTAAATGCCTATGCGGTATTTGTAAACGAAGGCAGATGGAACAAACCCCAAATTTTATTAAGAATTGAAGACCAAAATGGTAATACACTAGAAGAATTTAATGAAAAATCAACTATAGAAGAATTTAAAACAGAAACACGAGAAGTATTAGAAGAAGAAACAGCTGCCAACATGATAGAGCTATTAAAAGGATCGGTGGAAGAAGCTGGTGGAACTTCTGTTTCCTTAAAGACAGTATATAAACTCCCAGGAGAAGTAGGTGGCAAAACAGGTACTACACAAGGTTCATCAGATGGATGGTTTATAGGGATCACTCCTGATTTAGTTTCTGGTGCATGGGTAGGTGGAGAAGAAAGAAGTATACGTTTCAGAAGTATGCAATTTGGCCAAGGAGCAAAAATGGCACTCCCTATTTTTGGATTTTATATGCAAAACGTTTATGCAGATAAAACATTGGATTATAAATATATGTTTAATAAACTTTCGATTCCTCCCAATGATACTACAATTAAAGAAGGTACAAACTCTCCAGAGGAACCTATTGAAAAACCTAATGATGGGTTTTAAATTAATTCTGTTTGAGACAAATTATCCTAATCGTAATAATTAAGCACCATAACAGTAACATATTATTTCGACCGATATGATTAGTATCAAGTTCTAACTAAATTATACTTCCAATTTTATTCCAAAACCAAGTAGTATCAATATTACCAAACCTACTACAATTCTATAATAGCCAAAATATTTGAAACCATATTTTGTAAGTATTGATATAAAAAATTTAATAGCAATTAAGGCTACTATAAAAGCTACAACATTCCCAATTATCAAAATAGATATATCTTCCGAATGGATTGACTTGTAACCTTTGAGTAATTTATAAGCAGATGCTGCAAACATGGTCGGTACTGCTAAGAAAAACGAAAATTCTGCTGCCTTTTGTCGGGTTAATTTTTGTGACATCCCTCCGATGATTGTAGCCGCAGAGCGAGATACTCCAGGTATCATAGCAATGGCCTGAAAAAATCCAATTTTAAGAGCTAATGGAAAATCTACTTCTTTATCTTCTTCTGGTTTATTAAACCATTTATCAACAAAAAGCAAAACAACACCTCCTAGTACCAAAGAAATTGCAACAACTAAAGGACTTTCTAATAATTTATCTATGGTATCATTAAACAAAAAACCAATTATTGCAGCAGGTAAAAAAGCGA
>JANOTP010000125.1:0-15366 GCA_031416415.1 Cytophagales bacterium | reverse complement strand
CTATACTTATAGCAAAAATTAATGAGGCGGTAATGCTATCCTGTTGCCATAACCGAAATACAAAAAGTGCAGCACCAATCACACAGGTAACTAAGCTAATTTTAATAGCTAGTTTCTTCATTTCTTTTTGTAAAGGAGATGAATCCTGAACTATTTGCATGGATGTTCCAGCAATTTTGCCGAGTTCTGTTTCCATTCCAGTACTGAAAACCATACCTAATGCTTCTCCTTTGGCAATAGTAGTACCCATGAAAATACAGTTGTTACGCTCTGCAATACCTATGTCTTCTGTATGAATAGCTGTGGCATTTTTTTCTGTAGGTTGTGATTCTCCTGTAAGAATAAAATCGTTTGTAAACAGGCTCACACTATTAATTAATCTAATATCTGCTGCGACTCCGCTGCCTTCTGAAATTGAAACCAAATCACCTTTGACTATAAGGTTTACGGGAATTTCCTTCTTTATACCTCCACGTATGACTATACATTTTTCTTCTAGTAAATTTTCAATAGAAGCGAGTATATTTTCAGATTTCCAATCCTGATAAAACCCAATAAAAGCGTTTACGAAAATTATAATTAAAAGAACTATGGCGTCTCGGTAAGAACCAAGATATAGAGAAAACGCAGAGGCAATAATTAAAAGTAGAACAAGAGGGTTTTTGAATTGTTCAAAAAATACCCACCATAAGCTTCGTTTATTTGTTTTAAGAATTACATTATGTCCATATTTTTGTAACCTAAGATTACACTCCTCGTCAGTCAATCCATTCTCTAAAGATGTTTTGAGAAGAGTACTTATTTGTTCAATATTTTCTTTATAGAAATTCATAGTAAGATAATTCGTAGTTGTCCAAATCTGCTGTATTGAGCATATTCTTTTATGAGCTATTTAAGTAGAACATTGTTTCACTAATAAATTTATCACCTTCACCTTTTTGTAGGTCTTTTTCCATATGAATATTTCCTACTAATATTAATATTTCTATGTCTGAATTATTTTAATGTATTCTAAACCTTAATGATATAGGCTATATCCATCTTTTTTTATTTTTTATTCCACCTCAATTATAAGATTTCGTAGCCTCCAAAAAATTCATTAGTTGAATCCACAGGATAAAATTAGAATTAACCTGCCATTTTTTAAATGGCAGGTTAACAAAAAGTAATACTATTTCATTTTCATGTCTTTCCCTTGTTTCTTCATAGATAAGCAATGATAAGCACAAGCGCCATATTTTTTGTAGCTTTCATGGACTACTACAACTGTTTCTCCTTTTTTATTTTTTACCTCACATGTTCCATTCATTGGAGCAGATACGGTCCAACCTTCTTCAGGAGTTTTAGCTGTGTACGGTAAATAATTTCCGTTCTTCTGTGCCTTTCCTTGTTTTATACCTGTTTTGGCATCAACCAAATTTCCTTGACTATCTATGTGTGCAATTTTTACACCTGCTGTATCTTTGATAATACCATCTTTGGTTACCCAGCCTAGAAAGTTTCCTTCAGGCGATACTACCATACCATTGTCTTTTACAAGCCCATAAGGATGTTTATAATCCTGAGCAATGGTGACAGATAATGCAACTACTACTCCCAGTAATGCAAGTGCTATTTTTGTTATTTTTTTCATGGTGCGTATTTTTATAATTTATTTGCAAAGTTATTAGTATGTTTTTTTTACGAAATGACATGTATTAGTATTGGCGATGATTTATCTCATACTTCTAATTAATACCTAATTTTGAGTAGTGCTATTTTTACCAATTTCTTTATAGACAAATGATATCAAACACAATTGTTAAAAAAAATATTAAATAATAAGAGCCTGAAATTTTACGTATAGCGGCGTTTTGGATGGCCATGTATCTACCAAAAAGAGCGTATCAGTATTTTTGTTTACTACAGCATGACCAAATTCTTCGAAAGAATGATAGAGAAGTGCTGTTACAAAGAGAAAAGATACGTTTGAAGAATTCGCATTCTTCGGCGATTTTATTTGATTATCATCAATCGATAGATGAGTCTGTGTAGTATGGCAACAATTTGTGTCCATTTTATTTTTACCACAACTACCACAATTAGTTTTATTGCTAAATAAAGATACAGAGGCTATCTTTCCTCCACAGTAATGAGTATTTAGTACTAGACCTATATTAAATAAGGTGTAGAGTGATATAAGCAATATAGTGACACGCGTTCTCATTATCTAATAAATGTAGCCATCGCTAGGTAATTATTGTTGTATAATAATTATCAAAGCTTACATAATTTTGTGTAGTAGGTCACACTTATGGTAGTTCTACCATTGAAAAAAATAACATGAATAAGAAATCTATAAAAAATATATTGTCGTAGATTATTCTGGCAACTTATGTCCCTTGCCCAATGAAACTTTTGGATTGTCGTACGTACCCGTTACATGAAATGGAATTTTAACGGAAAGTAATTCTAATTTTACGATGTATTGAATGGCTCCTTTTATATCGTTTACGCCTTCAACATCTGCATTATATCCAGAAATAGTCATTGCAAAAGGTTTTACAAATAGCTGATTATTTTTAATTTCAGTTTTTATTATTAGATCTTTCACATGAGGATTGTTGATTTGTTCTTTCTTAGCGGCTTTGCTTATTTCTTCAAATATTTTCATGCCATTTATTTGAGCCTCTGCAATTTTTACTTCTCCTTCACCTATTAATGTTTCCGTTTTAAGATCCATTTTTTTATTGAGTTCGCCCTTTATTTTATAATTAATAGAGAAAATTCCATGGGCATCTGCTACAGCAGGCGCCAGGTCCCGAATGAGTTTTATATCGGTGTAGGCTTTATGAATATCTAATTCTTTAATATCAATTTCTAAATCAAAATAAGGATGTTTACTGTTTTTAGTAGTGTAATCACCATTAATTTTAAATTTTGCATTAAGAGAATTAAAGCCGGTTTCGTTAAGTGTAAGTACTCCATCTTTGATTTTTATTTCACCTCTCATATGTTTTACAATAATATCTTCATATCGTAGTACGTTAATGTAGGAGTCAAAAACAAAGTCAATATTTTTAGGTACTTCCCATAACGTTATTGAATGTATGGTATCGTTGGTAGCTTTTACAACCTTTGATTTTGCCATTAATAAATTTAAGTCAAGGGTGTCACAAACCAAGTTTAAATCAGCTTTTATCACCTCACTATTAGGAACTAGAAATGACATATAATTATAAAGATCACCTGTCAATCTAAGGGTTCCTCTTCCTAGTTTTCCTTCCAGTTTTTTAAGTATTATTTTAGTAGGAGTAATGGTAAAAAGCGCAGTTCTTATTTTTATTGGAGTATTCATGTTTTTACTCACAATTTTAATGTCTTTAAGTTCCAAGGTTCCATCCGAAGTCGTTTTATCGTATCGCCCGTTTTCAATATCGGTTATGCTTCCTTTTGTTACTATATCGGTTTCTATACTACCAGAAAGTTTCATTCCTTCAATGGGGTATATTTTAGTGATTTTTTCAAGATCTATTTTCCCTTTTATTTTCAAATCATAGATATAATTTTCTAGATCAGTTATGGTTCCTTGTATATCGAATGGTTCTCCTTCTAGGGTGTAGGTTAATTTTGTTATGTTAAATTTTGTATCAGAAAAATTTCCTGTTTTATTCGTTGCTTCTGAAATAAGATGAATATTTTCCATCGGCTCTGGATAATCGGAGGAGAGTAAATACCCATCTGTTAAATTCATTTTAACGTCTATTGTAGGGAATGTTTTCTTAGTTTCATTGTATTTGCCTTTTGCTTTAATATCTAAATTAAAGATGCCTTTTAAGGTGAGACTGTCTATTGGATAAAAATTTCCGATATCTGCCAGGTCCATATTTACTTTTAGGTCTGCATCTATAAGATAGTTTTTATATCCTTCAACTTTCGCATATCCATGAATTGGATTTCCACCCATATTCATGTGTATATTTTTAAAGTCTATAATAGTATTTTCTAGTAAACCAGAATTGTTATTTGCCAATAAGTGAAGCTGAATGTCTTCAAAAGCGGAAGGTAGGCTGTCGTATTTTATTTTTCCATTTGCTAATCTCATGTCTAAATGAAAACTTGGTATTTGAGTAATATCTTTTACACCTTGAGAATAGCGTCCTTTAGCTTGTAGCGAAAAATTAATTTTACCTTTAAGCTTTATACCTTGAATAGGATACAAGGCCTCTAGTTCAGAAAGTTCCATATCTGCTTTTATGTCGGCATCAATATTACAATTGTTTATACCTTCAATTTTAATTCGACCTTCTATAGGGTGGCTTCCCATATCTACATGGAATTTTTTAAGGTCAACAATAATACTGTCTAATTTTCCATATTTATTTTCCACAACCAAATCCATTTGAATATTTTTAACTGGGTTTGGAAGGGTATCTATTTTAAACATAGCATCTTTAATTTTCATAGCAACTTTAAATGCTGGAATATTATCTGTGCTATCGTTTAAATATTTTCCTTTTACAAAACCATTAAAGGTGATTTCTCCATTTGTTTTAATTGATTTAAAATCCTTCATGTATACACCTGGTATAAGAGAAAGTATATTTTTGAATTCTGTTTTTTGGGCGGCAAATTTCAAATCCATTTCCATTCCGTTTTTTAGTAATGTTAAAAAACCTTCTAGTCCAAATTGAAAATGATTAATACGGATTTTATTTTCTTTAAAAGAGAATTTATTTTTTGTTAAATCCATTTCAACTATTAGATCTAATTGTACCTCTTTTTTGGTAAGGTATTTTATGTCGTCATAGATTAGGGAGGTTTGATTTATTAGCGTATTGGAATTATAATCAAAAATATCTTTCAAGAAATCTCCTTTTCCCACATGATTAAAGCCTTCCATACATATATAGGTATTGCTTTGCTTATCGTTGTAAATTATTTTTCCATTAGTAATACTAATTTTATCTAAAGCGAAATTTAATGTGGAAGAATCTGATTTAGATTGTGTAGTTGTATCCTCTAAAAAGATGTTATAATTTGCGTTACCGTTTTTCAATACGAGGATGTCAAAAAAAGCATCTTGGAGATGAATGCTTTTTATTTCGGTTTCTTTCCCAAAAAGTAAACTCCATAAATTCATTTCAATAGCTACTTCTTTTACATTTATTAAAGTATCGCCGTTGAAATCATGTTCACCAATAATTTTTAGGTCATGTAAGGAAGTCGTAGGATTGGGGAAATCTTTAAAAAAGCTAACGCTAACACGATCAAAATTGACTTCCGCTGTAGTAGCAGCGTTGATTTCTTTTTTGGCTTTGAGTTCAATTTCCTTTTTGTAAATTAAAGGTAAGGAGTAGAGGCCAAGTAATAAAATACAAAATAGACTAAAAACGATAAGTGCGAATTTTTGTAGTGATTTTTTCATAAGCTAGGATCCTTCAAATATAATATTAAAAGGCGATTTTTTTCAAATCACAAAGCGTGTTTTTTAAAAGAGATTACTTAATAGTATGAAAAAACTATATCGATTTAAGAATTATCCGTTTATGGTTGAATATAGTACATATTGCATCCAACGTTATGACTATGTTAAGGCCTTTCTAATGTAGATGCTGTTGTTTAACTCCTGCTTTCGGTTTGTTATAAACCTGTCTAGTGTTTTTAATGTTAGAGAGACAGTATTATATCTTTATTCAGAAGTTTAAAAAAGTTATTTTACTGAACGGGCATAAAAAAAGCTTTATAGAATTCCAAGTTCTATAAAGCTTTTTGAATACTCTATATGTTTAACTACTTTTAATAGTTATTTTCGTCTCCGTAATTACCTCTTTTATTGCCTTTGCCAGTTCCACCATTGCCGCCGCCTTTGCCTTTGTTAAATCCTCCTCCTTTATTGAATCCTCCTCCTTTGTTAAATCCTCCTCCTTTTACCTTATTTGGCCCAAAGTTACGATTGCTTGAAGACGATGAATCGTTGCTTGTTGTGTTGTTAGAAGAAGAATTGTTGGTTGTTTTATTATAATCTATTCTTCTTTCGTTAGTTCTATTAGAATCAGTTCTTGTTTCTTTTTTTTCAGATTTATTTACCACAATCTGACGTCCTAGTACTTCAAAACCATTTAATGCCTCAATAGCTTTTTCAGCCTCGTTATCATTTGGCATTTCAATAAAACCGAACCCCTTCGCTTGACGAGTTATTTTATCTATAATTATTTTAGCGGAATTAACTTCTCCGTATTGCTCAAAAAGTTTTTTAAGATCGTCTTCTGTTAATTTAAAAGGCAAACTTCCTGCGAAAATGTCCATAGTTATTTATTGTATATTAATTTTAGTTCCCTAAATGTACAAAAAAATAAATAAATAAATTTTACATAATGTAAAAAAATCCTATTTTTTCTTTTCGAAAAAGTCCCTTTGAACCAAAATCCTTTGAAGGGTCTCTTTTCTCATTGTTACAAGTTCGTTTTCCGGTTCAATTATACCGTAAATACCCACCGGATCTTTACTTTCTTGGTATAAATTTAACTTATGATTGCCTGCAGGAGCCAAGTCAGAAACCTCAATAATAGCTTGAGGAGCCTTTTTTCGCAACTGTTCCATAATTAGTTCTTTATCTTTATAGATATAACTATCTACATTTACTTGTTCAAATTGAGAAAGATAGGTGACGACTCTAGTAGAATCAATATTTTTGATTCCTCCAATACTAAAATTTTTATCGTTCCATTTTATCTCGATATTTTTGTCTTTAAAGGAAGGGTAGGTAACGTTTATCTTCTGTAGACTTAAAGGTGTACTAATAAAAAGTTCTTTACTTCTCCAGTCCGCTTCTGTCATTTTAAATAGGATTGACATGTCACCCGTAAAACCTGGTACATACACCACATATAGTTCAGCACTTCCTTCTTCCCTATAATACGAACTATTAGCATCGTTGTCGTTGGCTACTAAACGAAAGCTTTTTTTCCAATCAGTACCTTCCGCCGTCACTAAAATTCCCTTTTGAAGTAAGAGATCGGTCACTCTTTTTTTATTTTCCTCTGCTACTGGTCTTTTTATTTCCGCTTTAGAAAGTCCCACTACCATAAGCTGTATAGGATTTGGACGCGTTTTATATTTGTCATTTACCCTCCAGCTTCTTTGTCCTTTGGTCAGTAAAGTTGTTTGATTGGAATGCGTTAATGTGATTTTAGATAAGCTAGCACTATCAATTGATATTTTTAGGGAGTTACTACTAGAGCTTCCATAACTAGAATCTTTAAGCAATACATAAACAGCGCCCAATCCAGAGATAAGGAAAATAGAAATAAGTATTTTTATTCGAACAGCCTGTTTCATTTGTATTAGTTATATTTTTTATTTTTTTTAGTTTAGTACTAACGACTCAATACTAAAAACTCATGACTATTTTTATTTTTCGTATTTTCTTTTTCTTAAATAAAACCTAACAATTCCAAATAGTATAATAGTAAGGACTGGAAGTAAAAGATTAATGAATTGCCAAAATAAGCGATTGTCTTTTATAGCAATTTTATCGAGCGGACGAAGAGTAATTTCTTTTGCTCTAGCATTTATGATCTGCTCGTCCATTAGGTAATCAAAAGCGTTTAGAGCGAAATCTTTGTTTGAAAATAGGTAGCGCATTTCTACGTTGTAGCCCAGCGGAACTGGAATATTTCTTTTGGGATCAAATTCATTTCGTATAATGTCTGCATCACTAACAACGATAATTTTAGACGAGCTCTGTTGAGCTACTACCTTTTTTCCTGCAATGGGAGAGGGCCTGTTTTTGTATAAACTTGTAAAGTTTCCTTCCAATAAATAAGCCACTGGAATATTGGCTTTGGTGTACAGGTCAGGATTACTTTCTTTTTTTAACGCTTCTAAATTTATTTCAGATGGTGCTGCAGTTTCCTTACAATTTGAAGAAGTGAATATAAGTGGTGTTTTTGAAATTCCCACTGCTTTAACGGTATCTATACTACCTATAAACCTAGTTTGTATGGCATCTAGGTTTTTTACGATGGGATGTTTACCATAGTTATATACGACAGGATAATAAGGGAAATTAAGCATTTGAACTTCGCCATTTAAGCCTGTTTCAACTCTTGTTACACCGCAACGAAGATCTTGTATTAGACTTTGGTTTACCCGTACACCGAATTTAAAGAATAGGTCGTCTAAATTCAGATCTTGACTAAGTGAATACGTTACACCAGATTTAAGACTGTCTTTACGCACATCAGTGGCATCCATAAAGAAGATTGCCTTGCCACCGTTTACAATGTATTGATCTAATTTAAATTTATCCTGTTCACTCCATTTATATCTGGGGCGTGCTATTACGACTGCTTCAAATCTTTGTAGAGATGAATCTGTTGAAAGGTTAATGCGCTCTACGGCATAATTTTCATTTAGTGAATTGGTAAGATCAAGAATTTCTTCTTTCGCATATTCGCCATGTCCTTCTATAACGGCCAAGGTTTTAAATTCTTTGTTGCTAAGTTTCCGTATAGCAGAAATTAATTCAAATTCTACTCCTTCCACCGATTGATTAAGTTGTTCCTGTTCGGGAAGCATTTTGCTCCCTTTTAAAAACATCACGGGTGTTTCTTTTTCTTTGTAAGAAATTAAGGCTCCAGGGAATAAATACTTTTCTTCTTTTTTGCCATTTTTTTCTTCTAAAAAATATTTTGGTGTTATGCCACGCTGAGCTAATTGTGAATAAAGGCGGTCGCGGATTTCTTTGTTTTCTTCCTTGCTAGGATCTGTAAATTTATATTCAAGATTACCGTTGGTATATACTTTAAATTCATCCAGCTTTTCTACTATAGATTTTTTTAATCGTTCGTAGTTAGGATTTAAATCGCCATCAAGAAATACTTCAATACGGATTTTATCGTCTGTTTTGGAAAGGATTTGTTTTGAAGCATCAGAAATCGAATAACGACTGTCTTCGGTAAAATCCCAACGAACGAAAAAAGTGCTGGTAATAATATTGACGAACAATAGTATGCCCACTAATAATAAAAATTCTAGGATGTCGGCGTTTTTCTTTTTCATACTACCATTTTCTGCTACCCAAAACCAAATTGGTTGATACCAACATGAGTAGGGTTATACTTATGAAATAAATTAGGTTTCTAGTATCAATTAATCCTTTACTCAGGGCTTCAAAATGATAGCTTAGACTGAATTGTGAAATAAATGTTCTTGAACCTTCCCATAGATCAAGTTCTGCTAAACGACTGATACCATCGTAAAAGAAATAACAAACGATAAGAGAGATGATGAATGAAAAAATCTGATTGTTGGTAAGGGCAGAAGATACTATACCAATAGAAGTGAAAACTCCTCCTAATAATAGCAAACCAATATAAGAGCTAAATACAGCTGCTGAATCTATGTTTCCTATAGGATTACCTAAGGAATAAACAGATAAATAATAAATCAATGTTGGAAGTAATGCCACAGCAACAAGAGAAAAGGAAGCCAGATATTTTCCTAGTATAATTTGCCAATCGGTAAGGGGTTTGGTCATGAGCAATTCAATAGTACCATCTTTTTTCTCTTCAGCAAATGTGCGCATCGTTATGGCTGGAATAAGCAGGAGATAGGCTATAGGGCCAAAGGTGAATAAACTTTCCATATCGGCAAATCCAAAATCCATGACATTGGAATCTGGAAATACCCACATAAATAAACCGATAAAAGTGGTAAAAACAATCATCACCAAGTAGGCAATAAGTGAATTTAGAAAACCTGTAATTTCTTTTCTGTATATACTAAACATAGGAAGGTACGATCCCAAATTATTAAATTTCCCAAGTTGTAGATGGGCATCGCAATTTAGAAAAAGTAGGAGAATAAAGAAAGGGGAGTGGGAAGATTCATTTTTCGGGTAACTTTTTGATAATCAAAGTGACTTAGTTAGATTAGTTGTTTCATTTATTGATTCCTACTACTATTTGAAAAATCCTGATGCAAACTAACTACCTCTCCAATTACAATTACAGCAGGAGAACTGATTTGTTTTTCTGCTACTATCGAAACAATCGTATTTATTTTACCAATGGCAACTTTTTCTTCTGGCAAAGAACCATTTTGAATAATTGCGACAGGTGTATTTTCTTTTCCTGCCTTAATAAAAATCTCCGTAATTTCTTTCAACTTCGTCATACCCATCAAAACCACAATGGTGGCAGTTGATTGAGCCGCAATGGAAATATCAGAAGATAATTCGTGTTCACGAGTGGTACCTGTTACTACCCAAAAACTTTCGTTTAATCCTCTTCTTGTTAAGGGTATTCCTTGTAATTCAGGCACAGAATAAGAGCTTGAGATACCTGGGATGATAGCCGTTTCTAAACCAAAAAAACGTGCATAGATTAATTCTTCATGCCCACGTCCAAAGATAAAAGGATCTCCACCTTTTAGACGTACTACGTGACCATATTTTTGAGCATTTTCAACTATTAGTGCATTGATGTCGTCTTGTTTAAATTGACAAACACCTACTTTTTTTCCCACAAAAATACGGATTGCATTTTCTGGGACATAGTTTAAAAGATCAGGGTGAGCTAAGGCGTCATACAACACAACGTCAGCAGAGGCAAGTGCTTTCACACCTTTAACGCTAATCAAATCAGGATCGCCAGGACCTGCGCCTACTAAGGTGAGTTTGGGAGTTTTCATTTTGAGGTAATGTATTCCAAAGGAAAGATGCTAGTTAAGGTAAGTTGAAAATATCCTTAACTAGCATCTTGAATCTAGCAACTATTTTACAGCAACCTGCTGCATTCTATATTCTTTAATTTTAGCTACAAAATCTTTTGCTTCTTCTAAAAATGTAGTCGCAAATTCTTTCGTTGGTTCTTCGTTGCTCATACGTAACAATTGTGCTGAAAAACTTCCAGATGGGATATTGAATTTAGTTGTTTTTACAAACGTATCTTCAAAATCGTTTATAATTCCTATTTGGGTATTACAATTGATTCCTTCTCCTATTAACAGCGCTTTAGCACCGCTAACGCAAGTTGCATAAGAAGAGTAGATAGAATCGGCATAAGAGTTTCTCTCGAACCCTTTAATGGCCCATTTCAATTTATCTTCAGTATCGTTGATAAGTGTTCCTACAAGATCTAACATTACACCCGCACATTCACCAACACCTACTTCAGTAACATACTTATCAGTATGTCCCCAGTCAATATAATCTAGGTCTGCAAGGGTAGAAAGTTCTGCTATAGGTTTTAATAATTTGTAGAAATACATTTTATCTGCTGCAACCAAACGTCTATAATACGTATTGAAATATTCTCCTTCTAATCCTTTTTCTTCGTAGTCGTTAAGTAGTACTCTTACAACATCGGTACATCTTTTACTTGGTATTTTTACCACTTTATCTGCAAGAGATCCTGTACCATCTGGTTCTACACCACCGCCAAGCATTACTTGCATGGCAGGAAGCACGTATGCTCCATTTTTTATTGACATACCGTGGAAGCCAATATTTCCAATTGTATGTTGTCCACAGGCATTCATACAGCCTGATATTTTTATTTTTATATTTTTATTGAAAATAATATCTGGAAATTCTTCCAATAACATTTTTTCTAACGCTACTGATAAACCAGTACTACTTGAAATTCCCAGATTACAAGTATCTGTACCAGGACAAGCAGTGATATCAGCAGTACTATCAAAGCCTGGTTCTGCAAGTCCAATTGTATTGAGTTCGTTGAATAAAGCGGGAAGCTCTTCTTTGTTTACATATTTCAGCAACCATCCTTGGTTTACTGTAATACGTATATCATTGGAAGCATATTTAGATACAATTGGAGCAAATTTTCGAGCGATTTCTGAATTCATATCACCAAGATGTTGTTTGATATAAACTCCGTAGAACCCTTTTTGCTTTTGTTCAAATACGTTTGTTTTTACCCAGTTATCATATTTGGTTTTATCAGAAATATCTTGAAGTACAAAACTTGTTTTTGCAGAAGGAATAACTTCAATATTTTTTGAATGATCGTATGAATAAGATTTGGTCTTTATAGATTTTTGTTCTTTCTCTACTAAATCCATAAAGGTTTCCAGACCCATACCATGTACAAGGTATTTCAAACGTGCTTTGTGACGTTTAGTTCTTTCTCCATGTCTATCAAATACACGTATTACGGCTTCGGTAAGGGGTATGATTTGTTCTTCTGGAAGAAATTCGTAGGCCGTAAGAGCAAGGAAAGGCTGAGCGCCCAAACCACCTGCAATTAATACTTTGAAACCTCTTTTACCATTTTCTATTTTAGGAATAAATCCTAGATCGTGCATAAAACCATATGCAGAGTCGTCTTGAATACTAGAGGAGAAAGAAATTTTAAATTTACGTCCCATTTCTTGACAGATGGGATTGCGCAAGAAATATTCAAAATGCTCGTGCGCGTAAGGAGATACATCGAAAGGTTCGTTAGGATCAATACCAGCAAGCGCAGATCCTGTAACGTTGCGCACCGTATTTCCACAAGCTTCGCGAAGTGTTACACCTACATCTTCTAATTCTGCCCATACTTTTGGAGTATTTTCAAGTTTCACAAAGTGAATTTGAATATCCTGACGAGTAGTTAAGTGCAAATTGTGAGAAGCATAACGATCTGATATATCTGCAATACGAATAAGTTGCTCAGGAGAAATTTTTCCGTAAGGAAGTTTGATACGAATCATTTGAACCCCTTCTTGGCGTTGACCATAAACTCCACGTGCTAAACGGAAGCCACGAAATTTCTCATCATCAATTTCCAAATTGCGGTAGGATTTGATTTTGGTTTGTAATTCTTGTATATCTTCTTTAGAAGCTTGGTCTATTTTACCAAGTATTTCTTCGAATATTGGTTCTTTGTTGTCGTTCAGGTTGCTCATCCTCAGTCTGTTTTTCTATTATTCATTCCTTATAGATTTTATAATCTCTATAAGTTTGGTAGTCATATCTATTACATGTAAAATTAATGAATAATGGTTCTAAAACAAAATGATTAAGGGGAAAGTTGTAAGATTCTAAATTTGGTAACGAATATTACGTTGAGCGTAACATGAATTTTGGTTAAGTATTTTGCTTAATCTCTGATCATTTCTTATAAATTTTTTATGATCTCGGGTGAAATGTTTTTATTACTTCTTTCAAATAATCTCGATCTAAGTGAGTATAAATTTCAGTGGTAGTAATAGAAGCATGTCCCAACATTTCTTGTACTGCTCTGAGGTCGGCGCCACCTTCAATTAGATGGGTAGCAAAGGAGTGGCGAAAGGTATGAGGACTAATCGTTTTGCCTAATCGAATTTCTTTTGCCAATTCTTTTATAATTGTAAAAACCATTACACGTGTTAGTTTTTTCCCTCTCCGATTTAAGTAAACGTAATTTTCAAAGCCCTTTTGAATCGTTAAATGATTTCGTATTTCATGAAGGTATATTTTCATATACTTAATAGCATCACTTCCAATTGGTACATAACGTTCTTTATTTCCTTTCCCAAGTATTTTCAAAAAACCATCGTCAAATAATACATTACTGATGCGCAATTCTACTAATTCGGTCACACGAAGTCCACTGCTGTATAATGTTTCGAGCATAGATCGATTGCGGGCACCTTCAGGTTTAGAAAGATCAATTACACTTAATAATTTTTCTATTTCAATAAAATTCAAGATGTCTGGAAGTTTGCGACCTAGTTTTGGTCCTTCCAAGAGGGAAGAGGGGTCCGTACTGATTTCTTCCTCCATCATCAAGAATTTGTAAAATGCTTTTATCCCAGACAGTATGCGCGCCTGAGAGTGAGGGGCAAGGCCTAATTCATTAATAAACTCAATAAATTCCTGTAGGTTTTTTTGCGATACATTCTGTGGAGAAAGAGAAGCGTTGGATATTTCTAAAAACTGTCTTAGCTTTACGATGTCATGCACATAAGCTTCCACGGAGTTGCCAGATAAAGAACGCTCCAATTGAAGGTAGTTTTTGAATTGCTTGGTTAAAATATCCCAGTTCATTGGGTGCTAAAATACAACAATATTAGAATTAAAGAATTTTAAAAGTTTCAAGAGTAACATTAAAATTCGTTTCAGTTAAATTTATTTATAGAGTATGAAAATTTTAATTATAAATGGCCCAAATTTAAACTTATTAGGAGTAAGGGAGCCAAGTGTGTACGGCACTCAAACTTTTGAAGAATATTTTCAAAGTTTAAAATCCAATTATCCAACGGCAGGGTTAGAATATTTTCAATCTAACTTAGAAGGGGAGTTAATAAATAAACTTCACGAAACCGGATTTACCTACGATGGTATTATTATTAATGCAGGAGCGTATACCCACACTTCTGTAGCCATTGCTGATGCTATTTCTGCAATTAAAACACCCGTTATTGAAGTACATATTTCTAATGTACATGCTAGGGAAGAGTTTAGGCATAAAAGTTTTATGAGTCGCGTATGTAAAGGTGTAGTGGCTGGATTTGGAATGATGAGCTATGAAATGGCCTTATTTTATTTTCTAAATAATTCTTCAAAATGATTTCTTTTTATCCTGGACCTTCTACTTTGTATAAAAACATTCCAGTATTTATGGAAGAGGCCTGTACAAAAGGGGTTTTGAGTATAAATCACCGTAGTCCTGAATTTGTAGAAATCTCAAAAAATGTGCTGCGTCTTTTCCGTCAGAAATTGGGATTGCCAGAAGAGTATATGTTGTTTTTTACTTCTTCTGCTACCGAATGTTGGGAAATAATAGCCCAATCTTTAATAAAAGAACAGAGTTATCATTTGTATAACGGTGCTTTTGGAGAGAAATGGATGGAATATACTCAAAAACTACACAAGAATACGTTAGGTGTAGCGTTTGGAGTTGATGAGGCTTTATCTGTTGATAATTATCCAATTCCAGAAAATGCAGAATTTATTGCATTCACTCAAAATGAGACTTCTAATGGAACAGAAGTTAGCAACAGTATGTTAGCAACTTATAGAGCTAAGTATTCAGAAAAATTGATTGCAGTAGATGCTACTTCTTCAATGGCAGGTGTTTACCTAGATTTTAAAAATGCAGATATTTGGTTTGCTTCTGTGCAAAAATGTTTTGGACTTCCAGCCGGTCTTGCCATCATGGCATGTTCTCCAAAGGCAGTTAAAAAAGTTATTGAAATAGGTGAAAATAATCATTATAACAGCCTGATTCATATGGTGGAAAGGATGAAAGATTTCCAGACTACCTATACCCCAAATGTGTTGAATATTTATTTGCTGATGAAAGTACTTGAAATAATTCCTTCAATTGAAGAAACAACTAAAAAAAGTCATCTAAAAGCACAAAATTGGTACGATTTTTTTAAGGAGATTAA
>JANOTP010000124.1:0-3835 GCA_031416415.1 Cytophagales bacterium | reverse complement strand
CATATCCTTCTCCTTCGGCACAATCATAAGGACAACCAATATTACTTCTAATGTATTGTTTACCTCCATAAACTGTACCTGTGTAAACGAACTCATTTGCAAATATTTGCCATGCGTCACGTATCCGTTGTTCCATTTCTGCATGTGTTACTCCAGGTGAATTTATAGTGGCCAAAGTAACCCTACCTACACCATAATCTTTAAACTGAGGAAAAGGAATTTTAGGATTACCTGAATTAATATTCACAGTAATTTGAGCAAAAGAAAAGTTTATACATAAAATAGAGACTGTCAATATATTAAATATACTTAAACTCCCATTTTTTTGTGTTTTATTCATAAAATTTATATTGCTAATGCTAATAAGATTTTATTATATATTGGTTTAATACTAAATATCTACTAAAGTAACCGGTAATCAAAGGATAATTGAAGAAAAATATTCATATAATAGTCTGATATTCAGTAAAATAATGAGGCTTAATAGCGGATAAGCGCTATCAAAACATACAATGTCTAAAAATAAATTTCCTAAAAATCAGGCTTTTATACGATACTCATTCCTTAAAAGAATATCGTTTAATTACCAACCTTACTTACACCCTTTTATTAAAATATAACTTATCAAATAAAAAATAGTGATAAAATAGCATTGATAATCAAAAAGTAATAATTAATATTGCAATAGTAATATATGAAACATATTAAGCTTACTTAAACTTACTCATATGAAAAAGGACATCACAAAGTGGATTAGCTCAATTTTTCTAGCATTTTTAAATATCACCGCATTTGCCCAAACACAATCTTTTCCGGCAAATAAAACTTATCCTTATGGATTAATGGCAACCAATAAAAATGGTCAAGACGCTGCAGCAAACTACAGTACTTGGAAAACAAACTATTTGGAAGCTTGCAACAACGGTCGCTTTAGAGTAAAATTTGACGATCGAAGCCAAACCGTCTCCGAAGGGATTGGTTATGGAATGTTACTTTCCGCTTATGCCACCGATCGAACCATTTTTGATGGCCTTTGGAATTATTATAAAGACAATCGCAATGGTAATGGAGTGATGAACTGGAAGATTAGCGGCTGTGGTGGTACTATCGGTTACAATGGCGCTACAGACTCAGAAGTAGACGTTGCTATGGCACTTATTGTTGCAGACTATCAGTGGGGAAGCGCAGGAACTATAAACTATAAAAATGATGCAAAAACATTAATTAGCGCTATCAAAAATTTTGAAGTTGAATCAGGTTCATTTGTTTTGAAACCAGGAGATCAATTTGGTGGTAGCTCAAATACCAACCCTTCGTATTTTGCACCAGGTTATTTTAGAGCGTTTGCAGCCTATACAAATGATAATTTTTGGATTAGCGTTGCAGACAAATGTTATGTGGTGATTAATAATAATCTCTCTGTAAACAACGCTGTAGGTGGCTTAGTTTCAGATTGGTGCCAAGCTTCAGGTAACTATTCCGCAGGAAGAAATTATTCATATGATGCTGCTAGAACTCCATGGAGAATTGCGGTAGATTATGCTTGGTATGGAAATGCTAGTGCAAAAGCTTATTCAAAAAAATCTTCTGATTTTGTTCGCATAAATTTAGGCGGATCTCAAAATATAAAAGACGGATATAGCCAAAACGGTTCTGCCATTAGTAGTTACCACAACAGTACTTTCGTTGGAGCATTTGCTTGTGCAGCTATAGGGGGAGACAATCAGGCGCATCTTGATAATTCTTATGGTGACTTAAAAGGAATAAACGATGCAAACTCCTACTTTAATCAATCCTTAAAAACACTTTATCTGTTTTTCCTTAGTGGAAATTTTTATTTGCCAGGTGGCACAGTAGTCAATCCTATTGTTCAAGCACCTTATAGCGGATCAGCAAGTATAGTACCAGGGAAAATAGAAGCAGAAAAATACGATGTTGGAGGTACCCTTGCCTACAATGACCTCACAGCAGGCAACAGTGGTGGTCAATTCAGAGCTGAGGATGTTGATATAGAAACAACAACAGATGCAGGAGGTGGGTTCAACACAGGTTATACTACTGCGGGCGAATGGTTAGAATATAGTGTGAACGTAACTAATGCTGGTAAGTATACCATTGAAATACGAGTGGCAACAACTGCGGTAGGAAAATCAATGCATATTGAAATGAATGGTTTAAATGTAACGGGAAACATTGCTTTGCCAAACACAGCAGGATGGCAAAACTGGCAAACAGTGACTGTTCCAAACATTACACTTGCAGCGGGTACACAAATCATGAAAGTAGTAATGGATTCAGATGGCTTTAATTTGAATTATATAAATGTAGTAACAACTACAACTACTCCTCAAAATATTTTGCCAGCGCTAACAATAACTTCACCAGCGAATAATGCCAGCTTTACAGCACCAGCATCTATCGCAATTGCTGTTAATGCTAGCGATGCCGACGGGACAGTTTCTAAAGTAGAGTTCTACAACGGTACTATACTCCTAAACACAGACGCTACTGCTCCCTTTTCCTATACATGGAGCGCAGTAGATGCGGGCACTTATACTATTACGGCAAAAGCAACCGATAATCTCGGAGCAACTACTTCAAAAAGCAGTAACGTTGTAGTAACGAGTTCAACTGGAAATACGTCTTGCATCTTACCCTCAACAACGGCTTTAAACTATCTTGTGAGAAACGATTGGTCAGATCAAGGAAATGGCTCTGGAGTAAGCAATGCAACGGGGGCTATGAAGATTACGCATCGCCAATGGGGACAATCGCTTCTATGGGTAATCGGTACAGGCGCAAATTTTACGGTTACTGCCGGTCGTCAATATACCATCAGTTTCGATTATCAAGACGACAACGCCATTCGATTAGTGTCCATGGATGTAGCCTTTATAAACGGATACGGTGGCAGTGGTCCAATCGAAGTACAACCAAGAGTAGCTACCACTGGAGGATTTAGCACAAGCTTTAAAAACCACACAGCCGTAATTACGGCAGCCAATTCTGGTTCTGTAAATTTAGCGTTTAAACTTAATTGGGCAGGACAACCAAGTGTTGCCTTAAATGAATACATTAAAAATATAAAAATTTGTAGTAACGGTTCATCGTTTAAAACAGGCGATTTCGACTATCTAAGCGACGATCAATCTACTACTATTTTACCCGTCACTCCAAATCCTTCTATGGGTGTATCATTTGTCGAAGTTCCAGAGAACACATTTATTAAAGTGCTCGACAAACTAGGCAATGTAGTACTTCAAAAAGAAGTAACTTTTGCAGGCGCTATACCTCTTGATTTAACCAATCAAACTGGCGGGCTGTATTTAATACAGACTACCACAAACGGCGTGACTAAATCACAAAAATTAATTTTACAAAAATAAAGTTTTATCCATAGCCCTTAGTTAGAATAAGGGCTATGGATAAAATAAATAGTGCCTTTGGTAAAAATCTAGCGACTGTTAGTATGTTGAAAATGTCAAAAAAAATGGCAAAAATCAAGCGTCATTTTAAATTTTATTTTATGAAAATGTTGTACTAAAAGTATAATATTTTAGACAAACCAAATCTTTTCTAATTATCGATCGAGCAACTACATATTTTTGGAAATGCATTATATCTAGATTAGGATTTAAAACTGTATATGATTATTTTTACACAAAGCACTAGCTAACTTCTTTTACTATCTTATTTAATTGTATATAATCTCTACAACAACTCAACTATGAAATACTTAATTATTATTATTTTATTTTTTGTAAGCGCTCTAACTACGATGGCACAAATGCCTGAAATATATTCACGTGGACAGGTTGGAAACGCAACAACATAT
>JANOTP010000123.1:0-15316 GCA_031416415.1 Cytophagales bacterium | reverse complement strand
GTCTTGCTCTTACATCCCCTTTCTGCCAGGCGGCTCCTCCATTAAGTCCAAGCCACCAAGGTCTTTCTTTTGGTGTGTTATCTTGAGCTTTTAAACTTCCAAAAGAGGAAAACAATAGAAGCCCCATTATAAAATAAGGGTAGAATCTTTTAATCATAAGAATTATTTTTGTCGTTTTTTCCTAAAGTCAATTATCGTACCGAATCAAAAAAATGGTCATTTAGTATCGAAAAGCTACTATATTTAATTTCCTAAACCAAATACGCTATTGACAATTTCTCGTTAAGTATTCATTTTCAACCTTATATTAGCATTATGAAAATTTTTAAAAGCTTATATTTCTATGTACTCTTAGCAATTCTATTAGGCGCACTAGTTGGATGGTTATCACCTGAAACAGGTCAATCTTTAAAGATACTTGGGGATATATTTATACGACTTATTAAAATGATCGTAGCCCCAGTAATTTTCATTACGGTATCGTTGGGGATTGCTGGAATTCGAGACATGAAACAACTTGGGAGAACTGGCTTCAAAACCATTTTATATTTTGAAATAATTACTACTCTTGCTATGCTAATTGGGTGGCTTGTAACAAAAATTGTGCAGCCAGGCAAGGGCATGAACATCGATTTGCATCTATTAGACACTTCAACCATTTCTACTTATACAGAAAGAGGTCATTCACAGGGTTGGGATAATTTTTTGTCTTCCATTATTCCAGAAAATTTTATAGGTGCCTTTGTAAGCGGTGAGATTTTGCCTGTTTTGTTTTTAGCAATACTCACTGGCATAGTGCTTTCAAAAATGGGAGAGAGGGCTTCCTCGGCAATTAATTTTCTTGAAAAATCAGGGGAGGTAGTATTCAAAATTATTGATTTGATTATGAAAGCTGCTCCCATTGGCGCTTTTGGAGCAATGGCTTATACGGTTGGGAAATTCGGTACAGAAACGCTTTTCTCTTTAGGAAAACTTCTATTATGTGTCTATAGCACTTGTTTTCTTTTTATACTGATTGTACTTGGATTAATCATCCGTTATAGCGGAACAACGATTTTTAAATTTATAAAATACATTAAAGAAGAAATCCTTATTGTACTAGGCACCTCTTCTTCTGAAACTGTACTACCCCGTATGATGGAAAAAATGCGCAAAGTTGGCTGTTCTTCTTCTGTTACAGGACTTGTTATTCCAACGGGTTATTCCTTTAACCTTGATGGAACTGCCATATATTTGACTATGGCTGCCTTATTTATCGCCCAAGCCACCAACACACCGTTGACATTTATGGAAGAACTTAGTTTGTTTGGAGTATTTCTACTCACCTCAAAAGGTGCAGCAGCTATTACGGGTGGAGGTTTTATTACCTTAGCATCTACTCTTGCTGCTACAGGTACAATTCCTGTGGAAGGGCTTGTTTTACTAATCGGTGTAGACCGTTTCATGTCAGAAGCACGTGCAATTACTAATCTGATAGGCAATGGTGTAGCAACCTTGGTAATAGCCAAATCGGAAAAAGCATTGGATGAAAAAAGTATGATTGAACAACTAGGTTAAATTTATTGTTTTGAAATTTTCTTATCTTTAACTCATGACGTTAGAATTTGCAAAACATCTTGACAAAAAAGATGCACTAAAAGATTTTCGAAAGAAATTTTATATTCCTGTTGTCAACGACAGACCTGTAATTTATTTCTGCGGAAATTCTCTTGGACTACAACCTATAAAAGCAAAAGACTATTTTGACGTCGAGTTAGAAGACTGGGCCAAAATGGGAGTAGAAGGACATTTTCATGGAAAAAATCCTTGGCTGCATTACCATAAAAATTTTTCTAAAAGTCTTGCGAAATTAACGGGCGCAAAAAATGCTGAAGTAATAGCGATGAATACGCTTACTACTAACTTACATTTAATGCTTACCACCTTTTACCGACCTACTGCCAAACGATTTAAAATAATAACCGAAGCAGGAAGTTTTCCTTCTGATATCTATGCACTTAGTTCTCAAGTAAAACTGCATGGGCTGAATCCCAAAAATACTATTATTGAATTGAAACCACGTAAAGGAGAATTTACGTTGCAAACGGAAGATATCGTAAAACAAATTGATCGTCACAAATCAGACCTTGCATTAGTTATGATGGGGGGAGTAAATTATTACACTGGTCAAGCTTTTGACATGGAAACAATAGCAAAAGCTACTAAAAAAGTAGGGGCCAAGGTTGGTTTTGACTTAGCGCATGCTATTGGAAATATTCCTCTTTCGCTTCACAAATGGAATGTGGATTTCGCTGTTTGGTGTACGTACAAATATCTAAACAGTGGGCCTGGCGCAGTTGGTGGTGCATTTATTCATGAAAAACATGCGAAAAATAAATCGCTTCCTCGTCTTGCAGGTTGGTGGGGAAATGAAGAAAAGAATCGTTTTCAAATGAAACCCAATTTTCGGCCTACTCCTTCTGCTGAAGGCTGGCAATTAAGCAATGCGCAAGTCTTCAACATGATTGCGCACAAAGCTGCGCTGGAAATTTTTGACGAAGCAGGTTTAAAGCCTCTGATTAAGAAAAGCCGTATCATGACAACTTTTCTTGAAGATTTAATCAAAGCACATTGTAAAATTGAAACAGGTTATAAAATAAAAATCATTACGCCTGGCAGTATAGACGAAAGGGGTTGTCAAGTTTCTATCGTTGTACAAAAAAAAGGCGAGGAGCTTTTTAAAAAAATAACCGAGGCTGGCTTCGTCGTAGACTGGCGTTCCCCAAATGTTATCCGTGTGGCACCTGTACCTCTTTATAATACTTATGAAGAACTTTATAAATTTGTAGAGTTCCTTTCCGGGTGTTGTATATGGCTCAAGTAATTTAGAATACTTGTATATTTTTATTTATTTATTAGTCAACAGTTCATCTTTATTGATCCTAAATTAAATAACAATCGGGACCAAAAAAATAAATTTCTGTTTACTACTTCTATAATTTCTTCAAAATAAAATCCGTCATCATTTTATAAAGATGGTATCGTGTATTCCCACCATAAATTCCATGATTTCTATCGGGATAATAAAACATGTCGAATTGTTTATTGGCTTTAATTAAAGCACGCTGCATTTCAATTGAATTTTGAACATGTACGTTGTCGTCAGCCGTACCGTGGATTAGGAGATAGTTGCCTTTTAATTCTTTGGCAAAATATGCTGGGGCATTTTCATCGTACCCTTTTCCATTTTCACTTGGAAGGCCCATATAACGCTCTGTATAAATGTTGTCATAATAACGCCAGTTCGTAACGGGGGCAACAGCTATGGCAGTTTTGAAATAATTTGCGCCCTTCGTAATGGCAAGGGAAGAAAGATAACCACCATAACTCCAACCAAAAATTCCTATTCGAGTAGAGTCCACAAAATTTTGACGCTGTAAATAGTTAGCGGTTTCAATTAAGTCTTCTGTTTCGTATTTCCCAAGATTCAATTGTGTAAGTTTTTTAAAAGCTGCACCTCGCCCACCCGTTCCACGTCCATCAACACAGGCAATAATATAACCCTTTTGAGCAAGTAATTGAAACCAAAAATAATTTGCACCCTTCCAACTATTCATCACTTCTTGTGAGCCAGGACCTCCATATATTGTAAGAAGCACTGGGTATTTTTTCTTTTCATCAAAATCTTTTGGTTTCATCAACCAAGCATTTAGACTTGTGCCACCAGAAGTGGTGAACTTAAAAAATTCTATAGAACTTAATTTTTCTTTTTCGATTTTCTCTTTTAAACTACTGTTATCGGTTAGAGTGACAATCTTATTACCAGAATTTGTTTCTTTTACAACTGCTACTACAGGACTGTTAGCATTGGAATAACCGTCGGTATAATAGCCAAAACCTGGAGAAAAAGAGATGTCGTGTACCCCTTTTTCTTTTGTAAGCTTTCTTTTTTTAGTGCCAGAAAAATCGACAGAAAACAATTGTTTTTCTAGTGGAGATTCTTCTTGAGAAACAAAATAGGCGAGTTTATTTTTTTCGTCTACCCCTAAAATTTCTGTTACCTCATATTCTCCTTTTGTCAAGGGCACTGTAGTATTGGAAAGCCTAGAATATAGATATACATGACGGTATCCGCTTTTTTCACTTGTAAAAACAAAATCCTCTGTATTGGAAAAATAAAAATGGCTATCGTTGATCTCTATGTAAGCTTTGTCGGTTTCATTATAAACTACAAAAGGAATATTTTTAATTACATCATAATGGACAATCTCTAAATTGTTCTGTAAACGATTCATTCTGTAATAAGAAAGCATGGAAGCATTTCCTGTCCATTGCATACGAGGAAAATATTCTCGGCTTCCCGGGATCGTTGCATCAATTTCTATAGTTTTATTTTCTTCTGTAAAAAAACAAAGTATTTTTACCAGCGAGTTTTCCTCTCCTACTTTAGGGTATTTGTATTTATAATCTTTAGGATAGTTATCTCCCCACAATTGCATAGTGTATTCCTTTACCTTGCTTTCGTCGAAACGATAAAAAGCAATTTTCTTACTGTCGGGCGACCAGAAAAATGCTTGAGCAAATTCAAATTCTTCCTCGTAAACCCAATCACAAGCACCGTTTATAACATAATTAAATTTTCCATCTTGAGTGATGGCGGTTTCTTTTAAAGAAGTTACCTCTAGCATATACAGATTGTTTTCGCGCACGAAGGCTATTTTTTTTCCATCAGGAGAAAATGTAGGGTAAGAAATTTTGCCTTTTAGGGTATCGTGTAATAAGGAAAGCTGTTGTGTAGTTACATCAAAAATATAATACTTTGCTTTTGACGATCTCCTATAGATTTGCTCCTCTTCTGTTGAAAAAAGCACTTTTGATTGATCAGGGCTAAGCGTGTAATCATCAAAAAAAATATTTGCAGGCATACTTTTGTCAATAGAAGCTACTAAATTTTTAACCAACCCATTTTTTATATGAAATAAATTTAGCTGAGGGATCTTTTTTTCATCAAAATCCATTTCGGTGTAATGTTGTCCATCTTTGGTCCAGTTAAAGGAAGAGTAATAATCTGCCCTGAATTTGCCTGTTATCCAAATATCTTCTAAGGATATACTTTGAGCTTTTACAAACTGATAAGAGACTGATAACAATAGTATAAGGATCAGTTTATGTTTCAATCCTTTTTGTTTACTTTTCATAAAAATAATTTACAGTAAATTTTCTAACCAATATAGACCTCAGAAACAATTTTTTCTAGTATATTTTGAAGAATAATTTAAAGATTTAAATTTTTATTAAAATGGATTTTCAGTTGACCGAAGAACAACTTGCCGTGCAAGCCGCAGCACGTGATTTTGCCCGTACCGAATTATTGCCTGGTGTAATAGAACGTGACGAACACCAATCTTTCCCAACAGAACAAATAAAGAAACTAGGTGAGCTAGGCTTTATGGGTATGATGGTAGATCCAAAATATGGAGGAAGTGGCATGGATGCTGTGTCGTATGTATTGGCGATGGAAGAAATTTCCAAGATAGATGCTTCGGTTTCGGTGTGTATGTCGGTAAACAATTCGCTTGTTTGCTGGGGACTTGAAACATTTGGCAATGAAGAACAGAAGCAAAAATACCTTCCTCGTCTTGCAAAAGGTGAAATAATAGGAGCATTTTGTCTATCAGAACCAGAAGCAGGCTCTGATGCTACTTCGCAAAGAACTACCGCTGTTGACATGGGAGATTATTACCTTGTAAACGGGACCAAAAATTGGATCACAAATGGTAATTCGGCTTCTGTTTATATGGTTATTGCACAAACAAATCCAGAAAAGGGACATAAGGGAATTAATGCTTTAATCATTGAGAAAGGTGTTGAGGGTTTTGTGATAGGAAAAAAAGAAAATAAAATGGGTATCAGAGCTTCAGATACACATAGTTTAATGTTTAACGATGTAAAAGTGCCGAAAGCCAATCGTATAGGAGAAGATGGTTTTGGATTTTCTTTTGCCATGCAAACGTTGAACGGAGGAAGGATAGGGATTGCTTCTCAGGCACTTGGTATTGCTTCGGGTGCTTACGAATTAGCTTTGCAATATTCTACAGAACGTAAAGCTTTTGGCAAAACCCTATCAGAACATCAAGATATCCAGTTTAAATTAGCCGATATGGCCACACGAATAGATGCGGCACGATTACTTTGCTTAAAAGCAGCTTATCTTAAAGATGAACACAAAGATTATGGAACAGCCAGTGCGATGGCAAAGCTTTTTGCTGCCAAAACTGCGATGGATGTGACTGTAGAAGCGGTCCAAATTCATGGCGGTTACGGTTTTGTAAAAGAGTTTCATGTAGAAAGACTTATGAGAGACGCTAAGATTACCCAGATCTATGAAGGCACTTCAGAGATACAAAAAATCGTAATTTCAAGAGAATTGTTAAAAAAATGACATTTTTGTGGATAAACGTTAAATCATTTTTATTATTATAATATAATATTATTAGCTGAATTGTTTGAATTTATGATTTTAATATATTAGTATTGTACAAATTATTAGAATAATCACAATTACGCTTTAGTTATATTTCAGCTTTTATACTTTCTTACTTATGGAAGATTACAATAAAATAATAGAATCGCTTGGTGTTCGCTACATCAAGTCGAAAAACATAAAGATACTTCAACCAATTACTGTTGAAAATTTTTACGATGTAGGGAATACAATCATATTACTTCACAGAGGCGAGATTTCTTACGGAGAAGACAAAATAAAACTTAACGAAGGAGAGCTATTATTTATCCCAGGCGGCAGACTTACTTCTGTAACCTATGGTAAAAACAATCCTGTAAAGCTTACTAACGAAGACTTACTAAATAATCGCGATAAATTTCTTAGCTACAATAAAAATTTCAGTCATGTTGGTTTAGAGACAGAAAGTTTTAGCTACGTAACCTTTGAAGCAAAAGTATTTGACTCTGTTAACTTCTTTGCTTCTTTAGATATCCCTCCATTTGTCATCTCTGGAACAGACAAATTATCTGAAACGATGATTGAGACTGTAAAAGAAGAAATGACAGAATATCCTGGAAAGGAACGTTTGATCAAAGTAAATACAGAAAGAATTGTAATTGAGATCGTACGTTTTATTTTGGAGAAAAGGTTATTTGTGGAGCAACTTGCCACAAACAGTACTTATTTCAAAGATCCACGTCTTATCGACATTTTTGCTTTCATCAAAAAACATTTGGGTGGAGATCTTTCCAACAAAGTATTGGCAAACGTGGCGAACGTATCAGAAGATTACGTAGGACAATATTTCAAAATGTTGACTGGTATCAATCCTCAAGATTATATTGAATACCAACGTATGGAGATGGCGGTAAACCTTCTTCGTACCACTAAAAAATCTATCCGCGAAATAGGAGCGGAAGTAGGATACAAAGACACGGCTTATTTCTGTCGTAGATTTAAAATGATGTTTGGTATTCCTGCAGGAAAAATGAGAAGAAGAGAGTCGTTAATGAATTTATAATTCGGAAAAGATTTAAATATTATTAAAAAAGCCCATTGCTGATTAGCAATGGGCTTTTCGTCATTACAAGGAGTATCAGTCGTGTCTCGCGAGTGACGAGAATCTGTATTGTTTAGAATAAGCTAAAGGGCAGCAAGAGTTTGAGCAAGAGTAGTTAGAAGTTGCCCGGAAACATGACGACCCAACGCCTCTAAAATAACCACAAACTATTCATTCGCTACATATTTTTCCCATTTATCAACAGCACTCATCATATCCTCTGGAATTTCGGAATCAAACTGTATGAATTTTTTTGTTCGAGGATGAATGAACCCAAGCGATTTTGCATGTAGAGCTTGACGAGGAATTATTTTAAAACAATTGTCGACAAACTGTTTGTATTTCGTAAAAGTAGTTCCTTTTATAATTTTATCGCCACCATACGTAGCATCATTAAAAAGAGGATGTCCTTTGTGTTTCATGTGAATACGAATCTGGTGAGTACGCCCAGTTTCTAAATTACACTTGATTAACGACACATACCGCATTGCCTTAAGCGTGCTATAATGTGTGATAGCTTCTTTCGCATGTTCGCTATCGGCAGGGTGCACCATCATTACTTTTCGGTCTTTGTTACTACGACCAATAAATTCATGTACTGTGCCCTGTTCAGGATTTGGAACGCCCCATACCAAGGCATAATAGGTACGTTCGATGCTGTGATCAAAAAATTGTTTGGCCAAATGGGTCATCGCATATTCAGTTTTTGCAATTACCAATAAGCCTGAAGTATCTTTATCGATTCGGTGTACTAAGCCCGGTCTAATTTCACCGTTTCTATGTGTTGGTAGATTTTTAAAGTGAAATGCTAATGCATTTACAAGCGTGCCTGTCCAGTTGCTGTGTGCAGGGTGTACAACCATTCCAGCTGGTTTATTAACAATAAGAAACTCTTCGTCTTCGTAAACAATATTGAGGGGAATATCTTCGGGAACTACAACATTTTCTCTTGGAGGTTCTGGAAGTGAAACTACAATCACATCGCCCGGTCTAATTTTATAACTGGACTTGGTAGGTTTATCGTTGACTAAAATAGCCTCTACCTCAATGCCGTTTTGAATTTTATTTCTACTGGCATTTGGCAATCGATCCATCAGGTATTTATCAATTCGGGCTGTGGATTGACCTTTGTCTACTACAATACGAAAATGCTCATAAAGTTCTCCTTCTTCTAAAAATTCTTCGGTATCGTCTTCTTCCTTCATGGTATTAATAGTTCTGCTTTGCTAAACTTTTCGGATATTTGACCGAGTTTATTCTGCAAGTTAACCAAAACTTATTACTGTTTTGCTAAATCTACAACTGCCATCACCTTTACAAGAAATAAAAGACCCTCTTTTTGAGCAAAAAGAAATTCGATTATTTATGAAAAGGGAAGACTTGATTCATCCCGTTGTTTCTGGCAATAAATGGCGAAAGTTAAAATACAATCTTCTCAAAGCTAAAGCCGAAGGGCATACTACGGTGTTGAGCTTTGGAGGAGCCTACTCCAATCATATTCATGCATTAGCGTTAGCAGCCCATAGCTATGGACTAAAAGCAATTGGCGTAATTAGAGGAGAAGAACTACTTCCGCTCAACGAGACGCTTTCATACGCTAAATCATGTGATATGAAACTTCATTTTGTATCCCGCGAAGAATATAAGAGAAAAAACGAAGTCGATTTTTTAAGCCAACTCAACAAAACTTTCGGGCCCTATTATTTAATTCCTGAAGGTGGTTGTAACGAAGAAGGGGTAAAAGGTTGTGCTGAAATTATAGATGAAATCGATATAACGTTTGATGTCATTTGTACTGCTTGTGGTACTGGCACTACGATGGCTGGTCTTATCGTTTCTTTGCCAGAACATAAAAAAGCAATCGGTTTTTCCGCATTAAAAGGAGGAGATTTTCTATATGCAGAAATCAATCAATTACTTTCCGAAGAAAACAGAAAGAAAAAAGACAATTGGCAAATTCAAACTGCTTACCATTTTGGTGGTTATGCAAAATGGAATAAAGATTTGCTACTATTTATTGAAAGCTTTGAAAAAAAACACGCCATTCAACTAGATCAGATTTATACAGGTAAAATGATGTATGGACTGTATGATTTAATTGCAAAAGATTTTTTTTCAAAAGGGGCAACTCTTGTGGCGCTTCATACTGGTGGGTTACAAGGGTTGGTAGGATTGAAAAACTAACGCTACTCTTTTACAATCTTCCTAACTTCAGAACCTGCCTCAGTAGTAACCTGAATAAAATAAACCCCTTTAGACAACGCTCCTAAATCCAATTTTAACATATTGGCTTCGGATTGGACCGAAGGAATTGCAATTTCTGCGCCCAATAAATTAATTATTTTGACAGTTTTAAAATCTACTTCTGTAAGCAACGCTGTTTCTACAATTAGCTCATTTGTAAAAGGATTAGGATAAATTTTTTCAATAATCTCTCCTGTTCCCGTAAGTCTTAATTTTATAGTACCTAGAAAATGCTCGGTGCCATTGTAGTCGTATTGTTTCAGATTGTAGTAGTTGAGACCTTCAGAAGGCGAAATATCTTTAAATGAGTAATTATTCCCAGTAGCACTATTCCCATGGCCGTCTATAGTAGCAAGATATTGGTAGTGAATACCGTCAGTGCTTTTTTCAAGGATAAAATAATCGTTGTTGGTTTCGGAGGTAGTGGACCAAGTTAAAACTACATTCCTATTTTTTTCTAGCCCAGAAAATCCAACTAAATTAACTGGTAAAGGAATGCACGGTAAAGTAAAAATAACATTGCTCTGGGAAATGGAATAATTTGTTATTATATCTCCATTTCCACCATTGGCCGCTCCATAAGTACTATTATGTGAATAGGAAAACCCACTTGTCCCTCCTGCAACTACCGATGTAATTGTGGGTTGTACAGTATTTAAACCTATCATACCACCACCACCACCACCACCTGGACCAAAATATCGACAAGCATAACCACCTCCATTATTGTCTCCTCCATGTCCACCAGAAACATTTATGATTATAGGATTATTCACGGTATTTATAGACAAGAGAACAACTCCACCTCCACTTCCTCCACTATTCCCATCTCCAGCATCAGAAAGGTCATAAAGAACATCGTCTCCTTTAGATAAAATTGAATGCCCTCCACTATTATTAATAACATTACCCAAAATTATAATTATTCCTCCTCCATCTCCAGCATCAAAAGATCTATTATCATTTTCATGACCACCACCACCACCACCACCAAGAAATATCTTATTTGAACTATAATAGGTACTTAAGCCAAGTCCTTCTATACCATAACCATTTGGAAATGTACTAGAACCACAACCTCCAGAGCAGCCTAATGGGGCTGACCGCGAAGCTTTATCTCCTCCTCTACCACCCGTGCCGTAATTTCCACCACCTGCCCCACCGCTGTTATGGCCATTGCCGCCCCCTCCGCCATTAGCTTGTTTCCCTTTCCCTGCATTTGAGGAAGTAGGGGAAATTGAAATCCCTTCTCCCTTTTGACCAGCTTGTGGAGACGGCTGAGCATAATAATAATTATTACTAGAGGTAAAAGCACTTGTAGTATTTGTGCAACCATATGATGTATTACTTGTAGAAACTATGCCTCCTCTAAAACCTTTAGAACTTACGTCTATATTAGCATTTAAAGTAATAATCCCAGATGCTTGAAATATTAATACGCCTCCTGTAATTCCATCCCAATCTTTTGCCGTTAACGTTCCTATAATATCTACATCTACGTATTGTGGAATTCTAACCAATTGAACCGAACCAAGAGTAGGCGAATAGCTTTTTGTCATAGTAAACTTCAAATTGATCCTATTTGTAGCTATATTCAATATTTCATTAATCTCATAATTTCCTGCATCGCCAATTGCAGTAATATCACCAAATAAAGCCGTATTTGTAACGTCGGTTGTTGCACCTTGCATTTGAATGATCAATACTTTATCACCGGAAGCAAAACTCGAAGACAATGAAACATCTACATAATTGCACCCTACAGCAGTTACCTTCGTATAATCATTAATAATCCCAGAAATAGAGGTCTGACCATGCGTATTTTTCGCTATAAAAAATACCAAAGATAAAAAAACAAGCATTTTGGGCCAACTAAAATACATTTCCTTATTTATTAGGCTGTTGTATATATACGTTCAACACCATAAAGGTAAGTTTTTTATAGGTATAATCCACAATAGACTACAAAAGAAAAGGGGTCGAATGATTATTCATTCGACCCCTTTTAAAGAGTATTATAATTTAGAAGTTCCTAATTATGCTTTTGCAGCAACTGGTACTTTAACTTCAATTCTTTTATTTTCTTTGATTTTAGCAGCTTTACCAATTTTCTCTCTTATGTAGAAAATTCTAGCTCTTCTTACTGCACCTTTTCTAATCAATTCGATTTTGTCTACGCTTGGAGACAAAAGAGGGAAGATTCTTTCTACTGCAATACCACCAGAAATTTTCCTTACTGTGAACGACTCACCGTTAGTGTTTGGATTTTTCTTTTGGATAACAACACCTTGAAAATTCTGGATTCTTTCTTTAGCACCCTCAGTGATTTTCACGTGTACATTTATAGTATCACCTGCGCTGAATGCAGGAATGTCTTTTCTTTTCGCGCTGAAGTCGGCTTCAACTATTTTAAGCAACTGGCTCATATATAATGACTTTAAATACGTTTTCTAAATAGGACTGCAAAGATATTGTAATCTTTTCACTTTTCTAAATTATTCGTGGAAAAATATCTATACAAATCGACACTTATAACCAACTAATTGATTATAAGTGTCGTGTCATTCCAATTATTTATAGTTTACTTGTCAAAATAATATAGATGGAAAATTTAATTCTTGACTAATTTGAAAGCCTTATTGAATCCATCAGAAGTTAATTTAACAAAATAAACACCTTTCGTCAATTCTCCACCAAACTGTAATTCATCTTCTTCATCTACAATATTCTTATTAAATACTTCAATTCCATTACAATTAATAATCGTAATTTTTGCATTTGAGTAAGTCTTCAAAACAGCAAGATTAATCGTTGCCTCATTAATAAATGGATTTGGATAAATATTGATTGGTGTATTTGACTCGCTTCCTGAGTCATGCTTAGTATATTCTCCCTTACGAAAATTACCTTGTGCATTACAAGATAACATAGAAGCTTCTACCCAAATAGGGTCAGAGATATCGCCAGAACAACTTATGCTATTACCCAATATACCTATATTATTATTGCCAGAAAGGTCAGTTAAAAATTGTGAGCTTTGTCCTGTCATGTCCCAATACCCTATCAAACCGTCTTGAGGCAGTAAATTTGCCCCTATGTTATTCTGTATTTCTAATGCAGTTCGAGCTACATCCCAAATTCTAACCTCTCCTATTAATCCATCAAATGGGACATTACTAAAGTGGTTTCTTCCTATTCTCAATGAACCAGTTGAGCTAATATTTCTCGCGCCAAGCGTATAAGTATAGTAAGGTATGCCATCATTATAAAATGTAATTAACGAACCTTGTCTAGTAAGTGCGACATGATGACAGCTTCCATCTAAAAAACTAGGTCCTTGATCATATCCAATATTAGGTGTACCTCCCAATTGTGCATATATGTGACCATCGGGCCAAATACCCCACATGAATCCGTCTGTTTGCTGAGGAGGCACATTAAAATCGTTCCTTTTTGAAGCCAAAATTTGTATATTATTGGCTACACCAATTGGATCAGATTTGAATATCGCTTCAAAAGTAAAATCATTTATTCCTAGATTTAAACTTCCATTTGTTTCTTTTACTTCTACATAATCATCAATGCCATCAAAATCTAAAGCATCGGTATTGAATGTTATGCTACTGCCAAAACAAATATCCGTCCTACAATCACTGCTAGTTATTACCAAAGGGTTTGTTCCAATATTAGCTCCATCATTTAACTCCAATTTTCCTGGACCACTAACGTTTATGGTGGCTCCATTAGGAATACATATAAATCCTCCTGGCTCAACAATGATTTTTGAAGTGCCTAATAAATTTAATGTTGCAAGCGCTCTAATGTATAATGTACCTCCACTCCTTACCACAATATTTCCAGAATTAATTGTAGTAGTAGAGCCTGATTGTAAATCAATCAAACCTAAATTATTTACAATAAGTTTCCCATTTACATTTACCTCAACATTTGATAAATTTTGAGCTTTAAGTATAGAATTTTCATTGATTTGAATTTCTGCTGCTGTAGTACCTCCACCTAAACCAAGTTTGCCATTTTTTACAGTAATATCAGTACCTGAACAAGTATAATATGCTCCAGAATTAATGTTCAATTCCATTCTTGAAACTCGACCCAAGTCTAAAATTATTGGGTCTGTAATATAATATTGTTGACCAGCACCAATATGATTATTAAGAACTCCAGAGAAATTATTAAGCAAATAAGTATCGGTATACGTCATATCGGTTCCCAAAAACAATAGTTCGCCGTTAAAGGTTTTTGTTGCTGTCCGCCCAATTCCATCCGAACTCATGCCAGTATTAAAACCTACATTATAGGCATCTTCAACTACTCTGTTTTCATTAAAACACCTAGCAACATCAGATATTAAATTGCAATCATCTTTTAATACATTACTCACAAGCAAAGAATAATAAGTATAAATATTCCCAATTACCGTAGATGCGGAACTATTTATTCTCATTGGACTAACGATTTGATTAAAAGAAAGCTGCACATTATCTACTGTTTTCCAAGTTGAATTTCCCTGATCATTATACCCATGTATATTCGGTCCTCCTGCTCTTTTAGGCATTGTGTTTGGCAAGCCTTTATTATCTCCATCCCATAAATCATAGATGGCGCAAGCTATATAGTACTCTGATTCCATACCGTTGGCAATGTTCCAGCTATCGCGATTTTCATATAATGCTCTTTGAACCCCTCTTTCATAAGCGTATTCCACATCTTCATACCAATAAGCTGCGTCTAAAATCATCTGAAAAGCATCTGCCCACCCTTCTGTCCAAGCAGCTCTCGAAGTATTTGTTAAATCCCATGCATGCTCTCCGGATTTGTCATTAAAGATAGGAGTGGCATAATTTTTATCCTGAACATTCCATTGAAAAAAATGACCAAATTCATGGTAGAGCGTATTTTCGTCGTTTTCATCACCATCGCCTAGGCGAATCGTTGGTCTTGTTATTGGAGAAGAAATGCCACCTGCACCATCAGGTAAGAAGTAGCTTGCAGACTGATAAGCTAATATAGTGAGATCAGGACGCAAGTGAATTCCGTTGTTATTAGAAAATTGCCATGCCCTTACAGCATAATGAAGCGGCTTGTAAGCATCGTTATCCAAATACACTTCCCCTAAATTCAACGATACATTTTGTCCCTGATTGCCAAGCCAAGTAGTCTCTTCATAACTTCCCCCAAAAACGGAATGTTCTTTTACTTTAATATCGTAGGTTGCATTTCTTGATTTGTATTTTAGAAAAAGCGTGATAGTTTTACCTTCTGCAAAGGATTGATCTTCGTTATAGGTAAAGGAAAAATATCCATCAGAGCCTGTATGAACTTCGGCAAAAGTTTCATTGGCATACCAATCGTATTCTTTTAAAAGGATATTAACTCCTGCTAAAGGGATTGTTTTATGTTGCCCTAGGTCATTTATAATATGGGTTACAAGTCTACCCGATACAGTGCCCTTAAAACGCCTTCTCAGTCTTATTTTTCGTGCACTATTAACTTTTAATTGAGGCGAT
>JANOTP010000122.1:0-19338 GCA_031416415.1 Cytophagales bacterium | reverse complement strand
TTCTCGAGCAGATGCCGCTTTCGCTAATATATTTGTTTAACCGTGTTGCCGTTGAAGTATTCATTATCGAAAGGTAGGGAAAAGTACTGAAATTAGAGTGCTTTTATAAGCGAAAATACAAGAATCGAATAGTTGCAATAATTAACAAAAAAAAGAGTATTGAAAATGAATCCATTTCCAATACTCTTTTTTTGTCAGTTGTTTTTTTAAATATCTAGAATCGTAAATTCTACCCTTCTGTTTTTTGCTTTATTTGCAGGGGTTGTATTTGGCACAACAGGTTTTGTAATTCCATATCCTTTTGAAGATATGCGTTCATCGGTTATGCCTTTACCTTTTATGTAGTTTGCCACGGCTGAAGCTCTGTTATCACTCAAAATTAAATTCTTGTCTGCTTTACCTGAATTATCAGTATGTCCGCCAATTTCAATTTTTACTTCTGGGTATTCATTTAGAAAATTCACAACTTTATCTAGTTCGATAAAAGATTCTTCTTTTAATGTTGCTTTGCCTGTTTCAAAGAAAACATTATTGAGTTTTACAGCAGATCCTACTTCTAACGGAGACATATAGAGGTCTTTGTATATTTTAACGGGAGTAGTTTCTTTGCTTAAATCAATAGGCTCGTAAACAGGAAAATATTTACTTGCTGCTGCATTAATAATATACGATTGTCCAATTGGAATTTCCATATAATATTCACCCGTAGTCCTATTTATTTTTGCATTTTCAAAGACAACGTCATTCAATTTTATTTTCGTTTCAATTTTTGAAGGGATAGGCTTGTTTGATTTCCTGCTTAAGATTTTACCAGTCAAAATAGCCATTAAATTAATCTCCGTAGCATATAGATTTTTATCTATTTCCTGGTATTCATCAACTTCGTTTAGATTTAAATATTCAACATCAGGAGTATATTTTTCCGCTAATACTTGTAGGCTATGATTGCTTCCATGTGGGACTTTTATTTTATATGTTCCTGCAGCTAAATCAATAATAACAGAATCTGTTATTATACCATCTATTGCCACCGTTGGTCTTGCATAGGAAGGGATTTTTTTATTTGTTTTTCTATTCAATAATTTTCCTGTCACCAACACATATGGAATTGGTGTTAATTTTAGGTCTTGTGATTTTTCAGTATATTCTCTTACATTTACTACATCTATTATTTCTTGCGTTGCAACAAAATTTGTAGCATTAGCGGAAATATAATATTTTCGACCTAACGGTAATTTTATTTTATATTTTGCAGAGTCTGGTTGTATGGTTGCACTGTCTATTACTTTTCCGTCCGATATGATTTTGAATGTATATTTTGAATTCAACGGAGCATTTTTTGTTGAATTTAAAACAGTTCCTGAAACAACAACAAAAGGATTTTCTTCAAATATTTTTACACGATAAATTTCAGATTTCATATTTCCGTTTTTATCAGAACAGAAATATGCCCAACTTCCCTTGATGTTTGTTTTGAAATATGAATCCCAAGAGACAGAGTTTATGGTATCATTCATTACAACTGGTTCTGTCCATTTTTTATAGCTATCATCAATTCTGGTGGAACGCATAATATCAAAGTATTCGCCCTTAAATCTATTTGCAGAAAAATAAAGAAATTGGTTGTCTGCTGTAATATAAGGCGCTTCAATACTGCCGTATTCATTTATATTTTTAATTTTTTTAGGTTTTTTCCATTTACCTTTTTCAGACTTTCTAGAAATATATAAATCTAAAACGTCTTTTTTCCAATGAGGATTAAAAGACAGCAGTAAAGTCTTACCGTCATTACTCATAAAGGAGTTACTGAAGGATCCTTTATTCTTTTTTGAATAACCTGGAATTTTTATTCGTTTAGGTTTTGACCAAGTATCTTCCTCTTTTTTAGTTACGATGCTAAGGCCTCTTTTTTTCCAATTTACTTTTCCTTTTGTAAATATTCCTTTGATTACGGCCTCTTTTCCATCTTCAGAAAGTGAAACAATTGCATTGCTTCTTGCAGTATTGAATGGGAAAGGCATTCTTTTGGCTTCCGTCCACACCGTATCTTGTAAGGTTGAATACCAGATATCAAGACTTTCATCTTTGCCAAATGTTCCTTCTGGATGATTTACTCTGTTGAAATAAATTGTTTTGCCATCTGAAGTAACGATAGGGTTGATCTCACTGTACTCGGTATTAACTCCACCTTTTAGTTTTTGTGGAACAAATGAGTCTTGCCCTGAGGAAATAAAATAATTCAGAAGGAAGAATAATAAAAATAAACTTTTTTTCATAAGAATTTTAATATAGAATTAGTATAAATTTTTTTAATAAAATTAGTCTTCGTTATGCGTTTGCATTTCAGGTTTTCTTGCTTTTCCGAAAACAAGGTTCATGCCTGCTCTTACGCTAAAATTGTTTGTATTAAATGGATTTAGTACTAACATATTATCTCCTACAACATATATTTGGAATGGTCCTGGTTTTACCATCAATCCAATACCCATATTGTTGTAACTGTTTTTTCTAATGTTATAGGATACTATCACGTTAAGTACTCGTCCGGCTCTTTGGATTAATGCCAATGAAGCAGCAGGTTTTATTCCGTAATAAAATTCCGAATAACCAGTAAGTGCTAGTTTTGTATTTCTACCCAAAGCATAAGATGCAGATAAATATAAGGTGGGTATAAGAGGAGTTCTATATTTGTCGGTACTATTTTCTTTTAATTGAAAGGCACTTGCAAGTGAATCCAAATAAGAGTCTAAGGCTACTTCACCATTTTTTGTAAGGCTATCTAGATTAATTCCACTAAATTTATACGTCCCATCTATAGCATAGGATTTTGCGTTTGTTTTCCAAGTGATACTTCCAATATTATTTATTGCTGCAGTGAATTCCCATTTTTTAGTTGGAGCATAAGAAACACCAGCGTCTAATCCATAACCGCGGTTTGAAAAGTCGGTGAAAGATTTCGTATAATCAATGTTTTTATCATCGTAAGGAATGACAGATGATGAGTATGCTTGCATATTGGCAGAAAGTGTGTGGGTATAGAATTCATTATCGATTGCTATTGAGCCTTTAGATTTTGAAGTATAAAAGTTGTTTAGTCCTTGTAAAAATTTTATTCTAACGCCATACTTGAATTTCCCACCGTCTTTGGCTCGAGCTATTCCTACTGCATATTCATTGTATTGTGAAACGTTAATGCCAATATTTTCTAAGTTAACAGAACTACCTGCATATTGAGCATTTCCATACCAAGCTAGACTAAATAAATCTTTAGGGAAATTGAATCTAACATTAGACATGTTGGCAACATTTAGAGAGATATATAAATTTCTAGCTTTGAAACGAAGATGGAATAAATCTACAGCTACACTCGAATTAACATAATTATTATTTTTTGCCATTTTTGCAATTGCCTTGTCTAAGCTAATTCCATATGATGTATCGTTGATTTTTACTACCTGAATGTCTTTTGCAACGAAGGGTGAGAAATAGGTGCTGGTAAAAACCGACGATATTCCTGGAAGCCCAATGCTTAGATTTTGCTCTGGAATTAAGGTGGGATTTACATAACTACCTTGAAACACATTGTTCATATGGAATAATGTCATTTCATGCTGCCCAAAAGAATCCATACTTTTGGTTAGTATAATTATAAAAATAAATAATAATTTTTTCAAAATAAGATAATTATAAAGTGGAGTAAAATTTTATAAATTAGACTGATATCGTTAACGCTACTACTTATTGTAGGAAAGACATTCCTGATCTATCATAATGGTACTATAACTGACAGCTTTGCTTTTATACCCATATTTATTTTAAGGTACTTGCCCGACAATCCTGAGATATCAGAGGTCGTCAAATTATAATAGGCATACATTTTTTTAGAATCTTTTGTTAGATCAATGTAGCGTTGTTTGTCTACGCTAACGATTATGTTTTGAATTAAGCCACTTGTACCAGAAGGAATCATTCTTTGAGCGTTAGTTAAAAGGGAATCTACATAGACATTGTTGGAGTCTGCAAAATAGATTTGAACAAATCCACTAAATGGAAATGTATTTTCAAGTCGAATTTTAAAATCAACTTTTTCAATAATTGATTCTAATGTATCTTTGTTATCAGACGCAGGAAGTTCAATAGATGCAGTGTCTATCATGGATACCGATGTGAAAATCGGTAATTTAGGTATGGTATCTGCAAGCGTTACGTTAACTTCTATAAAAGGCAGCACTAACTCTGGCTCGTAACGTAATGAATTTACCTTTTTGAATTCTTCTAAATCTTTTTTATAGCAACCAGAAAATAGCATTGTTACCGCAAGGGCTAAACACAACAAAAAGGAGTTATTGATTGATCTTGGCATAGTATTAAATTGTCTGTTTTTTTTATAAAAATCGGTATTGTTTAAGCATTAAAAATCTTAACTAATTATATATTTCACCTTCAATTGTCGACGCTTTTATTCTAAATTAGATAATTAAGGTATTCCTACGAATTTCTAAATGAAATGTTTGCCATTATACTTAGAAAAGTGGAATAATTGCTACTTTGTATGGATATAAAGCTTTTAAAGTGCTTTATTTATTACAATGGCAGTACTAATTTGTAAACAATTGCCTTGTAATTAGGATATTATAAAAGTGATTAAAGCGGATTTTATAACTTTTGCCATTATAATTCGTACTAGCGTTTAATGCTTTTATTTAGAGTACTTCTCATATTATATTAAACCAGTTGACTCGGTTTTTTACTCATTTTAATTTTGCCACATTATCCTATATGAAATTTATACGCCTAAAAATTTTAAGAAAATTCATAGATCTAAAAGGGCTTGCTAGAAATAAAGTTTCTCATGATGAAATTATACGTCTGGAACTATTAGTGGCAATGTGTCTAATTGCTTTTACAAGTGGAATGATTTATATTTTCATAGGGTTAATAGTAGGACTTTCTTTGTTGAGTATTTTAAATTATTTATTATTTTTTCTTACCACTATTCCAACGGTTTTATACCTTACTAAAAAAGGACGCTATAATCAAGCAAAACTTATTATGATGGTGCTTGGAACAGCTTTTATGGTTATTAAGGCAGCGTCTCTTGGTCCTGGCTCTGGAATGAATCTTTCTATGTTAATTATATTATTTGCCACATTTGCTTTTTATAGTATTGAAGATTACAAATATATTCTTCTTTCGCTTTCTATTATTGCAGTAAGTATATTTTTTTTAGAAGTTACCAATTACACTTATTTAGGGATTGATCCTTCTACCAATAAATATGAGTATGAATTCAATTACGTCTCGACAATATTATTTTCTATTTTATTTTTCTACGTAATTTTGAGGGTCAATCAATACAATAATAAAAAACTTATTCGCCTTAATCACAAGTTGTCTAACAAAAATAAAAAGCTTGGGAAAATTAACAAAGAGCTAGATAGTTATGTTTATAAGGCCTCTCACGACATGAGAGCTCCTCTCACTTCATTGATGGGCATTCTTAATTTAATTAAAATTGAAAAAGATACAGAGAAAATTATTTCGCTTATAGAGTTACAAGAAAATTGTATAACTAAATTAGACAATCACATTCACCAGATTATAAATTTATCAAAAAATATAAAAACGGACTTGTTTCCTGAAAAAATAGATCTTAAAGAAATGATCTCTGAGATTTTTGATGAGTTAAGTTTTTTTGGAAATGCTACCAATACAGATAAGAGAATAATTATTAACCAAGAATCAGATTTTTATTCTGATCATTATAGGTTAAAAATGATTTTTAATAATCTAATTTCAAATTCGTTTAAGTATGCTAGAAAAGAAGAAAAAAATGCTCATATAGAAATCAATGTTACCGTATCAGAAAAGTCGGCTTCTATTATAATCACCGACAACGGAATTGGAATACCTGAGATCCAACAAGGGCGAATATTTGATATGTTTTATAGAGGCACTACTTTAAGTAATGGATCTGGTTTAGGTTTATATATGGTTAAGGAAATAATAGCAAAATTAGGTGGTTCTATATCAGTTAGTTCAGAACCGGGCAGATTTACTTCATTTATATTTAAAATTCCAAATACAGTAGAGCTGATAGAAAATCATAAGGTAATTATAGTTACTAAAGCTAGTTTTTAATCCATATCTATGATTTTTATGAATCCCCTAATTGTACAATCTTAAATTTTATTTTTATTATACTACATTTTTAGCCTAGACCTTACGCGATATTGTACTATTAAGAACTAATATTGGTTAAAATATGGCTAAAACTATGCGATATTGTATTTAACCAATATCAAAAGAGGAAAAATCGCAAATCTTTTACTTAAAAAATTCATTTTAAATTAAAATTAAATTAAATTTGTCTAAAACCCCTTTAACGAACGGTTAGTCTTTTTGTTGAAGTGTAATGTTGGATTTTAATTGCCGAAAGAAGTCAAATTCGGTGAAATTAAGAGTTTAATAGAAAATTTAGATGTCGATGATGGAAAAAGAGAATCAAGGGTTGTATGATCCCGCATTTGAAAAAGACGCTTGCGGTATTGGCTTTGTAGCCAATTTAAAAGGTAAAAAATCTCATGATATTATAGATAAGGCACTTACCATGCTGGAACACATGGAGCATCGTGGTGCTTGTGGCTGTGAGTCAACTACTGGTGATGGTGCAGGTATACTTATTCAGGTTCCACATGAATTTTTCGTTAATGAGTGCCTAAAAATAGGAATTAAACTGCCAGCATTTGGTAGTTATGGAGTAGGTATAGTGTTTTTCCCTCAAGATGAAAAACTTCGTGAAGAATGTCGCGAGATCTTAAATAGAAATATTGAAAAATTAGGAATGAAGCTTTTGGGGTACAGAATTGTACCAACACTTCATGGGGATGTAGGACCAAGTGCTTTGGCTGTGGAGCCAATAATGGAGCAAATCTTCATAAAAAGGTCAGAGAATAGTTCAGATCCTGATGAATTTGAAAGAAAGCTTTTTGTTTTTAGAAATTACAGTACTAGAATAATCAGAGAAACATATCATTTACAATTTCCTGATATTAACAACCTGTTTCATATTGTAAGTTTGTCTTACAAAACAATCATATATAAAGGTCAGTTTACAACTTGGCAAGTGCGTCAATATTTTCCTGACCTTAACCAAAAAGAAAATGTGTCCGCTCTTGCAGTAGTACATTCTCGTTTTTCTACCAATACTTTCCCTGCCTTTAGATTGGCACAGCCGTTCCGTTATATTGCTCACAATGGTGAAATAAATACACTTCGTGGTAATCTAAATTGGATGATGGCCCAAGAGGCAAGTTTAGAATCGGAGTTTTTCTCTAAAGAGGAAATGGAAATGGTCCTACCGTTGTGTGACCCTACTGCTTCCGATTCTGCCAATCTTGATAATGCAATTGAATTACTTACCCTAAGTGGCCGTTCATTGGCACATGTTATGATGATGCTTGTACCAGAAGCTTGGGACGGTAACAAAGACATGGGTGAATCTAAAAAAGCATTTTATGAATACCATGCTGCTTTAATTGAACCATGGGATGGTCCCGCGTCAATTTCTTTTACAGATGGTAAAATTGTAGGAGCTACATTGGATAGAAATGGTCTTAGACCTTCTCGTTATGTAGTAACTTCTGACGACTTAATTATCATGGCTTCTGAAGCAGGTGTTATTGAAGTAGACCAATCGAAAGTATTAAAAAAAGGTCGTCTTCAACCTGGCAAAATGTTTGTCGTTGATTTAGAGAAAGGACGTATAATTTCTGACGAAGAACTAAAAGAAGAAATTTGTAGTCGTAAGCCATACAGAGCTTGGCTAGAAAAACATAAAATAAGAATTAAAGAACTTCCAGAATCCTCTTACAAATGGGAGCAATCGGAAGAAAAAATTCTTCTAAAAAAACAACAATGTTTCGGCTACTCTTCAGAAGACTTGAAAGTAATTATTGCCGAAATGGCAGAAACAGGTAAAGAGCCACTAGGCTCAATGGGTACAGATGCACCGTTGTCTATCCTATCGGATCAGGCGCAGCATTTGTCCAATTATTTCAAACAACTTTTTGCTCAAGTTACAAATCCACCTATCGATCCTATTAGGGAGCGTATGGTGATGTCACTTGTATCTTATGTTGGTGGCTCGTTGAATCTTTTAGATGAAACTCCCGAGCACTGTCGTGTGGTAGAATTACATCAGCCGATATTGGCTAATAAAGATTTAGAAAAATTAAGACATATCGATAAAAAACATTTTCAGACTAAAACACTGGATGTTTATTTCAAAGCAGATGGAAAAGAAGGCAGTCTTGAAAAAGCGCTGAAAAGAATTTGTCAATATGCTACCGATGCAGTAAACGATGGTTATTCTATCATTATTCTTTCTGATAGAAAAATTGATAGCGCTCACGCTCCAATTCCTACGTTACTTGCTACTGCTGCCGTACATCATCATTTAATACGTGAAGGATTAAGAGGCAAAGTAGGTCTTGTGGTAGAGGCTGGTGATGCATGGGAAGTTCATCATTTTGCAACCCTAATTGCGTTTGGAGCTTCAGCGGTCAACCCTTATTTAGCTTTTGAAACGATTATAGGTCTGAAAAAAGACAATATTATAAAAGCAGAACTTTCTGAGGAAAAATTATTTTACAATTTTACGAAATCGTTAAATGATGGTTTGCTAAAAGTATTCTCCAAAATGGGTATCTCTACAATGCAATCCTATCAAGGTGCTCAAATTTTTGAAGCACTCGGAATTTCTAAAAAAGTAATTGATAGATATTTCACCAATACTATTTCTCGTATCGAAGGTCTAAGCTTAGATGGAATAGCGAAAGAGTCTTTAATCAAACATAAAATTGCATTCCCAGAAGTAGAACTTCCTAATCCAAAACTTGAAGTTGGAGGAATCTATCAATGGAAAAGACGTGGAGAATACCACTTATTCAATCCACAAACGATACATCTTTTACAACAATCTACTCAGAAGAACGATTACAGTGTATTCAAAAAATATTCTAAACTTGTAAACGATCAAACTCAAAAAGCGGCCACGCTTAGAGGGCTAATGCAATTTAAATCTGCAGAGTCTATTCCTTTGGAAGAAGTAGAACCTGTTGAAAATATATTGAAACGATTTGCTACTGGAGCAATGTCATTTGGGTCAATTTCTCATGAGGCACACTCTACCTTAGCTATCGCCATGAACCGTATTGGTGGTAAATCCAATTGTGGCGAAGGTGGTGAAGACGTAATGCGTTTTGAACCGCTTCCAAATGGCGACTCTATGCGTTCTGCTATTAAGCAAGTTGCTTCTGGTCGTTTCGGCGTTACGAGTTATTATTTGTCAAATGCTGATGAACTTCAGATAAAAATGGCACAAGGCGCTAAGCCGGGTGAAGGTGGCCAATTGCCAGGTTATAAAGTGGACGATTGGATAGGACGTGTTCGTCACTCTACTCCAGGTGTTGGATTAATATCTCCACCTCCACACCATGATATTTATTCTATCGAAGATCTTGCCCAATTAATATTTGACCTTAAAAATTCAAATCCAAAAGCACGTATCAACGTGAAGCTGGTTTCTGAAGCTGGTGTAGGTACTGTAGCAGCAGGTGTTGCGAAAGCACACTCTGATGTTGTATTGGTGTCTGGGTTTGACGGTGGTACTGGAGCATCTCCAGTAAGTTCAATCAAACACGCTGGTCTTCCTTGGGAGCTTGGTGTTGCCGAAGCACACCAAACATTAGTTAAAAACAAACTTAGAAGTCGTATAGTATTACAAGCGGATGGCCAAATGAAAACAGGTCGTGACCTTGCAATTGCTGCGTTACTTGGAGCAGAAGAATTTGGTGTTGCCACTGCAGCCCTAGTTACTTCAGGTTGTATCATGATGCGAAAATGTCATCTTAACACATGTCCTGTTGGCGTTGCTACACAAAACAAAGAACTTAGAGCACTCTTCACTGGCAAGCCAGAACACGTAGTAAATCTATTTACTTTCTTAGCCTCTGAGCTTAGAGAGATCATGGCTGAACTTGGTTTCCGAAAACTAACCGATATGGTTGGACGTGTAGACCTATTAGAGATGAGAGACAATATTACTTTCTGGAAACACAAATCAATTGATTTAAGTAAAGTGTTGTTTAAAGCTCCTGCAGAGCCTGGTGTGGGCTTGTACCAAACAGAAGAACAAGATCATGGTATTGATTCAATTCTTGATCATACACTTATTGAAACTGCTAAAGCAGCGTTAGAGAAAAAAGAAAAAGTATACAAAGAGTTTAAGATTAATAATCTTAACCGTTCTGCGGGAACAATGTTGTCGTATGAAATTTCTAAAAAACATAAAGGCGAAGGCTTACCAGAAGATACTATTCATTATAAATTTACTGGTTCTGCAGGGCAAAGTTTCGGAACGTTCTGTGCTCCAGGAATTAAATTTGAATTAGAAGGAGAAGCAAACGATTACTTTGGAAAAGGATTATCAGGAGCAAAATTAATTCTCTATCCACCGAAAGAAGGTAAGTTTTCTGCGAAAGATAATATTATAGTTGGAAACGTAGCGTTCTATGGTGCTACCGCTGGAGAGGCTTATATAAGAGGTCAGGCGGGAGAACGTTTTTGCGTGAGAAACTCAGGTGCAAAAACAGTGGTAGAAGGTGTAGGCGATCACGGTTGTGAATATATGACTGGAGGACTTGCAGTTATTCTTGGTGAAACAGGAAGAAATTTTGCAGCAGGTATGAGCGGCGGAATTGCTTATGTGTTTAATCCAAACAAAACTTTTGAAGGACATTGCAACATGGAAATGATTGCTTTTGATCCTATAGAGCCAGAAGATAACGATACATTGAAACAGATGATCAAAAATCATTTTGACTTTACAAAAAGTGATGTAGCAGACTTTATTCTTAAAGACTGGGATAACCAGTTGAAAAACTTTGTGAAAGTAATGCCAATCGATTACAAAGCAGTATTAACAAAAAGAAAACAACAATCTGAAAACAAGGAGGGGGTACTAATATAATGGGTAAGCCAACGGGATTTCTGGAATTCGGCAGAGAACTGCCAAAAAAAGCTGATTCAAAAACGAGAATCACAAACTACAAAGAATTTGTATTAGACTTCGGTGAAGAGAAGGTGCAAACGCAGGCTGCGCGTTGCATGGATTGTGGCGTACCGTTCTGTCACAACGGTTGCCCACTAGGAAACATCATTCCCGAGTTTAACGATGCCGTCTACGAAGGCAACTGGGAAATGGCTACAGAGATACTTACCTCTACCAATAACTTCCCAGAGTTTACAGGAAGAATATGCCCCGCTCCTTGCGAGTCGGCATGTGTATTGGGGATTAACAAACCGCCTGTTGCTATTGAAGAAATAGAAAAAAATATTATTGAAGTTGCTTTTCGCAAAGGGTATATTAAAGCTAGTCCTCCTGCGACTAGAACAGGCAAAACTGTTGCTGTTATTGGTGGTGGTCCTGCAGGACTTGCTACAGCAGCGCAGCTTAACAAAGCAGGGCATTTGGTCACTGTATTTGAAAGAGCCGACGAAGTAGGTGGACTATTACGTTATGGAATTCCTGATTTTAAATTAGAGAAAACGGTCATTGAGCGTAGAGTAAAACTGATGGAAGAAGAAGGTGTTATTTTTAAAACAAATTCTAACGTAGGTGTTAATGTAAAAATAAAAGAGCTACTTACTAATTTCGATGCTATCGTGTTGTCAGGTGGATCAACGTCTCCAAGAGATCTTCCAATTCCTGGTAGAAATCTGAAAGGTGTTTATTTTGCAATGGAATTCTTAAGTCAACAAAATAAAAGAGTTTCTAAAAAAGAAGTTAAAGTAGATCATACTGGAAAAGAATATAAAAACGGTGAACTTTTAGCTACGGGCAAAAATGTTTTAGTTATTGGTGGTGGCGATACAGGATCTGACTGTGTGGGCACTTCTAATCGTCATGGAGCGAAAACAATTACCCAAATAGAGTTGATGCCAAAACCTCCTGGAGAGCGCGATTCAAGCACTCCATGGCCAAACTGGCCTATGATGTTGCGCACCTCTTCTTCGCATGAAGAAGGTTGCCAAAGAGAATGGGCAGTTGTAACAAAAGAATTCGTTGGAGATGCTAATGGTAATTTGACTGGCGTGAAAATGGCAGAGATGGGATGGATAACTCCTGAAGCCGGCAAACTTCCAAAGTACCAAGAATTGCCAGGTACAGAAAAAATTATTCCTTGTGAGTTGTCATTGTTAGCCATGGGCTTCCTTCATCCACAACATGAAGGGATGTTGAACGATCTAGGTGTTGAGTACGACGACCGTGGCAATGTAAAAGCAAAAGATAATTATCAGACAACAACAAATCCAAAAATATTTACAGCAGGCGATATGCGAAGAGGCCAATCGCTAGTAGTATGGGCCATCGCAGAAGGACGTGAATGCGCACGTAATGTAGACATTTTCTTGACAGGAGAGTCTGTATTAGAAGCTAGAGATGCTGGGGTGTTGCATTTGACGAATGTATAGAAATTTGTAACTCTAAAAATAATTGAAAGCCCTTCAGAAATCTGGAGGGCTTTTTTGTAGTTGATCACTTCGTCCACGCAGAGTCTCCTTCTTGCTATTGAGGGAAATTTTGAAAGTGATTTGCGGGAGACTCTGAGCGGACACATCTAGTTTCTTGTGCTATAATAATAAATAGGAATAGGGGAAATTCTATCTCATTAGTTGTAGCCAGCCTTTCCAGTTCTTTTCCCTAGATACATCTTGTAAAAAATAATAATAAATACCATCAGACAAATTTTCACCATTCCATTCATTTTTATAATCTGAACTAGAAAAAACAGTGTCTCCCCAACGATTAGAAATAGTCAATTTAGTGCCAGTACATAATCCTGTAATGGCAAAATAATCGTTCAGCCCATCTTTATTTGAAGTGACTAAATTTGGGATAAATAGTTCTATAGGATCGGCGTAAATAACTACTACTAGGGCAGTATCACATCCTTTCGGACAATGTTTATTACAAATTTTATAAAGGATTGTATCATTTGTAAAAGAATGTGGATTTGGCGTATAGCTTATATTTTTATTTGGCAAAATCTTTACAGAACCATTTTTAACAGATACTATTGAAAGAAAACTACTGTCACCATCAGCATCTAAATCATTTGCCAAAATATTGAAAATTACACGAGAATCAATACAGGTAGAGTTATAAATATCACTATTTGCAAGTATTAAATTTGGAACGTTTAAGTTATTTCGATACAAAATTGAAGACGGCATAAATGTATTGTCGCTACCTGAAATAAAAATGTCAAGATCACCATCCATATCATAATCCCCCCAAATAGATGAGCAAACAGAAACACCATTTAAATTCAAACTAAGGTCTTCTGTAAAGGAACTACCTCCCTCGTTTCGATAAATCTTAGTTAAGCGAACATCATTTGTCCCTCCATTATATCCAGATATCAATGCATCAAGATCACAATCATTATCATAATCGCCCCATTCTACTGAGCATTCAGAAACTCCAGCGAATGCCGCATTAATATCTGTAAAAGCACCTCCATCATTCCGATAAATCATTGAGTGAAGACCGTAAGCTTCTCTTCCAGCTAATAAAATATCTATATCTCCATCATTGTCGTAGTCGCCAAAATCAACAGAACTTTGATAGAGACCTAACAAACCTGCATTGATATCAGTAAACACTCCACCGCCATCATTTCGATAAAGAGAAGTTTTGCTACCTGTATAAGTAGCAGCTGATATCAAGAGATCGTTATCTCCATCGTTATCATAATCACCCCAGTCAGCAGATCCATTTGCATAATTACTAATGTCAGGTTGTATAAAAGTGGGATTAACACTAGTAAAAGTACCATTCTGATTATTATGATATAGTTTTGTATTATAAAAGTGAAAATCTGTAGAATTGCCTCCGAGTATAATAAAGTCTAAATATCCATCATTATCATAGTCGCCCCACTTTCCAAAGGATGATGCCACAGAAGTTAATCCTGCATTTATATTGGTAAATATTCCACCTCCATTGTTTCGATATATTCTTGCTACCTCTGTTGAATTTTCACCACCTGTAATTAGAACATCTAAATTTCCATCATTGTCATAATCACCCCAATCTACTGAACCAGTATTGATAGCGACTATAGAAGTATTAATAGGAGTAAAAACACCGTTTCCATCATTTCTATATAATTTCGTAAAATCTCCAATATTCAAAGAACTTGGAGATCCGCTATGAAGTAGATCAATATCTCCATCGTTGTCATAATCGCCCCATGCAGAAGCACTGGAAATGGTAGGTAATATACCCGCATTTACCACAATGAAGGACTGTGACATTATTTCTCTAATAGAACCGACTAAAAGAATTATAGCTGTAAAAAATAGTTTTAATTTCATTATTCAAATATAGAATTAAGTATTAAATTCTCAAAATAGAGGTTTGCTGAATTGTGAGATAGTTAGGCCTGCTTTAGCGTTTCTCTATAGCCGCAATACTGAAACTCCAACGCGCTTTTAGGACGAAATATTGTATACAATATTTATTATTGGCATTATCATATTTTATTCGTTGAGAAAAAAAGAGAAATCATAAAATTTGAAAAGGGTTACAAAAATATAACATTAAGGATGCAATTATTTATTTTTCGAATTTGAAAGATAGTTGCTAAAGAATTGGATTTTGAACGTGTAGTAAAAATATTATTTTTCCTTCATCCAAGGTAGAGTTCCTTTTTTGCTATTGAAGTTAATTTTAAAAGTGATTTGCGGGAGACTTTGAGTAGACATAAATTTTATTATTACCAATAATTTATTTGAAAAATCGATTAAAGAATTTCTGGAATTTGTTGGTTGTTAATGATTGAAATTTATACTACTTTTCGTTCTTCTATAATTTTCCGCAAATAGAATCTTAGACTTTAGATCATTAGCAGTGGACATTGAGCAGACATAAAGCCCTTTATTGCTAGCTATGAAGCGGGAATGCTTGTGAAGACTAGGTTGAACAAATTAATTATATTATGAACAACAACAGAAATATTTATTGGCTCATTGGTGGAGGAATCAACTTATTTACAGCAATTCTTCATACAATAGGAGGCCAATTAGAATTAGTTAATCCGATAATGAGTAGCAGCTTAGTTGACCAAGCAAAAGCAGAGTGGATTGGAGTATGGCATATGGTTACAATTATTTTGTTTTTGACTTCTTACGTATTAATTAAAAATGGAATTAGTAAAAACGAAAACAAACAAACTGAATTAGTACAGTATATAGGATATTTATACATCATTTTCTCTATTCCTTCTATGACTACAAGCATTATGTATAATCTTTTAGCACCACAATGGATTTTACTTCTACCTATTGGCGGACTTGTCTTATATGGGATGAAAAAACATACAGATAACAACCAAGTCTTAACTTCATAAACGATGAAAATTACTAATGGAAAAATTGGATATGTCGCCCTTTGTATTGGTAAACAATTTTATGATTTTGCTAATTAATTATTAACTTCATTGATAAAAACTATCTTAAATTATGTTAAAAAAATGTATTTTATTTTTCCTGCTTTTTATTTCTTTATTTTACATTTCAAAAGTAGAAGCGCAAAAAACACCTCAACCTATTTATGTGATTGTACATGGCGCTTGGGGAGGTAGTTGGGCTTTTAAGAAAACGGACTCGCTGCTTACTTCTAAAGGATGTAATGTATACCGGCCCTCTCTTACAGGACAGGGAGAACGCGTGCACCTTGCTTCACCTGATATAGGACTAACCACGCACATCAACGACGTTGTAAACTTACTATTATACGAAAATCTATATAATGTAATACTTGTAGGCCATAGTTATGGAGGCATGGTTATTACGGGTGTTGCAGACCGGATACCCGAGCGTATACAAAAAATTATCTACTTAGATGCTTTTGTTCCAATGGATTCAGAAAGTGTGAAAGATCTTAGAAGTAATAGATGGCCATGGTTTGAAAAGATGATCAAAGATGGATTTCTTGTTCCCAGTTGGTTAGAGCCAACTAAAATACCTGGTGATGTTCCTCAATCCTTAAAAACTTTTACTGAACCTATTTCATTAAAAAATAGTGCAAGAACGTTGATTCCTGCTGTTTATATTCTTACGGTTGACAAAGGTAAAAAACCAGAGCAAGATGATTTTGGCAGTCAGGCAGAAAGAGCCAGACAAAAGAAATGGAAAGTAGTAGAAATGGAAGCAGACCATAATCCACAGTGGTCAGAGGTGGAGACGTTAGTGGAGATGTTGTATGATAATCGTTAGAAATGTATACGTTAATGATTTTTAACGTTCATTTAATAAGATTTCATTTTTAATATTTAACTTTTAGTTTTTGCTCATTGGTATATTTAATCCAAAAGAAAATATATACTGCAAGGAAAGAAACTGTTGCTTTGCACGACCTTCGCCATATAATTTCACCGCCGTGTAATCTACAACGGCTCCTTTAATGGAATGCTCAATAAAAAAATATTTTAGCAAATCATACCTTAAGGCTAAAGCTGTACCTACTACTATTCCCGAAGGTCTAAAGGGACCATCATTAGTTTTACCCATTACTACAGAATAGGTTTTTGGAACAAGTATACCAGCACCTACTTTTACAATTGCGCTTAATTTATGATTGGCTCTTGGAGATTTAAAAAACGTATACCTTTTCAAAACATTTGCCATCAAATAATTATTCCCATTAGTATGTTCGTATTGTATAAATGCTGGATTGATAAGAGTGTCTTGATCATAATATTGACCATTAATAGTCCCTTTTAAATGTAAAACCTGATTGTTGTCTACAATATATTTTAAGTGATCCCAACCCAACTCAATACCCCAATCTCCTTTATTTCCAAAAAAATAACCACCATAAAAAACATATTGTGGTATGGTCAGAGCCTCTCCGCCTAGAAAGTTATCATATATGTCTAATCGATCAGAAGCCTTTGCTTTATAAAGTGTAAAATCATAATCTCCTGTTTTGGAGTCTTTAAAATGAATATTGCTTTTCGAATAATTATCTCTATGATATCCCCAAGTAAGATAAAAAGTACCGTGAACTTTTTTCTTTTTTACTACCTCTACTGACTCCTGTGAATAGGCTGATACAGACAGCATAAAGGCACATAAGAAAAAGATTATTACTTTCATTATTACACTTTTAAATTTTAGAAAATTTAGACTACTCTATAAATTATTTTATTAAAACCTCTTAGTTGCGATTTTAGCTATTGTCTCTCCTATAGCCAAAGAAGAAGTTGCAGCAGGAGAGGGTGCATTACAAACATTTATGATATATTGATCTTCTAAAATCATAAAGTCATCGATCAAGCCACCATTTCTATCACAGGCTTGCGCTCTTACACCAGCACCACCAGGAATAAGATCTTCTTCTTTTATTTCAGGAATTAATTTTTGTAAAGCTTTTGTAAACGCGGCCTTAGAAAACGAACGGTAATATTCTCCCATTCCAGTTTTCCAATATTTCATAGCTACTTTTCTAAATCCGGGCCACGCAAGTGAACTTACAAGTTCTGAAAAATTAACATCAGTTCTTTTATACCCTTCTCTTTTGAAAGCGAAGACCGCATTAGGACCAGCTTCGACACCTCCCCCAATCATTCTAGTAAAATGTACGCCTAGGAAAGGAAAATTAGGATCAGGAACAGGGTAAATAAGATTTTTTACTAAATACTGTTTTTCCTTTTTGATTTCGTAATATTCTCCCCTAAAGGGTATAATCCGAACATCTATCTTTTTCCTTGTTAACGCTGCGATTTTATCAGAATATAATCCCGCACAATTAATAACAAGTTTAGTAGTGTATGAAGCGCTTTCAGTTATTACAGTAGAAATATCTAGAGCAGTAGTGATGTCTTTTACATATTGATTTGTAAAAATCTCTCCTCCCATGGCCTGAAATAACGCTGCATATTTTAAAGAAACTTCTGTATAATTTATAATGCCTGTTTGAGGAACTAAAATACCTTTTATGCCAGAGCAATGAGGCTCTAATTCTTGTATTTCTTCTCTTCCAATTTTTTTAAGTCCTGTCAATCCATTTTCAATACCTCTAGTATAAATATTTTCAAGGTATTGGATTTCATTTTCATTTGTAGCAACGATTATCTTACCACAGAGATCATAGTTAACATTGTTTTTATCACAAAAATCTAAAAGCTGACGATATCCATTTATACAGTTAATAGCTTTTAAACTGCCAGGCTTATAATATATCCCTGAATGAATCACTCCACTGTTATGACCTGTTTGATGTGCTGCTAGTTTGGATTCTTTCTCTAATAAAGCGATTTTCAGTGCTGGTTTAGACTCTTTCAATCGAAGAGCTGTTGCCAAACCAACTATACCTCCTCCGATAATTACAACATCGTATTTCATTTGTCTACTTTTTAGTCATACCATAAATGGCACAACAATAAATTTCATTTTAAAAGCAAAGATACGATTATTGTTCTGTATCTTCAATATGTAATTTATGCATAATTCTATGCAGAGCAGGAGACAGAAAAACAGCAATAGAGGATAAAAATGCGACTCCACTGTAAATAGAATAAAAGGAAGCAAAGATTTTCGAGGCATTGGTTGGCATTGCATTAACGGGGCCCATTCCGGTCAATATCATGCTTGCATTTAAGAGCGAATCAATAAAATTTAAGTTTGCAATAAAATAGTATCCTAAAATTCCAATGCCTAACGAAAAGAACACGAGAATAAAAGCCAATAAAAAGCTATATAATAACCTTTTGTAAAAAATTGATTTGTGTGCTAAGGGTGCCGTTTTACGTTCGTACATCTTGTATTATTAAATTATTATCCCCAAACCTTTGTACCCTCTGTACAATTCTTGCACATTTCAATTTCATCACGCGATTTCAAGAGCGTATTTCGAAAAGCTCTATATTTTTCTCCCTTCCATAACTCCGCGAATAGTTCGTTTTTGACGTCTCCTAAACGATGGTGAGCATCTTTGTCGAAACAGCAAGGAACTACTAACCCATCCCAAGTAATAACACATGAATGCCACATTTTCCAGCAACTGTCATGCATTTCGTTTTTGATGGAAAAACTACCATCACTTTTTTTTTCATATCGAGAGAATTCTTGAAGATCAGGTATTAAGTCAGACCCATTTTTATAATCGTAGATCTGAGCCGTTTTTAATCCTACTTCATCTACTCCAATTTCGGTTGCAAGTTTTTTTACTTCTGCCGAGTCTTCCAGCTTTATCACATTCTTAAG
>JANOTP010000121.1:0-11252 GCA_031416415.1 Cytophagales bacterium | reverse complement strand
GCTTCTTGGTGTCAGCCCTGTAGGATGGCAAATATTGATATTGTGCCTTTATACCATAAATATAACCCTCATGGTTTTGAAATATTTAGTGTTTCGCTCGACGATAAAAAAGATCATTGGTTGAATGCCATAAAAAATGATAAAATGGTATGGCCTTACCATGGTAGCGAATTAAAAGGGTTTGAACAAAGTCGTATTGCTGAATTATATAATGTTGAAGGTCTTCCAGCTACTTTTTTGATAGATGAAAACGGTGTTATCATTGACAAAAATTTTGACGATTATGATCTTGAAGTGGCGCTCCATAAAATTTTTTATGAGCAAATAAATTTTTATCCTCATGATGCCAATACGAAATTATTTTTTACAAACGAAACAAAGTATCAGATTGAAGATGTATCTGGAAAGGTACTTTTAAAAGGTAAAGGAATAGAGGCTGATATTGCCAATTTATCTGCAGGAGATTATGTGATAAAGTTTGATAAGAAAACAGCTAAATTTGCTAAGAAAAAAGTAGTAGAAGTTCCCGCCACTTTTTATCCTTTAAGAGCAGATGATAAAATTACTATTTCTAGAAAAATTCAATATGAAATTTATAGCCAAAGAGGTAAACTCGAAAAAAGAGGCTATGAAATAGAGATCGACGTGAGTAAGCTGAAACCAGGGTTATATTATTTGAGTCTTGATGGAACAATAAATAGTTTCCATAAGAAATAATTTTTTTAAAACCATCTACACCAATTTTTTAATGGTTAATTCCTCTAGTATATCTCTTGTTTTTATATTAGAACCTTTAATATGAACAATAGCTTTGGAGTAGAAAGGATATCGTTCTTCATATTTTTGTTTTAAAAATAAAAAGACTTCTTCATCCGTTTTACCCTCTAAAATAGGTCTGTTATGAATACGCTGACCTATCAAACGCTGATGTATAGTCTCTACGGGAACATCAATAAATATTGAAATTCCTTTTTTATTAATGTAATCCATGTTGTCAAAAAAACAAGGTGTACCTCCACCTGTAGATATTAAAACCTGATTTTCTTCGGCTAATTGGTACAATATTTCTTGTTCTTTTTTACGGAAATAATCTTCCCCTGAATTTTTAAAAATAACTTCAATACTAGCTCCTTCTACCGCTATTATTTCTGCATCTGTATCGAATACTCTAAGCTTTAATGCAGAAGCCAGTTCTCTGCCAAGTGTTGATTTCCCCGATCCAGGCAGTCCTATTAAAAAGAGTTTCATCGTTGTATGATTTTAACTGCCAAACTAGTTGTTTTTTTTAATAGACGCTAATAAGTGTATTTTTTTTGTAAATTAATTAAGGCTTAATAAGTTTTAATAATTCAACACCCTCAGTTGTTTTTACTCTTATTAAATAAGACCCTTTTGAATACTGGGCAAGATTTATTTTAAAAGTATGCTCAGAGGATATTATCGGTATAGATTCCAACAACTGCCCTGTAGAATCTAATAATTCAACATCAACGATGTTCGCTTTTTTGTCTATGAGTAACGTTATTTCATCTAAGGATGGATTTGGATATAACGTGGAGTACAGTATAGTTTTATTTTCATTATAGATATTTTGATGCTCTTCTAGAGATAAAGGTATGCTGGTTGGAATCCACCAATTACCTGTTATAAAAAGCATATTCATTAAATTATAGGTGTCACTGAAATAATTTTCTTTCAACGTAACAATAAGGCTCCAACCTGAATTTAAAAAAGCCTGATGTGAAACATCGCATACTGAAGCTGCAATAAAAGGGGATATAAAAACAGCGTCTTGATAATTATTGCCTGCAATATTATTACCGTTTAATAAATAGCCAGCTCTAATTAAACTTGGATTGTTTGTGGTCTTAGTTTTCACCCAATTTACCATTTTATTTACATGGGTTTTGGCATTTGTATTTCCATAATGTCCATAATCCATTACTACTCTCATGGGAACACGACAGGCATTGTAATAATAATTGCCATCATTGGCACCTTCTAAGAAATTTGCTGCAGCAGGCACCGGAGTATTGCCGACTACAAAGTCAGGCATTAATCCAGTAGTGGAAGAGTAATTTGTACTTACGGTATTCATAATAGAGTATAGATTACTACTCAGGCTTGTCCAAGTAGCATCATTTGTATTGTTATAAAAAGCCTGAAAATGGTCAAACATCCAATCGGAAGGGCGAGTGTTATACGCATTATTGTCCCAGTCTCCTAAGTTGATTCTGTTAGAAGAATTAATATTGCTCGCTTTTATGGCATTTATAATTCGTTTAGCCTCTACTAGATAATTAATCGTTCCTGCGGAGCCCCATTGATAATGTGCCAATAAAAGAGAATAAGCAATATCCAAATCTCCATCAGTAGCAGAGTCGTTAGAGCCACTTCCTGTTTCATTCGCATCAATTAGCCAGCCCATAAGGTTAGTGTTGATACTACTGCGATGGTTGTCGTACATCTTATATAATCCATCATAATATACTTTTGCATTACCGTCATAACCTGCCATAAGAGCAGTTATAATCATTCCATAACCATGTCCTTCAGAAGTACCTTTGTCAGCTCCGCTCCCTCCAGTATTTTCTCCTTGAATATAATAGGCATTTGGAGTAAAATCGGATGGCTTAAGATAAAGGCCTTTCCAATAGTCATAATAAGCACTTACTTGACCATCCATAGTTGCCTGCGAGATATTATTGGGTTTTATACAGCCTGACCAATTCATCTGCTGAGGATATGGTCTGTTTTGGGCAATGGTCGTTGATACAACAAAAAGTAGAAGTATAGTATAACTTTGTTTAAAATATGTTTTCATAACGTTTTAGTTTATATGATTCCTCCGATACCGTTATGAAGATATTATTGTTTTGACTACAAGGACTAAATAGAAGATTTTTTATCGTTAGAAATGAGATAATTGATGTTTTTGACTTAAAGTTTATATCATCATTATAACATCTATTATGTTGCATAAAAACCTAATACAAGGCTTTTGAAAGCATTTATCCCTTCAAAATAGCACTGTTTGAAAAGTGACTATTAATTTAAAAAAGGAAAGAAACTTTTTAATAAAGAAACGATATAAGAGAAACTTAATGCCCAGCCAATGGCACTAATAAGCATATGTACATAAATTCTTTCTTTGGTTTCTCCAAAACCGTTTGCAATCATAGCACCTCCGATTGGCGAAAAAAGTATAGGGGTTAGAAAAGCAACACCTACTAGGCCATATTTTTTCCATATGGCGATTTTCATACGATTGCCTTTTGTAAATATTTTCTGATTTTTGTAAAAGGTCCTAGCAACCCATTCATGAAAATATTTTCCAAGAAAAGAGGTAAATAAGATAACACTGGCCATCATTCCCAAAACTGCAAGCCCCGCAGTAACCAGAAAAGGTAATTGAAAAGTAGTTCCTGCTGCAAGACCAAAAATGAATTTTAGCATGCTTAAACCAAAAACAATAAAATATTTATAAAGATCCTCCCACATATGCCGACAAATATACTATTAAACGTTGTTTACTTAGATTAAATTATTCTTATGTGAATCTATATAAAAACCATGCTAAAAATCTATTTTGCTGGTGATTTTCCTTAAATTGGCAGAGTTTAAAAATGTTTTATCGATGAAAAAAATAATAGTTTGTATCTATATTTTAATGATTATGAGTTTGAGTGCCTATGCTCAAAGCAATTATATACCGCTTAATAATAGTTACTATCATACTGTAGATCGCTATGAAATTTTGAATGGAAAATTTTCTGACAACTTATTTACAACAGTAAAACCCTATACCCGAAAATCAGTTTCAGAATATACCGATACATTGACCCAAGATAGCAGTTCTTTAAAAAGGGTCTCATCTGTAGATCGATTTAACTTTGGGTATTTAGCAAACGATAATTGGGAATGGTCTAAAACGGCTAAAAATGATAGTAAAAGACCAATTTTAAAATATTTTTATAGAAAAAAATCTGATTTTTATCATGTGAGTACAAAAGATTTTGATTTACATATCAATCCTGTTATATATGTTTCGGGTGGATACGAAAAAGATTATGGCGCTATATCACAGAATTCAAGAGGTCTGGAACTAAGGGGTATGATTGATAAAAGAATAGGGTTTTATACTTTTTTTACCGACAATCAAGCAATTATTCCTTCTTATGTAGCGAACTACCGCGCCAATTTTAGAGTGATTCCTGGGGAAGGGTTTAATAAAAATTTCAAAACTAGAGGGGTAGATTATATTTCAGCAAGAGGATATATAAATTTTAACATCATAAAACAGATTGCGTTGCAGTTCGGTCATGATAAAAATTTTATAGGAAATGGATATCGTTCGTTGATTCTTTCTGACAATTCTAGTAGTTATACTTTTTTAAAGCTCAATACTAAAGTTTGGAAATTAAATTATACGAACTTATTTACAGAAATGAATGCTGGAGCTAAAACATCAAGTGATACGATACTTCCTAAAAAATATTTAGCGTTTCATCATTTAAGTCTGAATATTACTAAAAATCTAAACATCGGTATTTTTGAAGCCGTAGCGTTTAGAGGAAGAGGTAAAGATTCCACAAAACATGGACAAGTTGACATTGCTTATCTTAATCCAATTATTTTTTACCGATCTATTGAACAACAGTTAGGTAGTGGCGATAATGCTCTTCTAGGAATGGATTTTAAATGGAACTTCCTGAGACATTTTTCTTTGTATGGACAAATTGTTTTAGATGAATTTGTATTGAATGAAGTGAAATCTGGTAATGGTTGGTGGGCCAATAAGCAGGCACTTCAAGGTGGTTTAAAATATATAGACGCCTTTGGATTGAAAAATCTTGACTTACAAGGAGAGATAAATTTTGTCAGACCTTATACGTATGCGCATGCTAATAATTACACTAATTTTACAAACTATAATCAACCTATAATGCACCCTCTTGGAGCAAATTTTACCGAATTTATAGGAATTGTACGTTACCAACCGCTGCCAAGACTTACTGTCATTGCCAAAATGTTTTACACTAAACTTGGTGCTGATACCGCAAATACCAACTGGGGAGGAAATATCTTGAAAAACTACGCCATACATCAGCAGGAATATGGGAATAAAGTTGGACAAGGAATTTCTACCAATCTTATTTTTACACATCTGAATATTTCATATATGGCTTTTCATAATATTTTTCTTGATGGCTTTGTGACGATGCGCAGTTATAACAGCGTCGTAGATGCCTTAGATCAAAACACTGTTATGGGAGGATTTTCCCTTAGATGGTATATACCTCAACGATTAAATGAGTTTTAGGCGCATATAGGTTTAATACAAAACCGTTTTCCTCTTATGGAAATTATATAGTTCATTTGGTTCACCAACCCTTCTGATTCCTTATTCGAAGAGTTGGTGATTAGATTTATACCCTAGTTTTGGAATAAGAAAAAAAAGCTCAAATAATGTTGCTAAATTTTATTTTTGAACGATAAAAAAACTAAATTATAGCACTAAACCTTATGAAACCCTATGTCAACTCCTAAAATTAAATGGCTTTTCGCAGCCGTTGCACTTTTTTTGTTTTCTTGTTCTGGAAATAAATTAAAACTTGACGATAAAAATTTTGATGAAGAAATTGAACTTCAGCAAAATCTTGTCTTTAATTTTAATCAAGATTTAGTTCCTGATAGCCTTGTTAATGTTTGGTCCGAAGAGGCTTATATTATTTTTACTCCAGTAGTAAAAGGAAAATTTAAATGGGTAGCTAAAGACGAATTGATTTTTTCGCCCGATATTAGTTTTCTACCAAGTACTGATTATAAAGCGGAACTCACAGATATAATAATTAAAAATTCTACTAAAAAATATTCATTACCAGAGGAGAAAATAATAAATTTCCATACTCCATATCTTAATCTAATAGGAGCAGGACTTTTTTGGGCTAAAAATGATAACAATAAAAGTATTACTGAACTTCGCACAGAGCTTACCTTTAATGCAAAAGTAACACCTACAGAACTAAAGAATTTACTCCATGTTAAAATTGACGGCAAGGAACAAACTTTCGAACTTAGTACTTCTAATACATCGGACAGGGTTACGGTTGCAATCGCAGAAACAACTCTTTCATTTGGAGATAAAAACTTGGTTGTTTCAATCTCGCCAGGATTAAAATGTGCAGAGAGTAATTATATTTCTAAAGAGGAAATCAAATATGAAGCGTCTATTCCTTCTAAAGATAAATTTCAAATTATTCAAGCCGAGGCTCTTTATGAAGATGATAAAGGGTATATAAATGTTTCTACCAATCAACAAACGGATGAACAGAATATTGAAAAGCTAATTGTAATTGAACCCTCTATGAATGTTACGGTCGAAGCCCACGAATCGGGATTCTATGTTAGAGGCGATTTCCAATCTGGGAACACATATCGTTTAATAATTAAAAAAGAACTAAAAGGAATTTTCGGAGGTATACTAAAAGAAAATTTTACTCAAGATCTTGCATTTGGCGAACAGAAACCTAACATAGGTTTTGTAAATAAAAAAGGTATTTATCTTACGTCTAAAGGTGAGAAAAATGTTGCCATAAGAATTATTAATGTACCTGATGTAAAACTTACGGTATATAAAATTTACGAAAATAATATCCTTCAATTCTTAAAACAAAACACCTATTCGTATTACGAAGATTATTATTACAACGATGAATATGGCGGTGGCTCAGGACGATATTCGGGAATGGATGAATTAGGAGATGTGATTTTAGAAAAAGAATTTCATTCAAAAAGTCTAAAGAAAAGTGGCGGTGCTCATTTAATCGATTTTGACTTTAATGAAGTTAAAAATGCATTCAATGGTTTTTATGTGGTAACAGTTAGCTCTCAAGACCAACAATGGATCAGCTCTTCAAAGATTGTATCTATTTCTGATGTTGGACTTATTGTTAAGGAAACGGAAAATGATGTGTATGTTTTCGCCAATTCAATTTTGAGCACTGATAAATTGAGTGGTGTTGAAGTGAATTTAATTAGCTCTAACAATCAGTCGGTCTATAAAATGACAACCGATGGAGATGGTCTTGCAAAATTTATAGATGTAAAAAAGAAAGCTCCAGGCTTTCGCATTAAAATGATTACTTGCCAAAGCGGAGAGGATTTTAATTATTTACATTTTGATGAAACAAAAGTTGAAACTTCGCAATATGACATTGGAGGAGCTTACAGCAATAGTTCAGGATACGATGCTTTTATATATGGCGAAAGAGAAATTTATCGTCCCGGAGATACTATTCATATGAATACCGTAGTGCGCAATCAGGAATGGAAACCGCTGAAAGATGCACCAGTGAAAGTAAAACTGATATTGCCAAACGGAAAAGAATTTTCTGCCAAAAAAGGAATGTTAAATTCCGAGGGAGCATTTAGTGCAGACTTTATTCTTCCAGCTTCTACCGTTACTGGTTCTTATAATCTAGAAGTATATTCCGCCAACGATATTCTCCTTAATTCTGAATTTATCAGTGTAGAAGAATTTATTCCCGATAGAATAAAAGTACTAGCAGTTTTGAATAAAGAAAGCTTAAAGCTTAGTCAGTCGTTGGATGTGACAGCCACAGCGCTTAATCTCTTTGGTCCTCCGGCAGCAGACCGAAATTATGAAGTCGAAATGACACTTCGTAGAAAGTATTTTTCTCCAAAAGGATTTGAGAATTATAATTTTCAAATTAATGCTATTCAAGAGAGCTCTTATCCCAATGTTTTAAGACAAGGGAAAACAGATGAAAATGGTTTAGCAAAAGAATCTTATTCTTTTAGCGAGAGTTATAAAAATTCTGGAATTTTAGCTGGGAATGTTTATGTTACCGTATTTGATGAATCAGGCAGACCTGTTCACCAAGTAAAATCATTTGATGTGATTACGCAAGAAACATTTATTGGATTGAAATATTTTGACTACTATGTAGATATAAATAAGCCAGTACAAATGCCACTCGTAGCGGTTAATAAAGATGGGAAAGCCCTTTCATCTTTCCAAGCTAAAGTTCAAGTAATACGTTACGATTGGCAAACCGTTATGGAAAAAAATTATAATGGCTATCGTTATGTTTCTCAAAGAAGAGAAATTGTATTAGAAGATAAATTATTTACAATAGCGGGTAATAATACATTTTATTCTTTCCGCCCTACACAATCTGGGTCGTATGAAGTTAGAGTGAAACTGCCTGGAACCGATGCTTATGTTTCACAAAATTTTTATGCATATGGTTATGGTACAACTGAAAACTCATCTTTCGAAGTAGACAACGAGGGAAAAGTAACTATCAAAGTATTGAATAAAGAAACAACAGAGGTAGGACAAGATGTACAATTGCTTTTTGAAACCCCTTTCGAAGGGAAATTATTGGTAACAGTGGAACGAGATAAAGTATACGAATATTTTTATTTGGATACAGATAAAAAATCGGCTACAAAAACTATTAGTGTAAAAGAAGAATACTTGCCTAACGTATACATTTCAGCTACATTGATACGCCCTAATGCAGAGACTTCAATGCCCTTGACAGTTGCGCACGGTTATGCACCTTTGATGGCGGAGAAAAAAGCGAATAAAATAGCGCTAAAAATTGAAGCAAATGAAACGTCACGATCCAATGTGTCACAGAAAATAAAGGTCATTGCAGCTAATGGAAATTCTGATATTGAAATGACTATTGCAGTTGTAGACGAAGGTATTTTACAATTAAAAAATACAAAAACGCCCGACCCTTATGAATTTTTCTACAGAAAAAGAACATTAGAAGTAAGCTCATATGATATATATGCAAAACTACTGCCCGAACTTTCGGGAAGAAAAAGTAGTGTAGCGGGTGATGGTTATAATCTAGACAAAAGAGTAAATCCAGTGAACAATCGTAGGGTTAAACTCGTTTCTTTTTGGAGTGGTAAACTACGCACCAATTCTAGTGGGGAGGCTTTTTATGAAATAAATATTCCTCAATTCTCAGGTGATCTCAGAATTATGGCAGTGGCTTATCAAGGTAGTGCTTTCGGGTCGGCTAGTAAAAATATGAAAGTAGCAGACCCTGTAGTGGTGAGTACTTCGTTACCAAGATTTTTAAGTCCTGGCGATACAGCTTTAGTCCCTGTTACGCTTACCAATACTACTACAGCTGTAGCAGATGCATCAGCACAATTAAGTGCGACAGGGCCATTGACTGTAATTGGAGAAAATACTCAGCGCGTTTCCATTAAAGCAAATTCAGAAGCAGTTGTATTGTTCAAGGTATATGCAAAAAAGGAAATGGGGAGCGGTAAAATTACGACGCTTGTATCTGCACTGAATGCTAAATTTAAAGAAGAGATTGAGATGACGGTTCGCCCAGCCTCTTCCTTGATTAAGAAAAGTGGGGCAGGACAAATAGCCGGAGGAAGTATTGGCAATGTATCGTTCAGCTCCGATCTGATCCCTTCTTCGGTAGAAGGTTCCCTAATGATTAGTAGATCGCCTATCATACAGTTTTCTGATAACTTAGATTATTTGTTAGGCTATCCTCATGGCTGTGTCGAACAAACGGTTTCTAAAGCGTTTCCTCAATTGTATTTTAGTGACATCGTAAAAAGTATTGGAGCAAAAAGAAAGACATTGGAAGATCCTAATTATAACGTTCAAGAAGCAATCCGTAAACTTTCTGCTATGCAACTAAACAATGGTTCATTAAGTTATTGGTTGGGTGGTTATGAAGAAAGCTGGTGGGGCACTGTTTATGCTGCACATTTCTTGACAGAGGCTAAGAAGGCAGGCTTTGAAGTAAGTACTTCTATGCTTGATAAAATGTATGGTTATTTACAATTAAAAGTAAAAGAAAAAGTTTCGTACGATTATTATTTCTACGAGAATGCTACTTATCGTACAAGACAAATACCAGCAAAGGAAATATTCTATTCCTTATACATTCTTTCTACAGTAGGTCGTCAAGATCTTTCGATTATGAATTATTATAAGGCCAATAAAACTAATATGGCAATGGATTCTCGTTATTTATTGGCTTCTACTTATAAGGCTTTAGGAGATCATGGAAGTGCAAGAGTTTTATTGCCTACCGCCTTTGAAGGTGAAAAATCAATTAATTCTTTTGGAGGAAGTTTTTATTCTTATACAAGAGATCTTGCAATTTCTTTAAATATGCTTATTGAAACTGATCCTACAAATCCACAAGTAGGAATATTAGCACAACACCTATCCAAACAATTAAAAGAGCAATATTATCTTTCTACACAAGAGAATGCCTTTGCATTTATTGCACTAGGAAAATTAGCAAAGAAAGCGAATGAAAGTACTGCTACCGCTGATATAACAGCTGATGGAAAATCTATAGGAACCTATAAAAGTGGTACGTTGATCTTAAATAAATTGGGGAATGGTAAGGAAGTTGCTATTACAGTGAAAGGAACTGGAGCACTTTATTATTCTTGGAGAATGGAAGGATTGAGTGCTGATGGAAATGTAAAAGAAGAAGATAATTTTATAAAAATCAGAAAAACTTTCTACGATAGAAATGGTAGATTGATCAGTGGTACAACTTTCAATCAGAATGATTTGGTGGTGGTAAAACTTACGGTTGTTACAACCGATGGTTCTTCGGTCGACAATGTAGTAATTACAGATATCCTTCCCGCAGGTTTTGAAATAGAAAATCCAAGACTTAGTGAAACGGCAGATATGCAATGGATTAAAGATAATTCTTCCCCAGAACATTTTGATATTCGTGACGATCGAATAAATTTATTTACAAATGTAAATAGAGATACGCGATCTTATTATTATGTGGTAAGAGCGGTATCCAAAGGTAGTTTCGTAATGGGTCCAGTAAGTGCCGATGCTATGTATAATGGAGAGTACCATTCGTATAGCGGTGCAGGAGTAATTAGAGTGAAATAAATATTGGATTTTGAAACGATTTAAAATACAATTTTAAATCGTTTCATTTTTTAAGTATAATAGAAATTATGAAAATAAGACCAAAGGCTATTTTTGCGGGTACTGGAATCTGGATTCTTTCCTTGTTTTTTTTTGGGTTATTTAATATTTTTATTTCGAAGTTTCTTAATAATGATTTTTTATTAGGCTTGGGATTTGATTATTCAACAACGCTAATGATCTTTGCTCAAGTTATTGCCTTACTAATAGCAGTTCTTACAGGATACGTTTCAGCAAGAGTTGCTAAGAGAAGCGAATTACTTCA
>JANOTP010000120.1:0-7421 GCA_031416415.1 Cytophagales bacterium | reverse complement strand
TGTAGGTGGAAAAGTCGAAATGGATAGATACATTAAGGATAGTCTAGTTTACCCCAACCAAGCTGCAAGAAAGAAAATCCAAGGCAAAGTGTCCGTTTATTTTGAATTGTCAATAACCGGATATGTAGTCAATGCAAGAATCTATAAAGGTATAGAGCCATCAATGGACGAGGAAGCGCTAAGAGTTGTAAGGGAAATGCCAAGATGGAGACCTGCCCGCGCCAAAGACAGACCAGTAAGGCAAAGAATATTATTACCTATAAATTTTAAATTGGATTATTGAGGGAAAAGTAAAGACAGGAATAATCTCCTTTGTCTTTTCTGTTCCTGTATACGCCTAATGAATACTTTCCTGTTTCGTGTTTCCTCTAATTCACTTTAATATCTATTTCATTCCAGAACGAATCTGCCATATCTTTAACGCACGGTTTATTCTGCCAACCAACTCCTTCATTTCGGTTTGCAAACGTTGCCTGTTGCTTCGCTAATGTTATTCCGCAGTGTCTACAGAGAGAGTAAGCCTAAAAAGAAGGTCAACTATCGCCCTTGTAAATCCACATAGTGCTGCGTAGAAATAGCTTGTTGATGAAAAGCACTAAGGGCGTAAAGAGCCGTACTATATTTCATTAATAAAAATTTCAAAAACCTCTAAATTTAACCCAAAAAAGCCCTTGGTATTAATAAAAGCTTTCTCCTGCAACATGTTACATCACCCCAAGCTTTTTTTTATATGAAAAAAAACATATCTTTAAATTGGTGATACCTTACAAACACTCAATATGTTCTTTGGAATGTATTTGTTCGACAACTAAAATACTTCAGTCATGAAAAAAAGTACAATTCAATTGCAATGCAATTCTCTATTTCCTATCAAACATCTTGATTCTAGTTTCTGGAAATTTGGAACAAAGTTAGTTGGAATAGTTTTGTTAATTACTGCATTATTTTATTCTACTGAATCAAAAGCAGGATTAAATCCAGTAATCAGTCCTGCTACCTCCATAAGCAACGTCCCCGACAATACTCCTGGTCTCGCACCAGTAGGACAAGTATATGCTACCCTAGGTACAACTTCTGCGGGAACCTCGTTGACTTATACTTTTACTTCTGGTAGCCCAGATTTTGTGATTAATTCTAGTACAGGTGAAATATCAGTGTCAGGATCTGCTGTTTTGGATTATCAATTTATTTATTCTTATCAGGTTGAAGTTCAAGATAATGATCTTCCTGCGAATACAACTTATGAAACGTTTACAATCCCTGTTGTTCAAGCAACCACTGGTCCAATTTTTCCAAATCAAAATTTGACTATTCTAGCGAATACTCCAATTAATGATATTATAACAAATGTAAGCGCAAGTCCAGGTACAGGAAACATTACGAGTTATTCTTTGAATTCTTGTAGTGGTTGCATAGGTAGCGAGTTTACCGTTGACAATAGTACTGGTGACATTAGGGTTACTGATAATTCAGGATTTCAATCTGGTAATACTTATTCTTTAAATATTACTGTTTATGATGATACACCCTTAGATTATACGGGTACGATTACTGTTAGTATTAGTAGTGGCGGTGGCACTCAAGATCCAAGACTCGAATTTTCCCCACCACAAATTCAATCTTATGTTTATGGAGATAGACCGTTTTATTTGAATGCGTATAGCCTATTTGGTAGTAATGGTGCAATAACTTACTCTTTAGGTTCTGCTACTAATGCCGCCGATATAGATCCTTTCAGTGGGTTGGTAACTATTAAAGGCGCTGGTACAGCATCTTTCCAAGCTAGCATTGCTGCTGACGGCATTTTTTTTGCATCGACAACTATGTATACCATTACTATTGATAAAGCTCCCACTATTTTTTCTTTTGAAGATCAAGGGAATGAATTTTCTGGAGGTGCTTTTTTATTATATGTTTCAAAACCTTTAGATTATGATGGCACACTAAGTTTTTCATTTGGCGGAGCGACGTCTTCTATTATTAGCCTAGATCCAAACACAGGTCTAGTTACACCTTTGGATACAGGCTCAGCAGTAGTTCTAGTATCTGGATCAGGTGCTACAAACTATGAAGATTCTCCTCCCTACTATGCAAGAATTACCATCTACGAACAAAAATTAAATCCAGTAGCTATAGACGATTCTATCCAAATTTTATTTGGATCTTCAACTGGCAAAGTCAACATACTTTCAAATGATTATGGCATTACAGGTAAACTTTCTAGCAACATCGATATTGATTTATATTACAACGGTAATCAATCTTATTACCCAGAAGCTTCTTTAGGCCAGTTTCAAGTAGATACAGCTGGATGGTTGACCTACACTCCTTTTAAAGGGTTTATAGGAACAGGAGCAATTCAATATGTAATTTATGACAACGACGGTTTGGTTTCTAATGTGGGAACGGTACATATTATAGTAGATTCCCCAGGCGAAGAACCTGAGCTAGTTGCCAATGAAGTAATGACACCCAATGGCGATGGTCAAAACGATGCATTAGTGATCGGATATGCGAACACAAACAATAACAATAAATTCTGGATACTAGACGAAAATGGTTCTGAAGTTTTCTATGCAGAAAACTATAAAAATGACTGGTCTGGAACCGACAAGAAAAAAAGCAGACTTACGTCTGGCGTTTACTATTATATTTACAAAGAGTACAACAATGATGGTGATGTACTAAGAACCTATAGTAATTTCTGTCAGATAATGAATTAAGTTATTGCCTAAATAAACCTCCCTTAAATTTTTAATTGTAATAATAAAGTGAAAAAAAGTTTCGTAACAATCCTAGTGTTTGCTGTATTGAGTAGTACTAGCATGGCTCAGATTTATTCTACCATTGGCCAATTTCAAACAGCTCAATTATTCTTTAATCCTGCTTATGCTGGAGTTTCTACATCGTTGCGCGCCAATGTGCTACACCGTTCGCAGTGGAGCAAGTTTCCTGGAGCGCCTAACACACAATTGTTAACACTAGATTTGCCACTCGCTAGGAATGTTGGCGGCGGTATAGTAATCTACAGGCATCAAGTTGGAAACTTAACTGATTTGTCGCTTAATGCAAATATTAGTTATCGTATAAAAATAAACGAAAACTCTTTCTTCCAATTCGGATTAAAGTTAGGCGTATCTAGTATCGACAATGGAGTAAATGACGCCTTTCGATGGGACGACAACGATACCTACCTAAATTCTGTTGCTAAACGCGGTACTATGATTCGTATTGGCCCAGGAGGTTTTTACAAACGAAAACACTTTTACGCAGGCATCTCTTCACCTGATTTAATATTTCTCGATCCTCAAAAAATATACGTTGATCCATTGTCAAACAAAACTACTCTAAAAAGAAACTTCTTCTTTGTAACAGGCACAAGAAAAAACTTGAGTGAATTCATTGCTATTCAACCTAATTTTATGGCAAAGTACTATGTAGGTAGACCAATGAATTTGTATATGAATTTAGGTTTTGAATTCAACCAAACATTTACGGCTGGTGTAGGCTTAGTTTATCCTCTAGGATATGGAGTATATACCAGAGTGGCAGTTAGCCCTAAATTAAAACTTGGCTTTAGATATGAACTAGCGAGCAAATCGTTCCAGCTAGGAAGTTATGGTTCTTCTGAAATAATGCTTTCTTACGGTTTTAATAATTAGTAAGTAAAAGTAATTGAATTCAATAAAGAGTAGTTTGCAGGTTTCTTAAAATATATTTCATGAGTAAATTAATAGTGTATTTTTCCCTCTTTTTTATTGTCCTACATTCTTCGTTTGCACAAATAAACAGGAAGACACAAAAAGATTTTAAAAATCTGCAGACATATTCTGAAAATGGAGACTATAAAGCAGGAAATTTTTATTCAAAAAAGACAAAACGTTTTGTTTCGAAAAAAACGGGTATAAATTCTCCTGAGGCTCTTTTATTACTTTGTTATAAAGCGCATTTTTTAAATTTATTAGATTATAAAAAAGAATCCGAAGCTCTTCTTCCAAAAATAGATAGTAGTTTAAAAAATCTTTCTAGCGACACTAATACAGCCGCTTTGTTAGAGGTTTACAAACAATATTCTACTTTGTATTATACAAATGGAATCTATATTCAAAACGATTCTTTGTATCAAGTTTTAGATACTAGAAAATTTAAACTATTGCCTTTCGAAAGAGAACAATTAGCTTATTATAAATTGTACTCCGAATATAAAAAAGGTTATTTAAATGAAGTATCAACTTCCTGTAAAGGGCATATAGATTATCTCCTTGCACGTTCCGAAAAAGACAGTGTTTTTAAAAAGAAAATCGTTAGCTACCAAAAGCTTTCCAAGAACCAAATAAAAGAGCGTTACTTATTGACAGGTAAATTTCTCGCACTAGAACTTAGAGCCATGTTGGACAATGGACTAACAGATTCTGTGCTCGTGAGGCTTGAACGATATGAGAAAGAATTTAAAAAAATCCTTTCTTCTCAGAAAGGATTTATGTCAGAAATATATTCTATAAAAGGGTTATGTTACCTAAGACAAGACGAGTTTAAAAAAGCAGAAAAAGAATTTCACTCAGCGTCTGCGTCGGCAAAAGAATATTACTTGGAGCATTCTACTGTTGTTACCAATATTCATCATGCACTTATTACATCTCAACTTGCACAAGGGAAAAACGAAGAGGCTGAATATTATAACAATGACGTATCTGTAAAAGTGATAGGCTATTTTGGTAAACATAGTTTGGCTTATCAACATAATAATTATACAGATATAGAACTATTGCTTATTAATCATCGTTGGGAGCTTGCCAAAGCAGATCTTAAGGATTTTCTTTCTTCCAACTATCTTCCAACAGTACATGAGTATAGAAGTTATGCACTTGCCGATCTGGCTTATACATTCCAAAAAAATCATGAGTATACCAAAGCTGATTCTACTCTTAAAACGTTTTTAGCTTTACAGATTAAATTATACGGAGAGGATAGTCCGATTTTAAATAAAACAAAGTTAAAACAAGCCGTATTATATTCAAATTACCTGGATCGTTTTTCAGAGGCGAAAATTATTTTTAGTGAAGTCATTAACAATGCTTACCTCACCCATATTTCTGTTTCCAATCCTGAATATATAGGAGCTATTACTTCTCAGGCAAAACTATTCGAATACCTGGAAGATTATAAACAGGCTTTTCAAATTTTAAATAATGGACTGGCTCTTTCAAGCGCTACCTTTGGTGTGTCAAGCGAAGAATATGCAAGAATTCTTAATCCAATTGCAGCCCTAGAAATTAATGTAGGTAAATATCCCGAAGCAGGAAAAGATATTAATAATAGCTTAGACATCTTCAAAAGTAAAAACTCTAAATCGGCTATTCGATATTATGCAGAAGCTATCGAAATTAAAGCTCGTCTAAAAATTATTGAAGGTGATTACAAGCAAGCCGATAGCTTATTAAAAGAAGCTACACTAGCGTATTCAAAAATTTCAAGATTGTCTACCGACGATTTGTTTAGTATTGAAGAGATTGGGCTTCTATATATCCATACTGGCAAGTTCAGTAAAGCAGAGCGTTACCTTAAAAAGATTCTTGCCGAAAGAGAAGCTGGTTTAGGGATAGATCACAAGTCGACTTATAATATTTTAAATTATCTAGGAGATTTGAATGTTGTGATGGGAAACTACAGTGATGCTGATAAGTATTTCGAGCGTTCAACATCAATTACCAAAAAAGTGTTTGGCGATAAATCTATCCCTTATGCAAATAGTTTGGTGTATCAGAAAAAATTATATTCTGTTTTAGGAGACGCCGAGAAGGCAACTAAAATAATAAAAATTGCTATTGAAATTTATAAAAATACATATGGTGAAGACAATATAAAAGTTGGAATTTTAATGCATGAATATGCACTTTCTGCTATGGAATTGAATTTACAATCTGCCTCATCGCCAAAAGCTAAAGCAGAACTGGAAGTTATACTTAATAAAAGTTTTGTAATTATAAAAAATAAATTATCGGTAGAGTCGCCAGCTTATGCCAATGCGTTAGAAGATGCCGCACTTTTCTATGTCTATGCTAACGATACAAAAAAGGCATTAGGCTATCTTACGCAAGCAAAAGATGTATGGAGTGCTAAGTTAGGTGATCAAAATATCAATTCTGCCCGCTTAGAGTTGCTGGCAGGAAAAATATACTACAAGATGGAATCTTATGGCGCAGCACTTGCGAAATTTGAAAAATCAAAATCTATTTACGAGTCCCTATTTGACAACAGTCACCCACTCTATATCGAAGCACTTGGAAAGTGTGCTCAATTATATTATATACTTGGACAAAATGCTAAAGCAGCAGAGTCTATCGAATATTGTGTTAGTAAATCTCGTTCTTACCTAAAGACAGTTTTTCCATTGTTAAGTGAGAAAGGAAAGTCTGCTTATTGGGAAAAGATAAAAGAAGATTTTGAATTTTATAAAACGTTGACATTTGCAACAGATAAAGTAAAATCAGAAATGGTGGCTAATGTTATGGATATGCAAATTCAAACGAGAGCAGTTTTGTTAAGTTCTCAATTGAAGATAAAAGAAAAAATTCTTTCTAGTGGAGATTCTGTACTAATAAGTCTCTACCAAGAGCTGTTAACCAATAGAGAAAATCTTGGGCTGGCCTATTCAATGAATACCCTTGAAAAAATGGGGGCAGGTTTAGATGTCGCAGTGTTAGAATCTAGAAATGATAAACTTGAGAAAGAATTAAGTGAGAAATCAGAATATTTTGCTGGTAGTGAAGAAAAAGTAATCGATTACAATTGGAAGAGTTTAAAAAAACTTTTAAATCCTGATGAAGTGGTGTTGGAAATTACACCTTTCAGATTGTTCACAAAAAAATTCACCGATACCATCTGGTATGCTGTAATTTCAGTGGATCAATCTTCAAAAGAGCCTAAGTATGTAGTATTGAAAAATGGTAAAGAACTTCAAGTGAAATATCTTAAGTACTATAGAAATTCTATTAAATTTTCTTTCCAAGACGATTACTCTTATGCTAATTTTTGGCAACCGATCTTACCTTTAATAAAGCCAGAACATAAAAATATTTATTTGGTTCGTGATGGTGTATATAATCAAATAAATCCTGAAACTATAAAAGACGCTGCTGGAAATTATCTTTTAAATTCTGCAAGAGTCCACAACCTTTGTACTAGCAGAGATCTTTTCTTACGTAATTCTTCCAAAAAGAAAACGAATGAAAAAATTGTTTCAGAAATCGCCCTTTTTGGCAATCCTTTGTATTACTCAGCAAATTATAAAAGTCAAAAATCGATGCCTCAATTGCCAGGTTCGGAAATTGAAGTAAAAAAAATAGATTCTGTATTAGTTATTAATAAATGGAACTCTTCAGTGTATGTTGAGTTAGATGCAACAGAGGAAAAAATTAAAC
>JANOTP010000119.1:0-3167 GCA_031416415.1 Cytophagales bacterium | reverse complement strand
ATAATAAGCAAAATCTTCCGCCGCCATCCAGATATCTAGGTCTATTACATTCTCTGGACCTAAAAATAATTGGGCCGCCTCTTTCATTCTTCCTGTTAGCGCTGGCTCATTTTGAAGATAAGGATAACCATTTAGAATCGTAAATTCACAAACTGCACCCATGCCATCCGCAATGGCTTCTGCCATCTTTTTCATTTTTACTTTCGCCTCTCTTCTCCAATTCTCGTCCATAGTCCGGAAGGTACCCTCGATCTTTACTTCTTCAGGAATTATATTCGTAGCTCCCATGCCTATAATTTTACCAAAAGACAACACACAAGGGACACGAGGATCACAATTGCGACTCACAATTTGTTGCAGTGCAATAATTATATGTGAGGCGATAAGAATAGGATCAATATTTTTATCAGGCATAGCGGCATGTCCGCCTTTACCTTTAACAGTTACATAAATCTCATCGGCACTAGCCATGTACATACCTGGCCTGAAACCTACTTTACCCGCAGGAATAGCAGTAGCAACATGTTGCCCAAGAATATTATTCGGAGTAGGATTTTTAAGTACTCCTTCTTTTATCATTAAAGATGCACCACCTGGTATTTTTTCTTCTCCCGGTTGAAAAATAAGCTTTACCGTTCCTTCGAATTGATCTCTTATTTCACTTAAAATCCTTGCTGTACCTAATAATGAAGACGTATGAACATCATGACCACATGCGTGCATGACACCAACATTCTTAGATTTATACGATACGTCATTTTGCTCTGTAATGGGCAGAGCGTCCATATCTGCACGAAGTGCGATTGTTTTTTTTTCAGAATTTCGCCCTTTTATCAATCCTACTACTCCAGTAGTGGCAATACCTTCAGTAGTTTCAACACCAAAAGAGCGTAATTTTTCAGCTACAAATTTTGAAGTATTATATTCTTCAAAAGAAAGTTCTGGATTGCTGTGTAAATGTCTACGAAAAGAAATAGTATCGGCTGAATAGTTCGTTGCTATTTCTTTTATTCTTTCTAAAAGGCTCATCTTACTTATTGTTCTCTGACAATATTTACTTTATCGGGTACGACAATTGCGTTTGGGAAAATTTTCACCAAGCTAGCATACGCATAATACGCTTCTAGCTTATCAACAAAATCGCCTACTTTCACTTTGAAACTTGGCTGACGCCATTCTTTATATGATTTTTCCTGTGGCAATATATCGTATGCATTATTTCTTTGCATTGTAGCTTCTTCACTACTTGTACCTGCATAAATCAGCACTCTATATCCATCTGCACAACATATGTTTGAATTGTAGCTGTAAACCGAATCTAACTTTTCAGTTAAAAATTTATTAATATCATTTTTTGGAGGTAGTGGATCAGGAAGCTTTGTTTCGGCTACCTTTATTTCTACGACTTCGTATCGAGGTCTATAATCGTCAAATTTTTCTCTATATTCTCTTACCTGACCTTTATTTTCTGCATCCCCGAGCTGAGGGTATACAGAAACGCAAGAAGAAAAAAGCATTAAGAACACAAACAGTATACGATCCATATAACTAGTCTTCAAGAATGACACATTTATTGCTTTGGATATCGTCTTCTACGGTTTTAAATTTCACATCACGCTTTATATTTCCATCCATATATTGAACGGTAACGCGGTCGTTTCTATTCGCTATTTTTTGTGATTTCAAGGGCATTATTTTTTCCTGCTCCTGATTACTAGTCGACATAGACATTGGAGGTCTGTTATTATTTAAAACAGAAGACGCCTCTTCTTTACTAAGATTAATTTTTTCTTTTCTTCGTTCTACTTTAGCTTCGCTAACGTCATCTGCATCATGACTCGCCACATCAGACTTAAAAACAAAAGTGATAATATCTTGATTTATTTTCGTAATAAATTTTTTAAACAATTCAAATCCTTCAAATTTATAAACTAACAAAGGATCTTTTTGTTCGTATGAAGCATTGTGAACCGATTGTTTTAAATCATCCATATCTCTCAAATGCTCTTTCCATCCCATGTCCATAAATGCAAGTGAAGAATAACGCTCTAAAGAATTTTTCAGTTCGAATGAATTTGTTTGTAATGCTTTTTTCAAATCAACAGAAATACCCATCTGGCGTCTTCCATCAGAATAAGGCACTACTACATTTTCAATAGTTGCACCTCTTGTAGAAAATATATCTTTTAATACAGGCAATGTACTATCGGCAATATGTTTAGATTTTTTATCATAGTGATCTAATGCTTCCGTAAACAATTTTTGAGCAAGTTCGCCAGAATTTTTCTTTTTAAATTCCTCTTGTTCTATTGCAGTAACAAAACCAAAAGTACTAATAACTGACAGTTTGAAATTTTCAAAACTATCGGCACTTTGTGAAGTACCAAAAGAAATATCTTCACAAGTGTCAAATATAATATTCAAAATATCCAGAGGTAAACGTTCACCAAACAAGGCATTTTTTCTTCTTTTATAAATCACTTCTCGTTGTGAATTCATCACGTTGTCGTACTCAAGCAAACGCTTACGAGTTGCGAAGTTATTTTCTTCTACCTTCTTCTGAGCTCTTTCAATAGAATTTGTAATCATGGAGTGTTGAATCACCTCTCCGTCATCCAATCCCATTCTATCCATTAGTCTTGCTATTCTATCAGAACCAAACAAGCGCATTAAATTATCTTCAAGACTTACAAAAAATTGCGAAGACCCAGGATCACCTTGACGACCCGAACGACCACGTAACTGTCTGTCTACACGTCTAGACTCATGTCTTTCTGTACCAACGATAGCAAGTCCACCTGCAGCTTTAGATTCTGGAGCCAATTTAATATCCGTACCACGACCCGCCATGTTGGTAGCAATCGTTACAGTGCCTGGCTTTCCCGCTTCGGCTACGATGTCTGCTTCCTTCTGGTGTAACTTTGCATTCAATACCTGATGTTTTATATTTCTAATTTTCAACATACGGCTGAGCAATTCAGAAATTTCAACAGAAGTGGTACCAACCAATACAGGTCTGCCAATTGATGTAAGCTCAACAATTTCTTCTACTACTGCATTGTACTTTTCACGTGTGGTTTTATATACCTTATCTTGCATGTCCTTTCGAACTGCTTGTCTATTCGTAGGTATCACTACAACATCTAATTTGTATATATCCCAAAACT
>JANOTP010000118.1:0-10183 GCA_031416415.1 Cytophagales bacterium | reverse complement strand
GAGAATTTTGAAAAATTAATTGACGACTTTGGGCCGAAGCACCTTCTAAAAAGATTTTCAGGAGACATCTATTATGAAACAGGAAAACTAAAAACGCTTTTTTCAATAATGAAAAGGGAAGGATGGTCTTCTGAGTACATTTCAAAAAAAATTGACGAATATTTACTTGATCTTCCCAACCGTGAAGAGTATTACTACAAAGTTAGTAATGCAAAAAGCGGATTTAAAAAAGGCGATTTCAAACAAAAAGATTTTGACAAAGTAAAAGACAGCATGGAAAAGCTGCGTACTGCGGCATTCGAGTTTGACAACTTTGAAGCCATCATGCGCGGTGCTGGCAGGTACGACTACGACGATATGATTATATGGGTTTTAGACGCCTTCCGTTCTAATTCAAATTTACTCGCAAATTATCAAGAACGCTATCAATATATGTTGGTAGACGAATATCAAGATACTAATGGCGCACAAAATCAAATCGTACATCTTTTAGCTTCTTATTGGGATAACCCAAACATATTTGTAGTAGGCGACGACGACCAATCCATCTATCGTTTTCAGGGCGCTAACATGAGTAATATTTTAGATTTTAATGAAAAATATTCCAATAGTATAAAAATAGTTTTATTAAAAGAAAATTACAGATCTACACAGCCTATACTAGATGCTTCAAAAACACTAATCGAATACAACAAAGAACGTCTCATAAATAAACTTCCTGGACTGGACAAAAATTTAACAGCAGGTGATAAAAATTTAGCAGCATTAAAAACCGCACCCAACATAACTGAATATTATAATATACGACACGAAGAACTAGGTGTATTAAAACAAATTCAAAAACTTTATTCTGAAGGGGAAACCTTAAGCGAGATAGCCATCATCTATCGAAACCACAAACAAGTCGAAAACATCGTTAAACTTCTTCAGAAAAATAATATTCCACTTAGCATAAAAAGGAAAGTTGACATTCTATCGCTACCCTTGGTCCAAAATCTTATCAAGCTACTTCAATATATTAAAGAAGAATTTAATAGACCCGATAGTGCTGAATATCTTTTGTATGAAATAATGCATATTGATTTTTTCGATATTAGCCATCAAGATGCGAACGCTGTAGCTAGAGCTTGTTATGGAAGAGACAATCCAGAAGGAACTAAAAATTCATGGCGGCTACTCATGCAGAATAACGAAAGAATGTTCAAACTGGGAATGCAAAATCCAAAAGCGGTTTCTACACTTGATGAAAATCTTGGCTACTGGATCAAAGAGTCCGTAAACATGACGTTACAAGGATTGTTCGAAAAAATTCTTACAAGAGGAGGCCTCCTAACTTGGATGATGAATTCTTCTGAACGTATCTGGTTAATGCAGGTGGTAACTACTTTTTTTGACTTTATAAAAGAAGAATCTGCTCGCAATGTACGTTTTCAATTGAAAGATCTTTTACAGACACTAGATCAAATGCTTTACCATCGCATTCCTATTGAAATCAATCAATCCGTATTTGCAGAAAATGGAATTAATTTTATAACCGCTCATTCCTCTAAAGGACTTGAGTTCAAGCATGTTTTTCTTATTGGATGTAGTAGTAATCAATGGGAAAAGAAACGAGCGGGGGGTGATAATTTTAAATTTCCTGACACACTCGTTGAATCTGTAGAAGAAAATAAACTTGAAGAAGAGCGTCGTCTGTTCTATGTAGCTATGACACGTGCCAAAGAGCATCTTTATCTTTCATACCCTGGCACAGATGATAATGGAAAAAGTCTTGAAGGCTCGCAATTTATAGCGGAAGTTTTAGAAAGCGATCAGGTAGAAAAAACAATAGTAAATCTTCCTGACGAAGAAGTAATACACTATCAGGCAGATATTCTTTTAAGCCTTTCACTTCCAGAAGTCACTTTGATGGACGAAGAATACTTGAAAGAAGCATTGAAAAATTACAAAATGAGTGTTACTCATTTAAATAAATATCTAAATTGTCCTTTACGTTTTTATTTTGAAAACGTGGTACGTGTTCCATCTGCTAGAAGTGAAAGCATGGGCTTCGGAAATGCAGTACATCATGCAATGGATCAGCTCTTCAAAAAAATGAATGAATCGCAAGACAAAGAATTTCCACCTTTGGAATATTTTTTAAATGCATTTCATTTTGGATTAAAAATGTATCACTCACATTTTACCAAAAAAGAGTTTGAACGTCGTAGCGAATATGGAGACGATTTTTTGCCAAAACTTTACAGCCATTACAAAAACCAATGGAATAAAAATGTTATTACTGAGTATGCTGTCACTGGTGCCGAATATGAAGGAGTTCCGATCACAGGTAAGCTAGATAAAATAGAATTTGAAGGAAAAACTTTTGTTAACGTAATTGATTATAAAACTGGGAAGTCTGAAAATGGCAAGAAAAAACTAAACCCTCCTAGCGAAAAAGATCCTAATGGAGGAGATTATTGGAGGCAAATTATATTCTACAAAATTTTATTAGATAGTGATACAAAAAAAGGTTTTGATATGGTTTCTGGAGAACTTGATTTTCTTGAACCCAGTAAATCGGGTGAATTTGTAAAAGAAAAGGTAATGATTGACCCTATTTCATTATCTGTTGTAAAAGATCAAATAAAAGAGACATATAAAAAAATCATGAACTTTGAATTCACAAAAGGTTGTGCAAAGGAAGATTGTCAATGGTGTAATTTTATAAAATATAATTATAAAGGAGAAGATATTGTTTTAGAAGAGGGAGAAGAATAATTAATTATACTGTCAAAATCTTATACGCAATAATTATAAGAGCTCGTTAGTAAACTGAGTCCAATGCAATAACCTATCATGAAACAATTGTTTTGCTTCTTTCATAATATCTCCAAAATGATTATGTACATATCGGTAAGAAGTATTATCTGTATAACCACTTAAATTCTGAGCAAATATAAGATCTAAAGCTGTCGCATTTCCAAATATTTCCTTTAAATCCATTATCCTTGTTTCATTTTTGGATTCCATAGTATTCATCAAAGGTTGGATATATTTGTTGTTAATAAAAACAGCCATATCATTAACCGCTAATCCTTTTTCAAGAATCAAGTTATCTTTCGCTGGATTAACAAATTCAAAAAACGTACCATCGAATACATTTGTTAGCTGATAATATTCATTATACTTACAATTAAAAAAATATTTTTCAGGTGACAAAAACGTGTATTTACCTACAACACTATTTCCAATACTTTTCAACCAATTATCAATGTTCAAAGGCTCGGTTTTATTAACAGATGGATCGACAACAAGAAGCTCTGTTTTACCATTACTGTTTATTTTAACTAAAGGGGCAGTATGGAAATTCCAATAAACAATATTGTCGGGTGCTAATTTATTTAAATCCTCTACGAAAAGTGCTGTAGTATTATTTTCAAATAATGCAGCTGGCGCAAATAGCCATATTTTACAGTGGTCAATAGAGAATTTTTTTGAAAGCATCATTGACATTAAATGACTCCTCTGCTGACATCCACCTTGAGGGAAATTAAATTCTATTTGAAACAAATTTGAAATCTCATCAAATGCTTTTTTTACAATTGAGTAATCATATTGTTTTAAATTAGAAATATCATCTATTGGCAATTCATAGTTAAGCATACGCAAATATAAGTATCTATTATGGTTATATTTAAAAATATAAAGAGGAATTAAAAAAATAAACAAATGTGAGAATCATGTAAATTATTGAAAAAATAATACAATGGTTTCTACAGTAATAAACTAGAATATTGTACAGTGAAAAATGCCTTTTTGATTAAAGCATCCAGACACCTTTACAGTACTCAATTATAGCTATTTAATAACATTAATGCTATTGCCTTACAATAAAATGCAGTTTACAATAAATGATTAACACGAACACTAAAAAATATTTATTCTCAAAAGGAATCGATCAATACTTTATTGATGTTCATAAGGCATATAAATTCACTATACGTTTTTTTAAAGAAGCATTTAAACCTCCTATTCATATAATAGAAATAATTAATCAATGTTTTGAAATCGGTTTAAAATCGTTGCCTTTAATTACGCTTACTGGTTTTATTGTAGGAGTAGTCTTTACAAAACAATCTCGTCCATCACTGGAAGATTTTGGAGCAACATCTTGGTTGCCATCTTTAATTGGGATAGCAATTGTAAGAGCGCTGGGGCCTTTAGTAACGGCTTTAATATGCGCAGGAAAAGTGGGCTCTAGTATAGGAGCAGAAATCGGTTCTATGAAAGTTACAGAACAAATTGATGCCATGGAAGTATCCGCTATTAATCCATTCAAATATTTAGTAGCGACTAGAGTTATTGCCACTACCATTACGATTCCCATTCTAGCACTTTATTGTAGCTTTATTGGTCTCTTTGGTTCTTATGTAAATGTTCATTCGGTAGAAGCTACAAGCCTAATAATTTTTTATAAAAAAGCATTTTCAACTATTTCTTTTCTAGATCTATTTTCCTCTATAGCTAAATCAACTATATATGGCTTTACCATAGGAATGATTGGTTGCTACAAGGGTTATCATGCTACACAAGGTACTAGAGGCGTAGGCAAAGCGGCTAATCAAGCAGTGGTACTTTCTATGTTTCTTATATTTATTGAAGAAGTAGTTATTGTTCAAATTTCTAATTGGATTCGAACTTTTTAAAATATGGATAAAGTAATTCAAGAATATAATTCTACTAAAGAAGAATCTGTTATTTCCATTAAAGGATTATATAAATCTTTTGGCGACTTTAACGTATTAAAAGGTATTGACTTAAATGTTAATAAAGGTGAAAATGTAGCGATACTTGGTAAATCGGGCTCAGGAAAATCTGTATTAATAAAAATCATAGCTGGACTATTGAAGCCTGACCAAGGCATTATAAAGGTATTAGGAAAAGAAGTTGATAAATTGTACGGCAAAGAACTAGACGAATTGCGATTACGCATTGGTTTCTCCTTTCAAAATAGTGCCCTGTACGATAGTATGAACATTTACCAAAACTTGGCCTTTCCACTAACGATGAATGTAAAGCACCTGAGTAAAACACAAATTAACAACGCAGTAGAAGAAGCTCTGGATGCTGTAGGCTTAGGAGATAAAATACATCAATTGCCCGCGGATCTTTCAGGAGGGCAACGCAAGAGAATAGGTATTGCTCGTACTTTAATTCTTAAACCTGAAATAATGTTATACGACGAGCCTACCTCAGGGCTAGACCCAATAACTAGTGCTGAGATTAATAATCTAATTAATGATGTACAAAAAAAATACAATACTAGTTCTATTATTATCACACATGATCTCACCTGTGCTAAAAACACCTGTAATCAAATTGCAATAATGATTGAAGGAAAATTTCTAAAATTCGGAAAATTCGATGAAGTATTTAATACAGATGACGAACGAATAAAAAATTTCTTTGCTTACAATTTTATCCAATAACTATGAACGAATCATCAAACAAACGCACTGTAATAGTAGGAGTATTTATTCTTACTGGACTAATATTTCTAATAGCAGGAATTCTTATGGTTGGCAACCTACATGACACTTTTAAGAAGAAAATGAAAGTTGTTTCTTTATTCGAAGATGTAAGTGGTTTACAAACGGGAAATAATGTTTGGTTCTCAGGAGTAAAAGTAGGAACTGTAAGTAATATACATTTCTATGGAAAATCACAAGTAGTGGTAAGCTTGAAAATAGAAACGAATGCACAGAATTTTATACGAAAAGATGCAAAGGTAAAAATAAGTACTGATGGACTTATTGGCAATAAAATACTAGTTATTTATGGAGGGAGTGCAATAGCGAGACAAGTAGAAGAAGGGGATACGCTAGGAGTTGAAAAAACTTTTTCATCAGATGACATGCTTAATACTTTACAAGAAAACAATAAAAATATTTTAGCAATCACAAACGATTTTAAAATTATCAGTAAAAAAATAGCCGCTGGAGAAGGTACATTAGGAAAACTATTAAACCAAGATGATATATATGAAAATATATATGCAACCACCAACTCACTTCGGTTAGCGTCTTCAAAAACACAGCACGTAATTCAATCGCTTGATAATTTTACTCAAGGATTAAATAAAAAAGGTTCCTTAGCAAATGACTTAATAAATGATACGCTAGTTTTTAAATCAATAAGTAATTCAGTTTTTCAATTACAAAAAATTGCTGATACTGCGAACGCCTTTATCACAAATCTAAAGGAAGCAAGCGCCAATCCAAAAACACCTGTCGGCGTATTGTTATATGATGAACAAAGTGGAGCCCATTTAAAGAAGCTTATTAAAAATTTAGAATTAAGTTCTCAAAAACTTGATGAAGATTTGGAAGCTGCCCAACACAATTTTTTATTACGTCGCTATTTTAAAAAGAAAGCTAAATCAGCCAAAGCTGATTCATTAAAAATAAAATAAAAAAGTAACTATCTAAAATAGAGTAATCACAAAAAGACAGATCTAATAAAACGATCTGTCTTTTTGTGATATCACGTTGTTCGTAGTCGCCAGAGACTATGAATAAATGAGTAGAGAGAAGTACACACTCCCACGTTGTTCGTAGTCTCCAGACTACGAACTCTAGATAAATTGAAGTCTGTGACTTCACGCCGCAGGCGATAACTGAAGCTATTTAGCACCTCAACGCTATTTTTATTTCCTGAAATAATTTAAAACATATTTTGAAGAGTTCTTACTTATTTTTACCCACGTTGTTCGTAGTCTCCAGACTACGAACTCTAGATGAATTGAAGTCTGTGACTTCACGCCGCAGGCGATAACTGAAGCTATTAGCACCTCAACGCTATTTTTATTTCCTGAAATAATTTAAACCATATTTTGAAGAGTTCTTACTTATTTTTACTTTGAATATATTACTATTTTTTAATTTTCACCTATGTCATCATCCTATTCTTTTTCCAATCCTGAAGGTATGTATTTTGTCACTTTTCAACTGTAGAATGGGTAGATACACTTAGTCGCAGAATATATAAAGATATAATAGGAGACAGTATGAATTATTGTATTCATGAAAAAGGATTACTTATACACGGCTGGGTAATTATGACCAATCATGATCATTTCATTAGATGGGTTATTTTTATTTTGGGAAATAATGAGAGATTTTAAAAAGCATACTTCCAAATAGAAGCCAATCCTCAAGAAAATAGAAAAAGAAGGATGCTTTGGTTATTTAATCAGCTGGAGAAAAAATTCAAGGAATACTAATTTTCAATTCTGGCAACAAAATCATCTAGAAGAATTTTTTAACAATAAATTTATAGGTCAAAAATTGAATTATATTCATACGAATCCAATTAGAGCAGGGATTATAGAAGAATAACATCATTATCTATATTCAAGTGCAAGGGATATTCAGATATACTTGGGCTTGTAAAAATTTCATTTATAGTATAACCTTTGAGGTTGTAATTGCCTCGCTCTTCGCCTACGGCGTGAAGTCGCAGACTTCAATTTATCTAGAGTTCGTAGTCTTGAGACTACGATCAACGGAGAACTATCATCAAAAATAATGCATATGCCTTCTTTATAAAACTCATGCGATATAAGTGTTATATACTACTTACTGAAAATAAAAAATAAAAAAATCGGCATAAACATTTCTGCTTATGCCGATTACTAATTAATCAACCCTTAACTTTTAGACACTTATTTTATGTCGCATTGTCTTGAATAGTCACCGAAAACATCTGTTCCAGTAGCTTCTTGTTTGTTACATTGATCAGCAGCTCTTGCTGAGTTGTCTTTGAAAATGTAAGAACCATCGTTTACTGTAGTACTTCCTGAAGAACCTGCATAAACCTTACTGCACTCACATGTATATTCTTTTTTACAAGAGAACATAGTAGTAGCAACTATTGCTAATCCTATAAGCATAAATTTATTTTTCATAATCTTTTTTTTATTGTTTCGTTTTAATTATGTACAAATATATACTCGTCATTAAAAATTATTCTTACATAAATTCCAAGATGTATTACATAGTTCACAGGTTGTAAAAAAATAAATACTAAATGTATATTTAATAAACTTATAAAAAATTTATTGCCAAATAGTTATTATAAACACATCAACTCTAATGGATCTTTTATACTTTAACTATAAATACATTAGGACAAAACATTCTTATGTTGTTTTTCTTATTAAGAAAATTGAATATCTTATTTAATAGGTATTATCTCTAGTTTTCTAGCTTAATAGTAATATATGTGTGAATAATGTAATGTTTACTAAAAGTTTTATAATAAATATACGATCTACAACTAACATCTTTACATAAATAATTTAATTCCCTTCTTCAAAATAAGGAATTATAAATAATGTATACTTTAACTTATCTAAAACAATTATGAAAACAATGAAAAAATATTTAACGGTTATTTTCTCCATAATTATATCATCATCACTGTATGCGCAAGAGGCTGCTACAACCAAAGGAGACGTACTTCTTGATATCGGCGTCGGATTCATAGGTGGAGATTATAATGGGTATAAGCCAGGAAATTATGGAAATAGCAACAATTGGAATTACGAAAGTTCTAATAATAAAATCCAACTTCCAACATTTTCTATTTGTTTGCAAAAAGCATTTTGGAACGACGTAACGATAGGTGGGCAAGTGGCTTTCAATATGTTTGGTAGTGAACATGACTTAAGACAAAATGACGGTTATTACCAACATTCAAAATATACACAATCAAACTTGTATTTTTTGGGACGTGGGGAATACCACTTTAATCGTCTCATTGGTTGGGATAAAAAATACGATTTATATGCAGGAGCATTGGCAGGGATGAGAATAAGTTCGTCAAGTGAAACTCAGATCTATGAAGGTTGGGGAGCTGGTCAATCTGGTACATGGCGAAATGATTATCCTAATAGATCGTCTACAAATGCAGGTCCAGCGGGCGGAATTTTCGGTGGTATGCGCTACTACTTTGCAGGAAATATGGCTGTATTTGGAGAAGTAGGATTCGGAGTTACTGCTATAAGAGCAGGTCTTGCTTGGAGATTATAAATTTAATATTTTTTCAGAGAGCTTACTTATATGAGCTCTCTGAAAAAAAATTTATATTTTACTTTTTCAGTTGTAGACTTTTACTAATTAAAAAGTCAATTTTTTAAATGATGTTAATCATTTAATTTTTATTGTATAAAGAGTAGTATTGATAACGAAACTAAACTAAATAAATATGAAAAACATATTAGTCCCCACTGATTTTAGCGACCTTGCTAAAAACGCATTAAAGTTTGCAATAAAAATTGCACACCCACTAAAATGTAAAATTACTCTTTTTCATACGATGAATCCTATACTCATTGCGAATGATATGGGTGGATTTATATATCCAGATACAGAAGAAGAAGAAAACTTAATAAACAAAAAAATAGAAACACTCCTTGAATTCATAAAAAATCAAGGAGTAATTGCAGATAAAGTAATTCATAAAGGTGTTTTAGGAGATTCTCTTTTACCCTTAATTGAAAAAGAAAAAATTGATTTGATAATTACTGGCACTAGTGGGTCTGAAGGCTTAGAAGCTATGTTCTTTGGGACTAATTCTGTAAGTATTTTTGAAAAAGTAAAATGCCCTGTCCTAATAGTACCTGCACATGCTAGCTATCACAGCATCAAAAAAATAATGTATGCTACAGATTTTCAATATGGAGATATTCATGAACTAGTAAAAATTTGTGCTCTGGCAAAACCTTTTAACGCACAAGTAATCGTAACTCATATTAATTCTGACGATGAAAAATTTGTCAAAGAAGAAGAGATCATGGATTGGTTTATTGAAATAGGAAATGCAAATATAGATTATAAAAACATTGTATATAAACTTATTTATAACCCAAATGTTCTGGATGCATTAGAAAATGCTATTACAATTCTAGACATTGATATAATATGTATGTCAACAGTAGAAAAATTATTTTTCAAAAGATTGATTTCAAAGAACCACACAAAGCAAATGGCTTATCATAGTAGAATACCTCTAATGGCATTGCATTTATCGGAAGACAATAAATTAGACTAAATACCTTTTAAATTATAGTTTACATTTAAATAATCGCTAAAGATAAAAAGGCTCTTCATATGAAGAGCCTTTTTATCTTTAGCGATTA
>JANOTP010000117.1:0-5433 GCA_031416415.1 Cytophagales bacterium | reverse complement strand
GTAATTGTAAGACTTTTGTAAAGGCAAAAAACAACTTAAGATATGGCAGAAATTGATAGTGGCGGCGGTGGAGGTAAGAAAGGAAAAAAAGTAAGAAGTAAAAAATCTTCAACCAAGGTCGATATGACACCTATGGTGGATTTGGCCTTTTTGCTGATTACGTTCTTTATGCTTACAACAACGCTTAATAAACCTCAAGCAAAACAGGTATTCATGCCTGATAATACGGATAAAACTAAAACGCTTGAAATAGACGATGACAATGTAATAACACTAGTCATTGGCGAAAACGATAAATTATACTATTATACAGGTGCTAAAAAACCTCAGGTTTCAACTACTGATTATTCTCCAGAAGGTATACGTCATGTATTAAATAAAAAAAATAAAGAAAGAGGAGATAAGTTAATGGTAATTATAAAAGCCATGGACAAGTCAAAATATAAAAACATTGTAGATATTCTTGATGAAATGGTTCTTACCAATACTAAGCGCTATGCAATTATAGATATCACGCCTCAAGATATTCAATTAGTAAAATTGGAAGACGAACATATAGCTTCTGAGGTAATTAAATAAGAACTAATATGGACACTACAACAAAAGATATTACTTATGCGAACAACACTTCGATGGACGATGTTGTTTTTGAAGATCGTAATAAAACATATGGCGCTTATCAATTAAGAAAAGGCTATGTAAGGAATTTTTTGGTTGCGATGATTACATCTGCTGTAGCACTTACACTGTTTCTGCTCTTATACTCTTTTATCTTAAAACAAAAAGACGATGAGGTTGTAGAAGAAGTAATGACGGATGTAATTGTAGAAGATGTTGCCCTCGATGAAGCTCAACCTGAGCCACCTAAAGTAGAACCACCACCTCCAGCGGTAGAACAAATTCAATTTCTTCCACCAGAGATTAAAGAAACCGTAATCGAAGAAGTAATTCCTCCATCACAAGAAGAGTTAGAAGACGTTAAGAATATAGGAGCTGAGAATGTAAAAGGCGATACAATAGAATTGATTGTAGAGGACGTAAAAGAAAATAAAGTAATTGACGATTCTGGTGACGATGTAGCATATGCTGCTGTAGAAGAGCCAGCCGAATTTCCTGGTGGCAGGGCCGCAATGATGAAATTTATTAGTAAAAATCTTGTTTATCCTAAGAGTGCTGAAAGAAGAGACATACAAGGAAGAGTTTTTATTTATTTTGAAATAGATAAAAATGGTAAAGTTGTAAACTCAAGAAATCTTAAAGGAATTGATAAGGATTGTGATGATGAAGCCTTAAGAGTGGTAAGATCTTTCCCCGATTGGAAACCTGCTAAAATGAATGGTCGTGCAGTTAGACAACAAATTAAATTGCCTATAAACTTTGTTATACCTGAATAAATAATAAGGATACTTTTATCAATAAAAAGCGTAAGTTTTACTTACGCTTTTTTGTTTTTTAGCAATAAGATTTATCGATAAACGTTTTAAGAGTGATTTTATTTATTCTCAGCTCTAAACAAATCATATATGCATACTACAAATGAAAATAAGGGTAATAATTCGTCTATGGACGATATAGTTTTCGAAGATCGCAATAAATCTTATGGAGCTTATCAGTTGAGAAAAAGTTATCTTAAGAACTTCGTACTAGCAATGGTTATAGCAACAGCAGTATTAGTATTGCCTATTTTACTTTTTTCCTTTATTTCAAATCCTCAGAAATTAGAGGATGAAATGGGACCTGTAATCGAAATAGAGGAGCTATCTACGGAGAAAAAGGAGGAGATTACAAAGCCAAAAACACAGAAAGTTAAAAGTGAGCAGAATCGTTCTTCCATCTTAGAAATAAAAGATAAAGTAATAGAGGAGGATACACTCCCTATTGTAGATGCACTTGATAAAAGTAGTGGTTTTGAAAATACAAATGACGAAACTAATAAAATTATAGTTGAAGAGAAACTAGCAAATAACAAATTAGTTGATGTTGATTCAGATGAAGCTCCGTATGCATCGGTAGAAGAACCTGCAGAGTTTCCGGGTGGGAGAGTGGCAATGATGAAATTTATAAGTGATAATATCTATTATCCCCAAAATGCAAAAAGAAGAGCTGTTCAAGGAAGAATTTTTATTTATTTTGAAATAGATAAAACTGGGAAAGTTGTAAATTCTAGATGTATTAAAGGTATTGAAAAAGAGTGTGATGAAGAGGCGTTAAGAGTAGTGAAATCATTTCCTGATTGGAAGCCAGCTAAAATAAATGGAAGAAAAGTGAAGCAACAAATTAAATTACCCATAAACTTTGTTATCATAGATTAAAAAATCTTTACATTTGTCTTACAAAACTAAGCGTAGATAGTAGTTACGCTTTTTTATTAGAAAAAAAATTATGAACGAACAATTTAAAAAAGGATTATTTGTATTTAAAGTAGTAATGTCTTTGGTATACATTGCGATAGGACTTGCTATTATTTTCAGACCAGAAGGAATTTCTAAAATAATTCCGCAACCGTATACTCCAATTTTAGGAATATTGGTAATATTTTATGGTTGTTTTAGAGGATATAGAGTGTATTTCGTTGAAAATAAAAAAGTAGAGTAATTGTACTAATAGTATTAATTAAAGTTAAAACCTTAGTTTTACGTATAAAAAACATAAGAGTTGCCACAATATTATTTTATTTAAAATGTGATTTTTTTAATGTAATATTTACAAAGTTTTTTGTTTTTTTATAAATATTCGATATCTTTGTGAATAATTAATCAAAACTTAAAATCATTCAATTATGAAAAAAGTATTATTTGTAGCTGCAGCTCTTGTAGTTTTCTCTCTAACTTCTTGCAAAAAAGACACTTGTACTATCGATGGCGAAAAATACACTTGCGATGAGGATTACGGTTCTAAATGCAGTAAACTTCAATTAGAAGTGTTCCAATCTTACTGCAAATCAGCAGGTGGAAAACTTTCTACTAAATAGTTTTTAAATAATCTATTTTAAAAGACGATCCTATATGTGATCGTCTTTTTTATTTTAATTAATAGTATGCGTAATTTTTTTTCTTCTTATACAAAAGCAGATTGGTTACTTGTCTTTACAAGAAACTTATTAGGTTTTATTTTTATATTTTCTGGAATAGTAAAATTAATTCCTATTGAACCATTCGAACTTAAATTTGTAGAGCTAGGCGTTGCCAATTGGACTTATGCACCTTATTTCGCAAGGCTTATTATAGGTATTGAACTTTTTCTTGGTGCATTATTAATTCTTAACATTAAACCGAAATTAACTAGTTATGCTACGTTAGCACTTTTATTATTTTTTACTATTTATTTATTGATGGACATTTTATACAACGGTAACGAAGGAAACTGTGGTTGTTTTGGAACATTCATTAAAATGACTCCTCTAGAATCCATCTTGAAAAACCTAGCTATGATTCCTCTTGTACTAGTTTTACTGTTTCTAAATAAAAGAGCGCTAACCTATAAATTATTCATATTACTACCCATTGTACTACTTACTTCTTTTGTCTTGCCTTTTATTCTTTACCCTGTCGATAATGTAGAAAGCTATATTAATGCTAATACTGAAATTGTCAATTATCCATTTCCTGTCAAATCAATTCCTGATTTTGCGATAGCTGGAAAACGAGTAGATTTAACGAAGGGTTCTTATGTACTGGCTTTTATGAGTTTAAATTGTCCCCATTGTAAAAAGGCAGCTTATAAATTATATATTTTGAACAAACAAAAGGCAATTCCTAACGTCTATTTTGTATTTATTGGTATAGATGATATGGTTTCTGAATTTATAAAAGAAACTAAAGCCGACTTTCCTTACTACATATATAATGAAAAGGAATTCTTTGATATCGCTGGTAGTTCAGTTCCTAAGATTCTGGTCGTAAAAGATGGGATTGTAAAAGCCAAATTTGATAATGTAACGCTTAGCCAAGAAGGGTTGGATAAAGCGATGAATACAATCCCTTAAATTCTGTTTTTATCTACCAGCTCTTTTTAATATCTTCGCACACAATTTAATTTTGAGTTGTTAGTCCTGAGTGAATATTGAGTAGTTAGTTTTACTCAAGACTGAGGACTAACAACTCAATACTTATAACTATAACAGAAATGATCAAAATTACTCTACCAGATGGTAGCATGAGGGAGTATCAAAAAGATATTACGTCAATGCAAATTGCTTTAAGTATTAGTGAAGGACTAGCAAGAAATGTGTTAGCAGCAAAAGTAAACGATGAACTATGGGATGCTTCACGTCCCATAGAAACAGATGCTACAGTACAATTGCTCACATGGAATGACAAAGAAGGAAAATCTACTTTTTGGCATTCTTCTGCACACCTTATGGCAGAAGCCTTGGAGGTACTCTACCCAGGTACTAAATTTGGAATCGGACCTGCTTTAGACAATGGATTTTATTACGATGTCGATTTTGGTGGTAAAGAATTTTCGCAAGAAAATTTCAAAGCCATTGAAGATAAAATGCTAGAACTGGCAAAACAAAAAAACGATTATCAGCGTGAGAAAATTTCTAAAAGTGAAGCAATAGCTTACTTTAAAGAAAAAGGTGATGAATATAAACTAGATCTTTTAGAAGGTCTAGAGGATGGTAAAATTACTTTTTATAAACAAGGTAATTTTACAGACCTCTGTCGTGGCCCACACATGCCCAATACAGGGTTTGTAAAAGCAATCAAATTATTAAGTATTGCTGGTGCTTATTGGAGAGGGGATGAGAAAAATAAAATGCTTACAAGGATTTATGCGATTACATTTCCAAAAGCAAAAGAGTTAGAAGAATATCTTTTTATGCTTGAAGAAGCAAAGAAACGTGATCATAGAAAATTAGGTAAAGAACTTGAATTGTTTGCGTTTTCGGAAAAAGTAGGAATGGGCTTACCACTATGGCTTCCCAAAGGTGCAATGCTGCGTGAGCGTTTAGAAAATTTCTTGAAAAAAGCTCAAGTAAAAGCAGGATACCAGCCAGTAGTGACGCCACATATTGGTAGTAAACAATTGTATGTTACTTCTGGGCATTGGGAGAAATATGGTGCAGATTCTTTTCAGTCTATCAAAACTCCTAACGAAGGCGAAGAGTTTATGCTTAAGCCTATGAACTGTCCTCACCATTGTGAAATATACAAAGTTAGACCTAGATCATATAAAGAACTCCCTCTGCGTTTGGCCGAGTTCGGTACGGTATACCGATACGAACAGAGTGGCGAGTTGCATGGTCTTACACGCGTACGTGGATTTACTCAAGACGATGCACATATTTTCTGTCGTCCTGATCAAGTAAAAGAAGAGTTTTGTAAAGTTATAGATCTAGTCTTGTATGTATTTAAATCATTAGGATTTAACGACTACACAGCGCAAATTTCGTTAGCTGATCCAGCTAAAAAAGAAAAATATATTGGA
>JANOTP010000116.1:0-6301 GCA_031416415.1 Cytophagales bacterium | reverse complement strand
AATAGTATACTTCGAGTATCTTATTATGGAAGAGGGGTATGGGAGTCGCCTTTAAATTCAAATCCAACTATACTTCGTACTCCTGAAAATCCAACACTTAGTGTGGCAGGACTCGAGTATAACTATTACACAGGAACATGGAACGCCTTACCAGATTTCACCACATTAACTCCAGTAAAATCGGGTACTGTCAATACTTTTAGCGTTTCAGAAAGAACTAGCGATGTAAATTATGGTTTTAAATTTACAGGATATGTAAGTGTTCCGACAGATGGACAATATACTTTTTATACTAATACTGATGATGGTAGCAAGCTTTACATCGGAGAATATGTAGTAGTGAATAATGATAATATTCATGGGGCAATAGAAAAGTCAGGAACCATTGGGCTTAAAGCTGGAAAGCATGCGATCACTGTTACTTATTTTCAAGGAATAGGTGGTCAAGATTTTCAGGTAAGCTACTCAGGAGTAGGAATTACAAAACAACTAATTCCTAGTACAGCTCTTTTTAGATTACCAACAGCAGTTACATGTACTGGAACTGGCACTATTAAAAGAGAACAGTGGAATAATATTTCTGGAAATTCTGTCTCCTCTATTCCAATAACGACCACACCTTCAAGCACTACTATGCTTTCGATTTTCGAAGGTCCGACAGATGTTGCAGAGAACTATGGAAGTAGAATCGGTGGACTAATATGTGCGCCGTATTCAGGAAAATATATTTTCTGGATTGCCAGTGATGACGATTCGGAGTTATGGTTAAGCACAAGCGATAATCCGTCTGCAAAAATTAAAATTGCTTCTTTAAGCGGTTCCGTTTCTCCAAGAATATGGGATGGAAATCCTACTCAAAAATCATTGGAAATTACACTTACTGCAGGACAAAAATATTATATCGAAGCATTGCAGAAAGAAGGAGTAGGAGGGGATAACCTCGCAGTAGGTTGGCAACTTCCTACAGGAGTTTTAGAAAGACCAATCCCTGGAAACAGGCTTTCTCCTTATGTGCCAAACACAGCACCCTCTGTGAATATAACGGCACCTACTAATAATTTTACAACAATAGCTCCTGCAAGTATTTTGATAAGTGCTGCAGCTACTGATAACGAAGGAACAGTTGCCAAAGTTGAATTTTCTATCGGTGCTGATAAATTAGGAGAAGACTTTTCAAGTCCTTATAGTTTTCCATGGAATAATGTTGTTGCAGGTACGTATCTATTAACTGCAAAGGCTACCGACAATCAAGGTGCTATCGCTACTTCTTCTGTAATAACAGTTACAATAACAGCTACGCCTTTGCGTAATCCTGAAAACCCAGTCCTCAGCGAGGAAGGAGTAGATTATAATTATTACACAGGAACGTGGACTGTCTTACCAGACTTTAGTACTTTAACTCCTGTAAAATCGGGTAAAGTATCTACGATAAGTCTATCAGAGCGTATGAGTGATACAAACTATGGTTTTAAATTTACTGGATACGTAAACGTTCCAACAGATGGACAATATACGTTTTATACAAACAGTGATGATGGAAGCAAACTTTACATTGGAGATATTGTTGTTGTGAACAATGATAATGTTCATGGTGCGGAAGAAAAATCTGGTACTATTGGTCTTAAAGCTGGTAAACATGCGATCACTGTTACTTATTTCCAGGGAGTAGGTGGTTATGAATTTCAGGTAAGTTATTCGGGTGCTGCTATAACAAAACAACTTATTCCAACTACAGCCCTTTTCAGAGTACCTGAAGCGATTAGCTGTATAGGAAGTGGGACCATTAGAAGAGATCAATGGAATAATATTTCTGGAAATACTATAAGTTCTATACCAATAACTACAGCACCTTCTAGCACAGGAACACTTACTGTTTTTGAAGGTCCTACGGATGTAACAGATAATTACGGAAGCAGAATCAGTGGGTATATATGCGCACCTTATACAGGGAAGTATACTTTCTGGATTGCTAGTGATGATGATTCTGAGTTATGGCTAAGTACAAGTAATGATCCTAATGCTAAAGTAAAAATAGCGTCAGTAGTAGGGTATGTATCTCCTAGGTTATGGGATGGAAATGCTAGTCAAAAATCGTTAGAGATTACACTTACTGCCGGACAAAAATATTATATAGAAGCATTGCAAAGAGATGGTATCGGAGGAGATCATCTCGCTGTTGGCTGGCAATTACCAACAGGTGTGTTAGAAAGACCAATTCCTGGGAATAGACTTTTTCCTTTTATTCCGAACACACCACCCTCTGTAAGTATTACATCACCTGTAGATAATTTTACAGTAGTGGCTCCAGCCAGTATTATAATCAATGCGCTGGCAAGCGATAATGAAGGAGCAATAGTGAGCGTTGAATTTTTTGACGGTGCAGGAAAACTTGGAGAAGATTTTTCAAGCCCATATAGTTTTGAATGGAATAATGTATTTGCTGGAACATACCCTTTAACAGTAAAAGCAACCGATAGTCAAGGAGCAGTAACTACTTCCGCAGTAGTAAATGTAACCGTAACGGGCACCTCTTTACGCAATCCGGAAAATCCAATCGGTACTGTTGCTGGAATTGACTATAGTTATTATGAAGGAAGTTGGAATACCTTACCATCTTTCTCTACGTTGACACCAGTTAAAAGTGGCACAGTCAATAATTATGATTTATCGGTAAGAAATAGATCCGATCAATTTGGTTTTTTATTCAAGGGGTATATTAATGTTCCGGTAGATGGAATTTATACATTTTATACTTCTTCAGATGATGGGAGTAGACTTTGGATAGGAAATGAGAATATTCTTGTAGTAGAAAATAATGGATTACATGCTCCTGAAGAAAAATCAGGAACTATAGGATTGAAAGCAGGTATACATACTATTACAGTTACTTTTTTTGAGCAAGGTGGAGGAGAAGTTTTAGATGTTTCTTATTCAGGACCAACGATTACAAAACAATTGATCCCTACTATAGCTCTCTCTAGAATCGCACCTGTAACGCCTTCGATCAACGACGAACTGATAATTGCTAATTCGGAAAATAGTTTTGAAGTGGCTAAGAAACCTTCTTTACTAAATTATCCAAACCCATACATTTCAGGAACCACGATTGAATTCAATCTTGAAGAAAGTGGAGATGTATTAGTTTTTATAAGTGATTATCAAGGAAGGAAAATGGCAGAAGTAGTTAATGGCTATTTGCTGTCTGGAAAACATTCCTACCAATTTGATTCACCTAGTCTAGTTAGTGGTAATTATATTTTAAAAATGATCACTAAGAATAAAGAAGAAAGCATAACAATTATGAAAGTTTCTCGTCCCTCAAAGGCGAAATAATTTAATAGAATTTAAGGACTCAACAACCGTTGAGTCCTTAAATTTATTTTTTATTAAACTTGTTTTATTTTAACTAAATCTAATTTATGAAAACAGTTTTTTTTCAAACCGTCAAGTATAGAAAATTAGTCGCACTACTATTTTGTGTAATTGCATTTTCTGCAAAGAGTCAAATAATTATGTTTGACGATTTTACTTATTCCAGTGTAAACGATGCGCAACTTCCATTGTTTAATAAATGGACTATAGTAGCAGGAACAAGTGGCCCTCCAGAGGGTGCTAACTACAGTAAAAATAATATATCCTTTGTAAACGATCCTGATAACGTCAACAATAAAATAATGACGTTAAGCACTACTGTAAATGGGCAAACAAAGGCTACAACTCATTCCAGAATCGAATCTTCATTTGAATATTTTGAAGGAACCTATTCGGCACGCGTTTATTTATCGGAAGTGCCATTTACTTATAGCGATGCAAACATACAAACATTTTATACGATTGTTAGTTCTAACCTGGCAGGTGATGGTTCAAAATACAGTGAATTGGATATAGTTGAATACATGGCGGCTGATAAATGGGGCACTTCTACAAACAATCCTGTACTCTATGTTACTTCTTGGAATAGATATATTGCAGATCCTTGGCAAGCATGGAAAAGATATTTTGCGTATCCGAAATCGTATGCTGGCTGGCATACTTTTACAGCTTCCTGTACCGATGGCGTAAACGTAAAATATTGGATAGATACTACTTATTTAGGTTCTCAGGCTACTACAGACAACGATGGTTCGTCGGTATATCCTAGAGCAAGCATGCAAGTAGCTTTTGCTAACTGGATATGGAACAATGTTACAGGCAGCAGTCAAACCAATCGTACAACAACAATGCAGGTTGACTGGACTCTATTTGCAAAAAGTCAAGAGCTTACCCCAGCTCAGGTAATTACACAAGTAAATACGTTCCGTAGTCAAGGTGTTCAGAGGAGAAATCTTCTTGGCCAAACCTATGTAACTAACCCTTGTACTGTTGTCACTCAGCCGGGTGTTATTTCTGGAAATACGGAAGTCACGGCTGGCAGTAGCCATACTTATTCAATTGGAGCTGTACCAAGTGCTACTTCTTATACCTGGACTTTGCCTACAGGTTGGTCTGGCTCATCGACTTCTACTTCCCTTACTGCTATAGCAGGGAATACAGGAGGAACAATCTCTGTAAAAGCAACTAATGCTTGTAGCTCAAGTAACGCAAGGACTTATACAGTAACAGTAGCGAGTATTCCACCGAACTTAGCATTGAATAAACCAGCTTTTTCATCTTCAAATGAAAACGCTGGTTTCATAGAAAAAAATGCAGTAGACGGAATCGCAACTACTCGTTGGTCTAGTAATTTCGTAGATGCTCAATGGATATATGTAGATTTAGGTGCAAACTATACTATTAATAGAGTGAAGTTAACATGGGAAGCCGCCTATGGAAGGGATTATCAAATTCAAGTTTCTTCTGATGCACTGGTTTGGAATTCAATTAAAACTATTATAGGAAATACCGCGTTGACAAATGACAATGCCAATTTAAATGGAACAGGTAGGTATGTAAGAATTAATGCTACTGCAAGAGGTACCGTTTGGGGATATTCTATTTTTGAATTTGAAGTTTATGGAACGCCAGCCCCTCCTGGATTTTCGATAAGAATTGAAGCGGAGGATTATTTGTATATGGGTGGTGTCATCAAAGAGCCTTGCTCCGAAGGTGGCCAAAATGTAGGTGGTTTTGATGCTTCTGATTGGATGTCCTATAATATTACAATTCCTACTACAGGAATTTATAAAATTTCTTACCGAGTATCAAGTATTTATTCAGATAAAACAATACGATTAGAAAAAGATGGAGGTGCTACTTTATTAGGTACTGTACCTGTTTCATATACTGGAAATTGGCAAACATGGACTACTGTTTCTCATACAGTAAGTCTTCCTGCAGGGGCTTATGCGATAGGCTTAACAACATATTCAGGTGGACTTAACATAAATTGGATCGAAATAATAAACCAAGGAGTGGCAAGAGTAGGAGAGGAACTAAATACGACTGTTTTTTTAAGTGAGGAAAGTAGTATAGTAGCTTATCCTAATCCAATTAGGAATACCCTCAATTTTAAGGAGTCTTTTACTGAAAGCACTACGATTCAAATTTTGAGTTATGCTGGAAATCCTATAATGAATATCGATGCACCTTCTGGTACAAAAGATATAGATTTGAGTACTTTAAAATCAGGACAGTATTTAATGAAAATAATTGGAAAGGGGAACAGTAGTGTGTTTAAAATTACCAAAGAATAAAGAGAGGTAGTATAAAAATCTTTAGATTATAAAATAACGCTATTACTTAATATATGATAGCGTTATTTTATTTAGTAAAATGGGAGTATGCACATATTTTTAATAAATATTTAGTTAATATTACCATAGACAACATAATTCTATAGTTAGGTAATTATTAAATAAGTATAAAATACCTGAGATTAGTGTAATTATCTCTTTTTAGGATGTAAATTTTTTTGATTTTTCTTATGAATATTTACAGCGTGAAAACAATTTCACAGCTAACTAAAAAAAATATGGAAACTAATCAAAATAACAAGAAAAACATGCTTACGGGAATGTTCAGTGATCGTGAAAGTACTGAGAATGCTTATAACACTTTACATGAAAAGGGTTATACTAAAGATGAGATTAATTTATTAATGTCAGATGAAACACGTAAAAAGCACTATGCTGATGAAGATACTGAGATCGGTACAAAAGCAGCAGAAGGAGCAGGTAAAGGATCGGCCATAGGTGGCACTATTGGTGCAATAGTAGGAGTAATAGCAGCATTAGGTACAAGTGTACTTATTCCAGGTCTTGGTATTATTATAGCAGGTCCTCTTGCAGCAGGATTGGCAGGTGCGGGAGCAGGAGGAGTTGCT
>JANOTP010000115.1:0-43812 GCA_031416415.1 Cytophagales bacterium | reverse complement strand
CAAAAAAATAAAAATGATTCAAGTCATTATCATATAACAACTACAGCTATGGCATTGAAAGGAAAAGAAAGATACTCGGCCGAAAAGATAGACAAGCTTCACGATTACCTAAAACGCTACCACCAGTTGAATCAACCCATTGATTATGAAATTCTGGTGGACGGATTCCGCGCCGTGCGCAGGACAAACGATCCCGAAGCCTTCTATAACTTCGATATGTTTGTTACCGCCAATACCGATCATATTGAAATCGTCTTTTACCAGGGCAACAGCAACAACACTGAACGCTTTCTGTATGTCCTGACCGATACTCCTATTACCAGACTTCCATCAGAAGATCAAAACCTGAGTGGACTGGAAATACAAAATAAAATACAGGACGGCATTAGCAAAGAGCGTGAACGTTGGGAAGCGGAAAAACTTATGGACAAGTATAACCAGCTTGAAAAAGACAACAGCGATTATGAAAACTGGATAAAGGAACTTGAAGATGACAAGCATAATTTAGAAGACGAACTCGCAAGGTTGAAAGCGGGAGCCAACCCCCTTAATTCCCTGCTCGGGGAAATCGGTTCTTCCTTTGTTACAGGCATGATAAAAAAGAATCCCGGCATACTCAAAGCCTTGCCTTTAGGGGAGGCACTGTCAGGTATCCTCAATGACCAGGAAGAAAAACAACCTGAGTCCGCAGGGCATGAGGAAAGCACCGTGGAAATCAAAGCCAAAAATGAAGACCTAAGCACAGAAGACAAAGAGGCGATGGTATTTATCAGGGGGCTTCAGCAGGTCTTCAGCCAGGAAGAATTTATGAAGGTCATGCAGGTTATAGACGGACTGGCCTCTGACAGAAGCAGGATTGAAGTAGTGTTACAACTCTTAAACCAGAAAGAAAATGCAGCCCTTTGAATTTGAAATAACCATAAAAGCAACGAGCCAGCAGGAAGCGGGCGAGAAGTTGCAAGCCGCAGCAGTGCTCATAGACAAGCTAACTACCCGTGAGCTTAAGAAGCTCTCAGATGTAGTAAAATACGATCCGGTTAAAATCGCCCTTGCAAAAAAAGCATTGGGATTATAAAGACAACCACACAACAGGCAGGACAATGGGAAGAAGCGCAGTAGAACGAAAAAAAGCAAGGGGCTACCAGAAAAGCGATGCGGGAAGAAGCGTAGCCCCTTCCTACCTGTCTTATCAGCGGGAGTTCTTAGAGGAGCAGTCAAGACACCGAAAAGTACAGGACTTTAAAACAGTGGTGGGATTCAGCCTGCTTGGTCTGGCCGCTGCCGGAACACTGGCTTACCTGGCTTACCGGTTTTTGAAAAAGCATAAGCAGGACAAAGTTCAACAGGGTGCTATCAATGAAGGGAATCCCGCTACTTATGCCACCCTGTTTAAAATGGCTTTTGACAACGACAATATGTTGGGCTGGGGTACCAATGAAGAAATGGTTTTCCAAACCGCAAAGCAGTTGCCTACCAGAAAATTTTATGACAGTGTGCAAAGTGCTTATGCCACCTTGTTTAAAAGCCAGTTGAATGCAGACCTGAAAAGCGAACTCAGCAGTGATGAGTATTTGCAGATAATGAAAATCATCAACTCAAAAAATTAAACAGCTATGGCAAAGAAAAAAAGTAACAGCACCGCTAAAAAAGGTGTAGCCTTTACTCCCGAGCGGATCTTCTTTTATACACTTGGATTGGGAGTGGTAGGAGGTGCGCTCTGGATGGCATGGCAAAGTTTCCGCAAGAAAGACAATGCAGGCACTACCGATACCTCAACAGTGAATACCGGCACAGATACAAGTTTCAAAAGTAAGACCCGTGACGACCGCTTCCCTTTGCAACGCGGCAGCAAAGGCATGAGAGTAATGATGCTCCAACAGGCATTGGCCATTATTCTCAACGATAAAAATTTCGCTTCCTATGGAGGTGTGGACGGTGATTTCGGGCCCAAAACAGAGAGCGCTGTAAAAGCTGCCGGTTATCCTTCAGTCATTGACGAGGAAATTTATAATAAAATCACCTCGGTGGTTACAGGAAATCTCTACATCAGTTTTAATCCTTCCACGGTAGCCGATCGCTTATACGGACAGGCGCAACTACAAAACGCGGAAGGAGTATTGGCAGAGCTCAAGAAAATAAACAGCACCTCGCAGTACAGCAGTGTCAACGATTACTATAAAAAGAAAGGGCTGGTAAGCAAAACCATCGTGACCGATTTATTGAACAACAGTTTCAAAAGCGACCCCGATACGAAGACTCAAATCAAAGAGGAATTTACACGCATAGGATTGAAACAAAATACGGATTCTGGTAAGTGGACGCTTTCAGGAATCCGAATTGTAAAAGACATTATTACGCTGGGCGACACCTTTGTAAAAGACCTCCAGGGTAATTACATCCTTGTGAAAAAGAATGTCATACTGGGTGCGGAAAAGAAAAAATCCAACGGCTACACACAGTTTGAAAGCCTGCAAGGCAGGGTATACAGCGTGCCTACCGAAATGGTCGGATATGCAGAAAATTAGGAACAGTATCAGTTAAACAAAAACCAAACATACAGCTATGGCAAATTTTGATGTATATGCAAGCAAGTTATTACACCTGGAAGGTGGATACGGAAACCATGCTGCCGACAAAGGCGGTCCCACCAAGTACGGGGTTACGCTTGCCACCTGGCAACAGTACGGCTACGATGTAGACAGGGACGGAAAGATAGACATTGAGGACATCAAGAAAATAACAGAGAAGGATGCCAAGATGATCGCCAAGAAAATTTTCTGGGACTACTTTAAGGCCGACCAGATACACAACCAATCACTGGCGGAAATCATTGTTGACTGGGGCTATGCTTCAGGTAGGGTAAACGCAGCAAAAAAAGTACAGACGATCCTTGGTGTAAAAACCGATGGAATCCCGGGGAGCGTAACACTCAAATCCATTAACAGGCCGGATTCAAAGAGTCTGTTTGAAAAAATAAAGACCGCCCGTAAAGCACACATCGAACGCATTGTAGAAGTTGACCCCACCCAGCAGGTGTTTTACAAAGGATGGATGAACCGGATTAATTCGTTTTTTTTCTTCCCCAACACCATTACGGGAGACTGGCACTTCTAGGCGGTTTGACTGTGCTGGGGTTGTTGGGGTATGTGTACCGAAAAGAGATTAAGGAACTATTGACAGGAAAGAAAAGAAGAATAGAACAGCTATGAAGATTCCTAAAATACCTTATGTAAACGATGTGCTCGGTCAGTTGCTTTATGTGCTGCTGACCGGGGGTGAGTGCTCGGGTTATGAAGAAATTCCTGTGAATGCTTCTCAGCCCTTTGCTCTGAACGTTCCCGAAGGCACTGTATACGCGCTTGTGGTTTGCGAGGCCGATCCGACACATCCTGTAAAAACAAAGGTGGTACGCTACAAACAATCGGACACTCAAAACAATCCGCCTTCTGCCAGTGTTGGGTTGCCCTTAGGAGAACTTGGAGTAGTAGAAATTAAGGGAACTTCCTGCCTGAATGCGTTCCGCGCCATTGGCATTGACAACGGCTATACGCATTTACTGAGAGTAGAATATTACAGCTAACGACAACGACCATGAGGCTCAATAAAATTAAGCTCTATCAACCTAACCAGTATACTTCAACGAGTGGAAGTTCCTTTATTCTGGACAATCCATACGACCCCTATGGTTGGGACGGCGATACGCTTTTTGGCCCAAGCCGGAATTCTATCCGCGACATGGTGGAAGGACTTGGATACAATGCCGGAAAGGTAATTTATGTAGACATCACCAACGGCAATGACAGTTCAGGAAGAAAAGGAAATGTACTCAAACCCTTTCAGTCTTTATATACCGCTTCTGCATACGCAGTAAGCGGAGACTTAACGGTGGTATACCCTGGAACTTACACTTTAGGCTCATTAGGCTTGCCGCTTAAAGACGGCGTGGATTATTACATGCTCAACCCGAAATTTGAAAATTATGGTTTCAGTTACGGCTTGCTGATAACATTTCCTTTTAGCGTGACATGTAAAATATTCGGCAAAGCTGCATTTACCGATCACTCCCCTGTAGGAGGCTGGGCAATGATAACCCCTTACCTGAATTGCGATTTGGAAATAGAGGGAATGACTTTTATCAGCAACAAACAAATTCTTGGACAGCTAGGAGGTCCAGGAAGTAACAAATTCCTGAAGTTCAAAAACTGCAAACTGATCTCCAATGATAATGCTACTCTGTATTACAGCGGTGGTGGATTTGTAGGGTCAGCACTATTTGAAGATTGTTACATGAAAGGAAATTTCATGGTAGGTAATTCAGGGTCTCATCCGGCTTATGATTACAAAGTGAAATTTAACCGTTGCCAGCTGGAAGCAAATCCAACCAACACAAACGGCGATACCAGTTTTTTACGTCTTGTCGAATACTATGGGAATGCCGAACTCTCAAAAGTGTTTATCGACCATTGCGTATTGAAGGCTACTCAGCATAATATTGAGATTGGAGAAGGGTATGGAGGAATAGGAAGTAATAAATTCTTAATCGTTAAGGATTCCTATTTCTATAATGCAAGTGGGTCTGGCTGGATTAAAAACGAGCACATCAACGCAGGTTTTAAACTCATTAACAATTGGAGTCAATACGCACCAAGCGGAAGTGTCGCGGTGAACAATCTATTGACAGGCGCTGGATTTATTTATGATTCAAACTTAGAATGAGGGGATAGATTATGATCGAAATGAAAATAGAAGGACAGGTATTACTCAACGATACCTCCAGCAAAAAAAGTATCCTGACCATTGATTGTGTAGTCTATCGCAATCAGCAGGAAATAGGAAGGGTGAACCTTGAAAGCAGGGTCAGTGAAGGAGAGCTTTATGAAAAATTACTGGACGCAGAAAACCGTAAAGTTTACATAGAGGAATGGAAGAAAGGACTGGATGAAAAAATACAGGCTTTTGTAAAACAATTACAGGAAGACAGCAACCTGGCAACCGAAAAAACAAAATGACAAACGGACTTGTTTACCTTGATCTATTTTCCGGTACAGGAGGTTTTGCCCTTGGACTTCAACAGGCAGGCATTCCTGTAAGTAAACACTATTTCAGTGAAATAGATAAACACGCTATTGCCAATTATCAGTATCACTTTAAACATGCCATCTATGCGGGAAGCATCGAACAAATTAAAAAAATCCAGCAGCCTGACCTTGTTACCTTCGGATTTCCTTGCCAGGATTTATCCATTTCTGGAAACCGAGCAGGGCTCGAGGGTAAGCGAAGCGGTCTCTTTTTTGAAGCAATGCGGATTATCAGAGAATACAAACCCCGTGTTTTTATCTTTGAAAATGTCACAGGGCTTTTCACAAGTAACCAAGGCAAAGACTTTGAGGTCGTACTTGAAACGGTTGCCCACCTTGGGCTTTATGAGTGCCAATGGCAACTGCTTAATTCTGGATGGTTTCTCCCCCAACATCGTCAACGGGTCTACTTTGTCGGAATCCTTAGAAGCCAACCCAGATGCACGGTTTTTCCTTTCAGGGAAAGCGATGCAGTATTTGAATCAATTACTCAAAGAACAGAAAAAACATTTCAGGAAAAAATAGGTGCAAACTCGCTGCCTGTAAAATATTTTTCTTACGACAATTTGGGTAGAGGGAAATTTTCGCAGAACGGAAAAGTATACAACCCGATGGTAAAAGCCCCTACTTTAACACTAGGCGGTGATATAAAAATATTCCTACCCGAAGGAATCCGAAAACTTACCCCGTTGGAATACGAACGCCTGCAAGGATTTCCTGACAACTGGACACAGTTCGGACTTTATGGAAATGAAGTAAAAAAAATTCCCATGACTTACCGCTACGACCTCTGCGGTAATGCTGTGAGTGTGCCTGTGGTCAGAGAAGTAATGAACAGACTCAAACCGTTACTGGTGGATAGTACTACAAACTACACTATAGTGGAAGGTATTTCAGAAAAGGAAATGGTGCTTTATGGACTCGATGAGAAGAAAGAGAAAAAGGAAAAATTTGTACCCGAAATTTTTATCCGTTATAAAAGCGATGAGGAAAAGCCTCGCACGAAAGTAACGCAATCCCGTGACGCTGCTGATTTTTTGCGGGGCTTATTTCAACCCGATACCATAGAAGTTCAGGAAGAATTTATGGTGCTTTACCTCAACCGGCTGGGGGAAATAAAAGGGTACTACCGCCATACCAAAGGGTCGCTTACGGGGGTGATGGTAGATTTAAAACATATTCTGGCGGGTGCTGTGAAAAGTCTTTCTTCCAGTATTATCGTTTCACACAACCACCCATCGGGTAATGAAAATCCAAGTGATGGAGACCGGGCGCTGACCCAAAAATTATTACAGGCGGCCGACATTTTTGATATAAAAGTACTCGACCATATTATCCTGACAAAAGAAAATTATTTCTCTTTCGCTGACCAGGGGATGATGGAACGCACAAAAAAAACAGGAGACAATATAGCTATGGAAACAAAAAACGAAAGATATTCAGCCAATCGGCCTGAAGAAGTTTCACTCATCAGTAAGGATGTGGAATTTATTAAGAAGGTATTGAACCTTAACAAAAAGGAAAAAACACCTGAACAACTTCTCAGTCTGATCCGTTCGATGCAAAGAGCTATTGAGCAAAAACAGATACGTAAAAGTTCTCCTTATGCCAAAGAGATACAAAAGCTACAGGAAGCGTTAATTGGTTTCTATAACCAGCACAAAGGGAAAAGTAAATTTGTGATTACCCTCGATAATCTAACGATGGATATTCTCAATAAAATAATCGGTTCTCAAACCGTTTATCCTTCCATCAAATATATTAAGCAATACATAGGCTTGCAGGGTAAAGAAGTTGACAGGGAGAAAGTAAAATCGTTAATGAAAAATATTGTTAATGCTATTATAAAGAAAAGTATTCCTGCATCAGATCCATACCTGACCAAGCTAAAGGAAATACTCAAAAAATTAAAAGTGCATCTGGACGAACGTAAAAAAGTGGTATCAGTATCGGTTGCAGAACTTCAGGGATTGCAGGGTATTGTAAATTCCTGTGAAGGAATAAACGGCTTGAACGAGCAGGAATACTTCGCAGCACCCACGCCACACCCTACAGGAGTAGTGAGCAGTGTGGATTTTGTTAAAATGGAATTTGAAGGTCAGGGCTTCAAGGGTAAATGGGCGACTTTTATCGGTGACCCTTGCAAAGGATTTACAGCGATGGTATTCGGTAAACCTAAGTTTGGTAAATCTTACCTCTGCATTGATTTTGCTGGATACCTTTCCCGCAATCATGGTAAGGTGTTATATGTAGCCAAAGAAGAAGAACTGGACGCAACCCTGCAAATGAAACTCAAAGATAAATCAGTAGCACATCCTGATTTATTTGTAAGTGACCTATTACCCGAAGATTTATGCGCGTACCAGTTTGTTTTCCTTGACAGCGTGACCAAACTAAAATTAAGTCCTGAGCAGTTGTCCCAATTAGAGAAAACAAATCCCGGTGTTTCCTTTATTTACGTTTTCCAGGTTCGCAAAGATGGGATGTTTAAAGGGCGAAACGATTTTCAACACGATGTGGATATAGTAATTGAAGTACCTGAGCGCGGCAAGGCTGTGCAATACGGTCGCTTCAATCAGGGAGGTGAGTTAAATATATTTGAAACTAAAAACGAGCAAGACGTATGATTCTGAATTTCATTAAAAGTCTTTTCAGTGGCGGGAAGCTGCTGGACGGAGCAAAAAATTTGATTGATGAAGTAATAACCAGCAAGGAAGAAAAATTAATTCTTGCCCAGAAGTTTGAAGAGATGCTTCAGCAGCATCAGCAGGCTTTACTTGAAATGGAGATCAAAGACCGCGATTCCGCACGAAGCCGTGAAGTAGAAGTCGTAAAAGCGGGTTCAAAAAATCTTACCCAAAATATTCTGGCCTACATTGGGGTAATCGGTTTCTTTGGAATTCTTGGTTACCTGTTTTCAAAAGGTTTGGGCAAGATGAGCGCGGAAGAAAGTTTTATCATTGGTAATCTCACAGGTATGGCCGGAGCAATCGCAAAAGATATTTTCGGGTATTACTTCGGTAGTAGTAAGGGAGAACAGGAGAACCAAAAATGGATAAAAGATAAAAGTCAGAAATAGAAAAAGAATACTCAAAAAATCCTCTCTGTGTATTACGGGAGGATTTTTTGTTTACAGAGAGGTCAAAATAACCATATAAGTAGCTGGCAACAAGCACTATATAACCTTGCGCAAGGTCGGCAGATGCCACTCTTTTTGGCTATCTTTAAAATGGTGTAAGGCTTTATTGGCAGGGGATACAGAGAGTTTGGAAATATAAATAATAAAAAGCTATGGAACCGAAAAATGAATTTATAAAACAGGATTTAGTTACCTATGAGCGTCTGAGTATAGAAAGGGTTAAGCAAGAAAAAGGTTTTGAAAATTTAACCGATGAGCAAGCGGAACAAATTATCAGAGCCCTTGAAATTATTTCAGCATTGCACGTAGACTATTTCCTGCTTGAACATAGAAGGAATAATAATAAATCTAAAAACAAAAAATAAATACAGCAATGAAAACAGCACCCGCACTAATGAACAAGTTTGCAAAAGGCAAACCCGTTGAAACCAAAAAAAATAATTCAATCAAAAACGTTTTGGTTTATACCCGTGTATCCAGTAAAGACCAGGAAGACAACCTTAGTCTCCCTACTCAAATGAAGTATTGCGTGGAATATTCTGAGAAAAGGTGCTGGAACATTCTTGAATATTTTGGACAGCGTTCTGAAAGTGCAAAGACTGATGAACGAAAAGAGTTTAAGAAACTCATGGACTATGCTAGAAAACATCATAAAAATATTTCCTCCATTTTAGTATATAGCCTTGACCGTTTTAGCCGAAGCGAAACAGCTTCACTTCAAAGCAGCATGCTTAGAAAACTCGGTATTGAAATTATTTCCGTTACTCAGCCAATAGACACTTCTTCTCCATCTGGTATTTTACAACAGGATATAACATTCCTTTTTAATCGTTGGGATAATATGCAGCGCCGTTCACGTTGTATGACAGGAATGAAAGAAAAATTATTAAAAGGGGAATGGATTGGATGTGTTCCTCTGGGGTATTCTTATGACAGAAGCGGAAACACAAAGGAACAGACGATAGTAACCAATAAAGATGCTGTGCTAGTAAAAAAGGCTTTCATCATGAAAGTTCGGGAAAATCTCTCCCACATGGAAATTGCTAAAATACTTTCCGGGAAGGGATTGAAAATAACTCATAAGAAACTCTCTAAAATGTTACGCAATCCGTTTTATTGCGGCTATGTATCTCATAATTTATTAGATGGTGAAGTGATAAAAGGGAAACATCCTGCCATTATCTCACAGGAATTCTTTTTACAAGCCAACGAAATTTTAAAGCAAAATGCTTCTGGTTATAAGAAAGACCTTCACAAGGATAACCTGCCTTTAAAACAGTTCTTATTGTGTGATTGCTGCAAACAAGCTATGACAGGATACTTTAACAAGAAAAAGAAAATCTACTATTACAAGTGTTATACGCCCGCCTGTCATAACAATGTTAGCGCTAAACAAACACATCAATTATTCGCCACCATACTGGAGCATATACAGCTTGATGAACACCTTATAGGGCTCTATAAGGAACAATTAATAATGACCTATCATAACAAGACCAAAGAGGATGCAGAGGACAGGAAGGCTATTAATACGCAGTTACATCAGATGAAAGAGGAATATGAAGAGTTGGAAAAACGTTATGCCTTCGGCAAGATTGAACGAGCCATGTTTGATAAATTTGGTGTTCGGATTCAGGAGCAAATTAGAAAAATCGAAGAGCAGAAAGAGAAAATAGAGGTGAAAATTTCGAACCCTGAAAAACTGGCTGAAACAGCAGCTCATTTCTTCTGTAACTTGCAGGAAATCTGGCTTCAAGAGGATTTAGAGAAACGTTTATTACTACAAAAAATCATATTCCCTGAAGGTATTTACTACGACAAACAAAATAAGTATTTTCGAACCACTCACATCAATGAACTGATATTCCTAATTGCTAGCTTATCAGATACTTTTGAGCAAAAAATAAGGCGATTGCAAGATTTTTATGTCTTACAATCGCCTCCAGTAGAGAGCGAGGGATTCGAACCCCCGGACCTGTTACAGTCAACGGTTTTCAAGACCGCCGCGTTCGACCGCTCTGCCAGCTCTCTAATTTTTCGGAGTACAAAAGTATAGTAATAATTCTACTTGACAAAATAAAAACTGCTTTATTTTGCTCAAAATAATTACCGCTTCAAAAGAGCTTTGTTGTAATACTCCTTTTCTGCCATTTCTATACATGCATTTATCTCAAAACCAATCAATAACATAAGAGAAATCATATTAAACCACAACATTAAGCCTATCAAAGCTCCTATGGAACCATATACTTTGTTGTAAGAATTGAAATTATCTACATAATAAGAAAACAAAAATGTAAAGGCTAATACCATCAATGTAGCTATAAAAGAACCATGCGAAAAGAAACTCCAACGTTTGTGCACCGCTGGAGCTATATAATAAATCATCGAAATTCCGAAATAGAAAATAAGAAATACCACAGCATATTTACCAACTATAAGTCCAAAAGCATCTACCTTCTGATCTCCAGGTAAAAAATGTAAGTACAGGCCTAATAATACCGTGATAACAATTGCAATTAATATTATTACAGAAAGAAGTATAATGATTAAAAAACTAATCAAAAGTTTTTTAACGAATTTACGTCGGTCAGCAGAGCTATAACATTCGTTAAAGGCATCAATCATAGCCATTATCCCATTTGTTGCGGAATATAGCGCAAATACAAAACCAAAACTCATTAAGCCTCCATGAGAAATATTAAGGATTTCATAAATAGTCCCGCTCACTCCCTGATACATAGTTTCAGGCAACACATCCCCCATTGATGTCATAACCCTTTCTTTTAAATCTTGGATGGGTACATAGGGAATAAGTGTAAACGTAAATATTATAGCAGGAAACATCGACAACATAAAACTAAATGCCATAGCCCTAGACCTCTCAATAAGACCATCTTTTAACGTTTTTTTCTGAAGCAAAACTAAAAAAACATACAGATTTACCTTTTTCTTTGTAAAATGTATACGCTTCAAAAAATCTATATAGAGTTTAAAAGGACCAGACTTAATTATTAGATTAGGAATTCTGAACATATTATTGAAAATATGAATTTACTATAGTTTGAAATTTCTCTGGCAAAAAACTTGGTTTGCCCGATTGTGAATTTACGAAAACAAGTGTGGTTTCAGCAATTGTAAGTAATATATTTTCTTCATTATAAACTTCATATTCAAACTTAATTCGCAGAGACGGCTTTTCCTTTATCATAACTTTTATAGTAAGGAGATCATCATATTTAGCTGGTTTGAGGTATTTAGTCTTAAATTCTAACACAGGCATCATAATTCCCGCCTGTTCCAATTCTTTATAACTAAACCCAATACTGCGAAAAGTCTCTACTCGTGCTACCTCAAAATAGGAAGCATAATTTCCATAGTACACATAGGCCATTTGATCGGTTTCCGCATATCGAACACGCAATGATACTTTATTTTCTATCATCTATATTAATGAATTCTTTGTTTGTCAAGAAATTTACGATACCGATTTGCATTGTTTACATGATCTCGATAGCTCTCTGCAAAATCATGGTAACCGATCTCATTTGGACTAGCACAAAAATAAATAAATTTATGCTTCTCATAGTTCAGTACAGCATCCAAAGAAGCCGCAGAAGGCATATTAATTGGTCCTGGGGGAAGTCCTGTGTTTTTATACGTATTGTAAGGAGAATCAATAGCAGTATGCTCTTGGGTAACACGCTTTATAGAAAAATCCTGAACTGCAAACTTCACTGTAGGATCTGCTTGTAAGGGCATGTCAGATTTTAAGCGATTAATATAGACTCCTGCTATACGAGATTTTTCGCTGTCTTTATTTGTTTCCGCTTCAACAATAGAAGCAAGTATTGAAATTTGTAAAGGAGAAAATCCTGCAGCAGTAGCTTTGGTCATTCGTTCTTTATTCCAAAATGATTTATACTCCCTGTTCATTCTTTTTACAAAATCTTTAGGACTTATATTCCAAAACACAAGATAAGTATTAGGAATAAACATACTTATGATTGTACTCGTATCAAAGCCATAAGAAGCAGCTATAGCAGGATCGTTCAATACTTTCAAAAAATCTTCTGCTGAATATTCTAATTTTCCGTCAATTTTTTCCGCCAAATCTTTTTTTAACCGAACATTATTAAAAGTAAGTTTCAAAGGCTCTTGTTGACCACTTTTTAATTTTCTTACTATAGAAAGATTATTGGAATTTTCAGGTAAACGATACCTTCCTGGCTTCACTTTATCTTGATATCCCATTAACTGAGAAACAAAAGCAAAGGAAAGTGTATTATGCAAAACTTTATTTTTTTCTAAGGAATCTGTTACGGTTTTAAAATTAGCACCAGCAGGTATGTATAAATAATAATCTGGTTTTTCAATTTGAATATTGGAAGTATAAAAACTCTGGTATGGGTAATACGAAAAACAAACAAACAGCAATCCTGACAATGCAATTACATACCTTAAGGTAAGAGTCTTTTTCTTCATGAAATTAGAAAACGTTAAAATTTTAGTCTGTAAAAATAGAATATTCTTTTTAAAATTATGAATGTTAAATGTTGATTTTTAAAAAGAATACATAATTTGCAGAACACATTAAGAAAAACATCGAAATAACCACTAAATAGATGTTTTAACAATTTAAAGTAAAACTACCTTGTCTGCAGAATTCTTAGATATCCATCCCGACAATCCTCAGCCAAACAGGATTATTAAAATAATCGAAACGTTACGCAAGGGAGGCATAGTAATTTATCCAACGGATACCGTATATGGAATAGGTTGCGATATTCATAACGCTAGAGCCGTAGAGCGTTTGTGTAAAATTCAAAACATAGATACTCGCAAAATAAATCTTTCATTCATTTGTTATGACCTTAGTCATATTGCTGAATATTGCAAAAACCTTCCTACTCCTATTTTCAAAATAATGAAAAAGGTATTGCCTGGTCCTTACACATTTATATTGAATAGCAACAACAATGTTCCCCGAATCCTTCATACAAAAAAAAACACAGTGGGCATAAGAGTACCTAACCATATAATACCAAGAACTATTGTAAAAGAATTAGGGAACCCAATTTTAAATTCTTCCATCAAAGATGTAGATCAACTTGTTGAGTACACTACCGACCCTGAAGAAATCTACGATCGTTACAAACATCTCGTAGACATTGTTATCAATTCGGGAGCGGGTGGCAACAAACCTTCTACCATACTAGATTGCACAGGCCATGAAGTTGAGATAATCAGAGAAGGTCTTGGGGAAATAGATTTTTAAATTCCATTTTATTCCGATGAAAATTATTATTTTTAGGTTACATTTTTGTACCAAATAATATTAATAATTACAATTTCAAAACCATAAACCATGTCGGTTATTAGCTATACTCATCCTTAACATTTTCCTATATCCTACTCAAAAAGGATTGTTTCTCCTCAAATTTGACTAATTTAATTGTAGAATCTCCTCCTTATATTCAAAAAGCGGGTTTTATTTGTAATATTCTACTATTTCACGGAAATCAAATTTGATAAAAATTAAAGAATTAGCTATTTTGCAGATTATAAACAACCAACAATATGTGGAAGAGAATACTTCAGCGAATTAATAATATATTTAAAGCCAAAGCGAGTGATGCACTCGATAGAATTGAAGATCCTGTACAAATGATGAAACTTGCTGTAGCGGAGATGGAGCAATCTATCTTTAAATCTACGGATGCTTTAGCAAAAGCAATGGGAAACCAAAAAAACTTAGTAAAACAAGCAGAGCAATTCAAACTGGAAACAGAAAGCTGGATGAGTAAAGCGACTACTGCTATAAAAACAGGTCAGGATGAATTGGGCAAGAAAGCATTAGAGAAAAAAGCAATCTCAGAAAAACAATACGAACAATATAAGGCAATGGCTGAAAGTTCAGGTACTACAGTTGAGCAACTAAAAACTCAACTTGACCGAATGAAAGGTAAGCTTGCTGAAGCAAAAGCAAAAGAATCAATTCTTTCTGCAAAAATGTCAAGTGCAAAAGCACAAAAAGAAATTGCAGAACAACTTGGGGGATTAAATTACTCAGCATTGTCAGAATTTGACAAATATGAAAAGAAAATCCTTGAAGAGGAATCCAAATCCGAAGCTTTAACAGAATTAATGTCGAACGAAGGTAAACTTGATAAAGAATTTGCCGAATTAGAAACTGAGAGTGCAGTATTCAGCGATTATGAACTTATTAAAAATAAATTAAAAGAAGAAGAAGAAAATAAAAAAATTCTGGAGGAAGAAAAAAAACATCAGAAAATGAACCAGATATTGAATAGTCAAATAGAAAAGAAAGAAACTGTTCAACTACCAGAAGAAAAAAAGAAACTATTAGACGGTTTTCTTAACAACGAAACGGATAATAAACAAAAGAAAATTGACGACTTCTTTAAAAACGAATAATAACAGTAATCTTACGCTATTTTAACCTACTAAAAACAAAGGTTAAGACACAAAAAATATTTTTATAAAAAGAGATGTCAATTAATTTAAAAAAAGGAAATTCCTTTAATCTAACCAAAGAAGAGCCTGCATTGAAAAAAGCAATGGTTGGATTGGGTTGGGACAATGGTAGCGTTATTATAGATTTGGATGCTTCTGCTTTTATGGTTGGAAGCAATTTAAAGTTGCTTGCTGATGAATATTTCGTCTTCTACAATAATCTGAAATCACCCGACGGAGCTTTACAACATACAGGAGACAACAGAACAGGAGAAGGAAGTGGCGACGATGAAATGATTTTAACAAATCTTGACCTTGTAAATCCTTTAGTTTCTGAAATATACTTCATCGTATCGATTCATGAAGGCAAAGCTAGAAATCACAATTTTAGTATGTTAAAAAATGCTTACATCAGAATATATGATGTAGAAAATAAAAAAGAAGTATTGCGCTATACCCTCGATGCTGAAAGAGGCAACTACACGGATATGGAATTCGGAAAACTACAAAAAATCAATAACGAATGGAAATTCATTGCACTTGGAAATGGCAGTGAAAAAGGCCTTCAAGGATTTGTAGATATCTACGCTTAACCTAAATAAAAACCAAACTACTAATATTCAACTTATATGGCTATCAATTTAAAAAAAGGAGGGACTTTCAACCTCACAAAAGAAGAACCAAAACTTACAAAAGTGATGATCGGTTTAGGATGGGAAATGACTTCTCAAACATTAGACTTAGATGCATCTGTATTTATGTTAGGTGCAAATAGAAAATTAATCTCAGAAGAATATTTCATCTTTTACAACAATCTTAAATCACCTGATGGTGCACTTCAGCATACTGGAGACAATCGCTCAGGAAAAGGAGACGATGACGATGAAATGATTCTTGCCAATCTACTTGCCGTAAATGCAGAAGTAACTGAAATACTGGTTACTGTTACTATTCACGATGCAGCTCAAAGAGGTCACAACTTTGGCCTATTGAAAGATGCCTACATAAGAATATATGATGTCGACACTAAGAGAGAAATTCTACGCTACGATTTAGATGCTGAAAACGCTTCTCATTCTGAAGTTGAATTTGGCAAATTGCACAAATCAAACAACGAATGGAAATTTGTAGCACTTGGAAATGGCTCTAACAAAGGTCTTCAAGGTTTTCTTGATATTTATGCATAATTTAATTTCGTTTAATCAATTCTAAAATGGACTTAACAAAAAAAACCGGAATCAATCTTGTAAAAGGTAGTAAAATATCTTTAGTTAAAGAAAATAAAAAACTAGAACAAGTATGTATAGGTCTTGACTGGGGAGCTATCAAGAAAAAAACACTTGGTATTTTTACCACCGAAGTAGCCGTTGATCTTGATGCAAGTGTTGCTATGTTTGACGAAAACAATAAAAAAGTAGATGTAGTATTTTTCAACCGTCTCATGTCTACAGATGGCTCTGTTCGCCATAGTGGAGACGATAGAAAAGGAGATTCTGCTGCAGATAACGCTGACAATGAAATAATTTTCATTAACCTTCCTAAAGTTCATCCTAAAATATCTACGATAGTCTTTTTTCTAAACTCCTACAAAGGTCAAGATTTTCAGACAATCCCTTATTCTAAAATAAGAATTTTCGAAGGCAATAAACATGAAGTTGTTTCTGTATTTGCTACGTTCAACCTTTCAGCAGAAGCTACTTTTTCTGGAAAAGTATCTATGATCATGGGTAAATTAATTAGAGTTGGCGATACTTGGGAGTTTCAAACTATAGGTGAACCCAGTACTACCAAAGACATTAACGAAACAATCGAAGAAATAAAAATAAAATATTTGTAATATATTTTAAACAGAGAATAATAAGTATTTGGTAGCACTAAAAATACTACTTACTTTTGCTCCTGATATAAAATAAAAGAAGTTAGAATACCTTATGGCAATTAATTTAAAAAAGGGAGAGTCATACAACTTATCCAAAGAATTTCCCGGAGTAAAAAAGCTGATGATCGGTTTGGGATGGGAACTTACTACACAACAATTAGACCTAGATGCTTCTGTTTTTATGATTGGTTCAAATGGAAAACTGATCAACAACAATTACCTAGTATATTTCAACAACCTTAAATCTGCTGATGGAGCACTTCATCATACTGGCGACAACCAGACAGGAAAAGGAATGAACGACGACGAGGCTATTCTTGTTAATCTAGATGCTATTCACAAAGAAGTTACAGATTTAGTAATTGTTGTTACCATAAATGAAGCCCAAGAGCAAGGCCATACCTTCGGACTTTTGAAAGATGCTTACGTTCGCATCTACGATGAAGTATCAAAAAAAGAAATTGTGAAATATGACCTTGACGCGGAAAACGCCTCTAACTCTGATATAGAATTTGCGCGTCTTCACCGTATCAATGGCGAATGGACATTTACGGCTACAGGAAAAGGCTCTGGAAAAGGGCTGGATGGTTATATGGAAAAATATAGTTGATCACAACTTACCTTATAAAATTTCAAGATTTCATAAAAATCCTTTTGGCATCATGTCAAAAGGATTTTTTTGTATACAATAGTTACGAAAGTTTCGTTTTAAGTATCAATAATAAATCACTAGCTATGAAAAACACGCCAAGAATTATAATGATCCATAGCTGTAACCAAAATTGGGATGAAATGATACTTAACAAAGAAGGTAGACATTGTAATCTTTGCCATAAAACGGTAATTGATTTTAGGCATAATTCGATACAAGAAATACAAAATTATTCTCAAGGAAAAAAACAATTGTGCGGGCTCTTTAAAATAGAACAATTAGACCCTGATTTAATTGATGCTGAAAAAATATTTTTTCCACTACAAAAATTCATCGTCGTTATTTTATCTTTTATAAGCTATGACTTAATTGGGAATAATCTTCAAGCGGACAAAGTTCACAAATCAAAAAATACACCTTCCATAAATCAAGCTCTAATAAAGGCAGAGAATTCAACAAATAACAATAGCCAAAAAACTTTACCTATTCAAAAACAAACTATTGTTGATGATACGCACCATACGACTACTATTGCAAAAAGTAATAGAAGGCGTTTATACTTTTCTAAAAGATTCCCATTTATTCACTATAAAAAACAAAATTATCCAGGACGTTATTTTGGAGAATAATATACCTTCAAGTTAATAGACTTATATATCCAGATTAGTTGTGAACATTTTTTGACTTTCAATAGTCAAATATCTTTATTGTAGTAGAAAATGAATTTACTAATAGATCTTCAGTATTTGCCCTGCTTAGAGTATTTTAGCCAACTACTCCAAGCAGATACTATTTATCTCGAAGCTCATGAAAATTTTCAAAAACAAAGCTATAGAAATCGTTGTAAGATTCTGGCTGCGAACAAAATTGACATTTTAAGTGTTCCTGTGTTAAATAGTAATAGTAAAAAGCTTATACGAGAAGTGGAAATTGATTATACACAACCATGGCAAAAAAATCATTGGAGAGCTTTGAAATCAGCCTACGGTAAAGCACCTTACTATGAATATGTTTACGATTACTTTGAAAAAATATATGACAAAAAGCCTCGTTTTCTCTGGGATTTAAACCAAGAAGCACTGACAGTTTGTCTTAAACTTTTAAAAATAGAAAAAAAAATACTATTTACCACAGAATACAACAACGATAGGGGTATTCACGTAAACGAAACAATAGATATGCGTTCTTTAATACATCCCAAAAAACAAGGCGAAATGGCTGAGGTCAGATATACCCAAGTATTTGGCAAAGATTTTGTATCTAACCTCTCTATAATAGACCTTATTTTCAATGAAGGTCCTAATGGAAAGGCTGTTTTGAAATCGATGACGGATAAATAAAATCCTATTCAAACTGGTTTTTTTGAGAAAATAATATAGATTTACATAAACAAACTGCTAAGCCCATTAGATATATATGGAAGCTAAATTTTCAGACAGAGTAAAAGAAGTGATCTCCTTAAGCAAGGAAGAAGCACTTCGTTTGGGCCACGATTATATCGGTTCAGAACACCTTTTGCTGGGTATTATCCGCGAAGGTGAAGGTACAGCAGTTGGACTCCTTAAAAAAATGGGAGTTTCATTGGAAGAATTAAGAGAAACTATTGAAAGGACCACGCGTGGTACCGCTACAGGCAATATTAAAAACCTGTCCAATATTCCATTGACTCGCCAATCCGAAAAAATACTAAGGATTACACAATTAGAAACCAAAGTATTCAAAAGCGAAAAAGTAGAAACAGAACACCTGTTACTGGCTATTTTACGTGACGAAGATAATCTTGCGACTCAAATTCTAGAGAAATTCAACGTAACGTATGAAGTTGTAAAAGAACTTCTTGAATACTCATCTCAAACACCTACAAACAATACGGATGATGGTGACGAAGACGATAATTCAAAAATCTTCGGAAACACTGGCGGGCAAGGAAACCAAAATAGAGGAGATTCTACTGCAAAAAACCCTACAGAAAAATCACGTACACCCGTTTTAGATAATTTTGGTAGAGATCTTACCAAAATGGCTGAAGATGGCAAACTTGATCCAATAGTAGGTAGAGAAAAAGAAATCGAACGTGTAGCTCAAATCTTGAGTCGTCGTAAAAAGAATAACCCAATACTTATTGGTGAACCTGGTGTTGGTAAAACAGCCATAGCTGAAGGTCTTGCTTTAAGAATTATTCAGAAAAAAGTATCTCGTGTACTTTTTGGCAAACGAGTGGTGACATTAGATCTTGCTTCTTTAGTGGCGGGAACAAAATACAGAGGTCAATTTGAGGAGAGAATGAAAGCTGTAATGAACGAGCTTGAAAAATCCCCTGAAGTAATCCTATTCATAGATGAGATTCATACTATTGTTGGTGCAGGTGGAGCTTCTGGTTCTTTAGATGCTTCTAATATGTTTAAACCAGCACTTGCAAGAGGCGATATCCAATGTATTGGTGCTACTACACTTGATGAGTACCGTCAATATATTGAAAAAGATGGCGCTTTAGCAAGAAGGTTCCAGATTGTAATGATTGACAGTACGACGCCTGCTGAAACTATAGAAATTCTTCAGAATATAAAAGAGAAATACGAAGATCATCACCATGTAAATTATTCTGATGAAGCGATAGAGGCTTGTGTTAAATTGTCTGATCGTTATATATCCGACAGATTTTTACCAGATAAGGCTATCGATGTATTAGATGAAGCGGGTGCAAGAGTCCACCTTAACAACATACATGTTCCTGCTGATATAGTAAAACTTGAAGATCAAATCGAAGGTGTAAAAAAAGAAAAAAACAAAGTTGTTAAGAGCCAGAAATACGAAGAGGCAGCAGCTTTAAGAGATAAAGAAAAGAAACTTATAGAACAACTCGACAATGCTAAGTTGAGATGGGAAGAAGAAACTAAGAAAAAACGTTACAGTGTAAAAGAAGAAAACGTTGCAGAAGTAATTGCAATGATGACGGGAATACCTGTAAATAGAGTAGCTCAAAAAGAAAGCGCGAAACTTCTTACCATGGGTAATGAATTAAAAAATCGTGTAATTGGACAAGACGAAGCTATTACTAAATTAGTTAAAGCAATTCAACGTACAAGAGTAGGTTTAAAAGATCCAAAAAAACCAATCGGTTCTTTCATCTTCCTTGGTCCTACAGGTGTTGGTAAAACAGAATTAGCAAAAGCATTAGCTTCTTACTTATTCGACAAAGACGATGCACTTGTAAGAATCGACATGAGTGAATACATGGAAAAATTCTCTGTATCTCGTTTAGTAGGAGCCCCTCCTGGATATGTAGGATACGAAGAAGGCGGACAACTTACTGAGAAAATCAGAAGAAAACCATATAGTGTAGTCTTGTTGGATGAAATTGAAAAAGCTCACCCTGATGTTTATAATATACTTTTACAAGTATTAGACGATGGAATTCTAACAGATGGTTTAGGAAGAAGAGTCGATTTCAGAAATACAATTATCATCATGACTTCAAACATTGGAGCACGTGACTTAAAAGATTTCGGTACAGGTATTGGCTTTGCGACCAAAACTCGTAAAGACAATATTGACGACATGATGAAAGGAACTATTCAGAGTGCATTAAGAAAAACGTTCTCTCCTGAATTCTTAAACAGATTGGATGATGTTATTGTATTTAATTCTCTTGAAAGAGAAGATCTTCATAAGATTATCGGTATTACCCTTAAAAATGTATTCAAAAGAATTGAAGCACTAGGCTACTTTGTTGAACTTACAGAAAAAGCTAAAGACTTCTTGGCTGATAAGGGCTACGATCCAAGTTACGGTGCTAGACCACTTAATAGGGCTATCCAGAAATACCTAGAAGATCAGGTAGCTGAAGAAATCCTCAAAGGTGAGCTTGCAGAAGGTGACACGATCATGGCAGACCATGATGGCACTAGTGATTCACTTACCCTTAAGGTACAGAAAAAGAAAGCAGAAAAATTATAAAAAAAGGCTCCTTAAATGGAGCCTTTTTTTGACTAATTTATCCTATAAAGTTACAAGTAGTTACTTCTAGCATTTTTCATAACTTAAACCACTCTCTATCCCTTAGTTATCAATGAACTAAGAGTTATCAACATTTATATAACTTATCAAAGTCCTTTGTCTATAGTAGATGTAGCCTTTTTCGACTATTGAAACATAAAAAAAAACTTCTGTATAGCCTATAAACAAAGAGATTTTTGACATTGTGGATAAGAGTTATTAAATACTACAATTAGAATTACAATATTTCACTTTTCCTATATTCCTGAACGCCTTTATTGATGAGGATTTTGAGAGGACCTGCCCTTAGAGGCTACAATTTATCCACATTACAGAAAATATATTGTTGAAACTATTGTGGATTGTTATAAATCGTATAATTTTGATTTAATAATAATTTAACAAAAGCTAAACCTTCAAAAACATGAACAAAGCAGAACTTATTGATTCTATCGCAGCAGAGGCTAAATTAACTAAAGCTGATGCAAAAAGAGCACTTGACGCATTTCTTGCTGCTACTACTAAAGCACTTAAAAAAGGCGAATCTCTTGTATTAATCGGATTCGGTTCTTTCAAAGTTGTTCAAAGAGCTGCTAGAAATGGTCGTAACCCACAAACTGGTAAAGCAATTAAAATCAAAGCTAAGAAAGTAGTAAAATTCAAAGCTGGTGCTGACCTTTCTAAAAAAATCGCTAAATAATTTTCATAAAGCGAATTATCTACAATAAAAAAACTCCCGCTTAAAACGGGAGTTTTTTTATTGCTTATCTTCATGATATTCCTGTTCTGTATTTATCGCCCAGATATTACTTTTTGAAGTAACGCCATTTATTATATTTTCTACAGATACCATTGCTGTAAGCATTGAATGATCTTGGTTGTTATACCGATGCATACCATTTCGCCCAACAAGAAAAAGATTTTCAATCATATCTGTATAAGAGCGGATCGTATCAAAGTTTTCATACGTTCCTGTATAAGCGGGGTAAGCTTTAGGCATTCGAATAACAACCGAATCAATACAATCCTCGCGATCTACAAATCCAATTTTTACCATCTCTTCTAACGCTAAATTTACCATATCATGGTCGCTCATTTCCCAAAGCTCATCCCCCTCATTCACAAAATACTCTAACCCAATCCATACTTTAGTAGGATCTTTAACCATGAATGGACTCCAATTATTAAAAAATTGTATTCGTCCTACCTTCACATCCCGCTCCTGAACATAAATCCAAGTATCGGGAAGAATACTACCCTCTTTCCCTTTTATTTTTAGTTTGTTTAGCAACAATCCAACCGTCATAAAATCTCTGTAAATAAGGCCTGCGGAGACCTTCTTAACTTCTAAAGGTGCATCCACTGCAAAAATGCCTATAAGTTCTTTTACAGGCATTGTAGAGATAAAATAATGCCCTTCCAGCACTTCTTCAACTCCAGTTATAACGTCTTTAATTGTGACAGATGAAATTTCAGCATCTTTATTTTGTATTGAAATTACTTTTTTATTTTTTAAGATTACGCCACCTTTTTCTTCCACCAACTCTCCTACCCTCTGCCACATTTGCCCAGGACCAAATTTAGGATATAAAAATCGTTCAATAAGACTTGTCTCTATTTTTTTCTGAGCTAAATTATCTTTCCGAAAAGGAGCTTTAATTGCATGAAAAACAGCTTTACTAATAGACAATCCTTTTATCCTTTGTGCACCCCATGAAGCATCTAAATCTTTACAACTTTGTCCCCAAACCTTTTCTGTATAGTCTTTGAAAAAAGTATGGTACAACTCCCGTCCAAAACGATTGATAAAAAAGTCTTCCAACGTTTTCTCTTTCTTAATAGGAAATATTTTTACTCGGGTATAACTAAATCCAATTCTTAAAATCCTAAAAACACCTAACTGTCCTATAGTTTTAAGGTTCAAGCTAAGAGGATAATCAAATAATTTTCTTAAAAATAAAATTCTTGAAAGTCTATTCCTAACCAGCATAACATTATCACTGGCAGAGGATGAGTTATTACTTCCAGAAACATTTTTTGTTTTATTTTGAAATGAAATTTCTATCGTTTCATTTTTATTAGTCTCTACAGGGAGAATATTAAGCCACCATTGCATTACCCGATCAGATTTAGAAAAAAAACGATGCCCTCCAATATCAATTTTATTTCCTTTATAATCTATCGTTTGAGAAATACCACCAAGGATGTTATTTTGTTCTATAACAATAGGATGAATATTAGAATGAAGAAGAAATTCATAGGCAGCAGTCAAACCTCCTGGTCCTCCTCCTATAATAATAGCTTTCTTCTTTTCCATTTCTGTCATTTTTAAATTTACATAATTATTTCAGACAGTAATACATTTTTTATTCAGCTTTTGCGAGAATTAAATTTGTAGCTGGGTATTCTTTGATAATTTTAATTTTCTGAAAAGTCTTCACATCTGCAAGCTCGTTTCTGTCAATTATAAAATAATCATAATACCCCGTTTTCGTAAGCACTTTACCATAGAAAAGGTACTCTCCCATTTTTTTGCTGTAACCACTACCAATATCATTTGCCCAAGTAAAATTATTTTTTATTTTATAATAACACAAAGGTGCAGAAACAGAAGCATTCACCCCTATGCTAATAGTACTATCTATACTTTTAGTTGACTCTATTAACTTCATAATCTCTTCTACATCATTGGGAGGTGTTAAAATTCCTCTTTTTATAGAAAAATTAAAACAGAAATTAAAAACTAACCACACTGATATGAAACACAAACTAGAAGTAAAAATTTTTTGTAATTTGGAAGGAAAATTAAGTTCTGAAAACGAAAAAAATATCATAAGCATTATAATAGGATACATATATATAATACCTCTTTTTGAAACAAATGGAATATTAAAAATATGATATTGCAGGGTATAAGATAAATAAATCAGAAAAAACACTACACTAAAGAAGGAATGCAATTTCAATTGTCTTGTCAAATAAAGATCAAACAAAGACACGATTAATGCAATAAGCACAAAAAGTAAAAAAAAACAATAGATTAAAAAAGTATATGGATTATCGTATATATTAAAATGTGAAACAATCGAATAAAGAGTATCACCCCAAAAACTTTTTGCTGGCCATCCGCCTATAAGTGTAGAAGGTCCGATTTTAATCAATAAAATCATTATTACAATTACAAATAATATATTTATCAACCATAAAAATCTCTCCTCCCAAAACACCTTCATTATATTTTTAAAAACAAATGATCCGGGCAACTTAAACAAAGAATAAAAAAAATAAATACATAGTAAGGCTAAATAAAAATTCAACATTACATAACATGAGATCACCGATAAACCGCTTAGAAAAAAGCCTAAGTACAAATGTTTTTTCTTGACGGAAGCAACTACCATATAACGTGAAAAGTAATACAGCCCAGCCATCATACAAGCAAAAGAAGTTGAATAACCACGAGCCATACTGAAATAATCCAACATAAATGGATTTAACGTAAGCAAAATTACTACTAAATAACGAAGGTATACTCTAGTTGAATATAAGGCGAATCGATAAACAAACCACGCAAAAACTAGATAAGATATTACGGAATGGATCCTAAGAGACAATTCAGAAAATCCAGTAATTTTCATTTCCAGACAGAGAAAAAATGTATTAATCAAATGTGTATTTGCATACGACCCAAAAAAATAACCAACATTCATATAAAGTATATCCAGTACACTTGATGCTTCGTCATCGGTAAAGGAAAAATTCATAGCCCTTACCAATATATAACAAAACATCAAAAGCGAAAAAATACTACTATAAATTATAAATTTCTTTCCACTAGCACTATTCATAAATTAAGCTTTCGCTAAAAGTTCTACACAGATTTTCTTCAGCCCAACAGAAGCTATTTCTTTTATAAAAATAAGATTTGGAATATGGTCAACTGGCAACATTTTAGGATCTACAACATATTTCAAACTACTATCTGATGCAGAATCTATAAGCCCCGCTGCAGGATATACTTGCAAAGAAGTGCCTACTACAATAAGAATATCTGCTTTCATAGTAATACGAGTAGCCTTATCCATCATAGGTACAGCTTCTCCAAACCATACTATATGTGGACGCAATTGAGAACCTTTTTCGCATTTGTCACCCACCTTTAATTCCCAACCATTTATATCGTATACTAAATGCTCATCAAGTGTACTTCTACTCTTAAAAAGTTCTCCATGCAAATGTAGTATAGTAGAAGAACCCGCTTGCTCATGAAGATTATCTACATTTTGGGTAATAATAGTAACATCGTATTTTTCTTCCAAGGCTACCAAAGCTTTGTGGCCTTCGTTTGGCTGAGCTTCCAAGGCGGACTTTCGACGCTCATTGTAAAAAGCTAACACTAATTCTCGATTTCTGTTCCAAGCCTCTGGAGTAGCAACGTCTTCAATTTTATACCCTTCCCAAAGCCCTCCAGAATCGCGAAAGGTAGCTAAACCACTTTCAGCACTAATGCCAGCACCAGAGAGTACAACTATTTTCTTTTTCATAGTAATCGTATGAGTAAGATATTAAAAAAAGAGAAAAAAGAACGAATAATACTACACTATTCAAATCCCCTTTTCTCTTTAGAATTAATCTAGCAGAATTATATTTCTACTATTTGTTTTTATTTTTTTCAGCCTGAGCCTTAGCTGCAAAAGACATTGCTTTTTTTGCTTTTGGTGCAGGAGGTGCTGCTACTGTCTTTTTTGACTTTGGCTTAGCTGGACTACTCTTAGCCTTTGCAGATGCCGCTTTCTTAACTACAGTTGTTTTTTCTTTTGTAGCCAATTTCTTTACTCCACCTTTTTTCTCAACAGTTTTAGCGGGTGCTTTTTTAGCAAACCTGCCTTTTTTCTCAGGAGCATTAACAGCAAGTTCCAAGCACTCTTCAAGTGTCAAAGATATTGGATCTTTCCCTTTCGGAATTTTTACATTTTTGTTTCCAGCTACAATATATGGACCCCAACGACCATTTAATACTTTCACTTCATCGTTGCCTGGAAATTCTTTGATAAGTTTTTCTGCTTCAGCTTTACGTTTGGCTTCTATAATTTCAATAGAGCGTTGCTCTGTAATTGTCAAAGGGTTATCCTCCTTACTTACAGAATAAAATTTACCATCGTGTAAGATATAAGGACCAAATCTACCAAGGGCAACTTTCATAACGTTACCTTCAAACTCACCAGCTTCTCTTGGAAGTTTAAATAACTCAAGAGCATCTTCAAGTGTCACCGTTTCAATAAACTGGCCTTTTTTAAGACTTGCAAATTTAGGTTTTATTCCTTTTTCTTCGTCAGCTTCACCAATTTGTGCAATTGGACCATATCTACCAAGACGAGCAATAATTTTTTCGCCAGTTTGAGGATGTACCCCAAGCTCTCTGGAAGTGGAAATAGAGGAACGCTCTATTAGTCCAGTGCTTACTACTGTTTCGTGGAAAGTAGTATAAAACTCTTCCAACATTTTCTCCCACTTTTTCTTTCCTTCCGCTATTTCATCAAACTCCTTTTCTACATTAGCAGTAAAAGAATAATCCGTAATAGTTGGAAAATATTGAACCAAAAAATCGGTTACAATCATTGCCAAATCAGTTGGGAAAAGTTTAGACTTTTCAGCTCCTGTAATTTCTGTTGTTGTAAACGTACTTATCTTATTAGCAGCTAAAATTATTTCTTGCAATTTTCGCTCTTTACCATCTCTATTTTCTTTTTCGACATACAACCTTTTTTGTATTGTAGAAATAGTTGGTGCATAAGTTGACGGACGTCCAATTCCTAACTCTTCTAATTTTTTTACCAAACTAGCCTCTGTATATCGAGGTGCAGGACGGCTATAACGTTCGGCCGCTTTCATTTCGTTAAGAGCTAAATTTTCTCCTACTTCTAATGGAGGAAGCATCCCTTTTGTATCTTCATCACCTTCCGATTCATCGTCAGTAGACTCAATATAAACTTTCAAAAATCCATCAAACTTAATTACTTCTCCTGTAGCAGTAAGCGTTTGAGGAACAGTAGAAATAGCAACCGTTGCAATCGTTCTCTCAATCTGAGCTTCTGCCATTTGAGAGGCAATAGCACGTTTCCAAATTAGTTCGTATAAACGTTGTTCGTTACGATCAGTACCTGCTTGTTGTAAAGAAAAATCGGTTGGACGAATTGCTTCGTGTGCTTCCTGTGCCGATTCGTTTTTATTTTTAAACTTTCGTAATTGAAAGTATTCATTTCCAAAAGAAGATGTAATCGCGCTTTTTGCGGAATCGATAGCATCGTTAGAAAGATTTACTGAGTCAGTTCTCATGTATGAAATCTTTCCTGCCTCATATAGTTTTTGAGCCACAGTCATTGTCTGTGCTACAGAAAAACTTAATTTACGACTTGCTTCTTGTTGAAGTGTAGAAGTAGTAAAGGGTGGAGCAGGAGATTTTTTTGCTGGCTTTTTTTCTAGATTTTTGATTGAAAAATCCGCACCTAAACAATTTTGTAAGAAATCAAATGCTTCTTTTTCAGTATTGAAATTTTTAGCTAGTTCTGCAGAAAATACTTTTCCTTTAGCAACTTCAAATTTAGCAACTACTTTAAAAGTGGAAGATGCATTAAATTGTTCTACTTCACGCTCACGTTCAACAATCAATCTTACAGCTACCGATTGCACTCTACCTGCAGAAAGTCCCGTTTTTATTTTCTTCCATAATATAGGAGAAATTTCAAAACCCACTAAACGGTCGAGTATACGACGAGCTTGTTGAGCATTTACTAGATCGATATCTATAGTACGAGGTTTTGTAATTGCTGAGAGAATTGCCTTTTTAGTAATCTCTGTAAATACGATTCGTTGAATTTTTGAATCCGCAAGTTCTAGCGTTTCTTTCAAATGCCAAGAAATAGCTTCCCCTTCACGGTCGGAGTCAGTTGCTAACCAAACTACTTCGGCTTTGCTTGACAATTTACGTAACTCATTGATAACATCCTTTTTATCTTCAGATATTTCATATCTGGGTTTAAACCCATTTAATACATCAATTGCTCCATCTCCTTTTCCAAGATCACGTACGTGACCATAACTAGATTTCACTATATAGTCTGCACCCAAGTACCCTTCTATTGTTTTGGCTTTGGCCGGAGACTCAACTATAACAAGATTTTTCGACATGTCTGAGTATCAATTTATTTGGAAAACAATTCCAAAGATGAATATTAATTCGTTATAAAATGCAAATGTAAGTAATTTATAGTTTAATAGTTTGAAAATTGTTCGTTCGATTCCTATATATTTGTCTTTCAATACTAAATAATCAAAAAACATGGGTAAAACTCTCATTTTTATGAGGCACGCAAAATCTGACTGGTCTATTCCAGGACAAAAAGATTTTGACCGTATACTAAATAACCGCGGATTTAACGATGCTCCAAGAATGGGAAGAAGGCTAATGGAAAAGGGCATAAAACCAGATCTAGTAATCTCAAGCCCTGCGATAAGAGCTAAAACTACTGCCGAATATGTGTGCGAACAATTAAATTACGATATCGATACCATTCAATATGATGAAGAAGTATATGAAGCATCTGTACGTTCCCTACTTCTTGTTATAAATAACTTAAGTGATAAAAATAATTGTGTTCTTATTTTTGGACATAACCCTACACATACTTATTTAGCTGAGTACTTAACTAAAGAAGTTATCGGAAACATACCTACTGCTGGCGCAGTTTGTATTGAATTCGAATTTGACTCTTGGCAATTGGTCTCCGAAGGAACAGGCAAAATGAAATGGTTTGAATATCCAAAAGGCCTATAAAATCATACTATCTGGACTTGTGTTTATTTTATGCCTTCTGATAATAAAAATTGTGCTGTAATAGGTTCAGGAATAGCAGGAATAGCAACAGCTATTAGACTCGCCCAAAAAGGATATAAAGTTACCGTATACGAAAAAAACTCTTCCCCCGGCGGCAAACTCACCCAAATTAAAATTAATGGGTACCGCTTTGATTTTGGACCTTCTCTTTTAACACTTCCTGAAAACATAGAAGAATTATTTACGCTTTGCGGTAAAAAAACAACGGACTATTTCAAATATAATCTTGTAAATCCGGGGCATCGATATTTCTATGAGGACGGGAAAATTTTTAGCGCTTATCATCCAACCGATAAATTCATTGAAGAAGCACAACTTTTTTTCAATGAACCAACATTATCTATTCGTAAGTATCTTAATGATTCCGAAAAAAAATACCTCCTTACAAAGGACATGTTTCTATCGAAATCGCTTCATAAATTCAGAAGCTACCTAAGCAAAGCATCTATACTTAGTTTCCTGAATTTTCGAAAACTAGAAAGTTTTAAAACTTTAGACAAATCGCACCGACGAAGATTTAAAAATAAAAAATTAATACAATATTTCAATCGATTTTCTACCTACAATGGCTCTAGCCCTTATAGAGCTCCCGCTACCTTAGGGCTTATACCACATCTGGAAATAGGGCTAGGAGTATACTATCCCGAAGGAGGCATGTATTCTATAACCACTGCACTTGTAAAACTAGCTAACGATATGGGAGTGCGATTTGTTTTCAACCAACTAGTAGAAGAAATTTGTATAACAGACCGAAAAGTAACTGGAATAAAAACAAGTCAAGGAATCTATGACTACAACTTAGTAATAAGCAATATGGACGTTTACTACACGTATCATAAATTATTGCCTTTCATAAAAAAACCTGATAGAATCCTTAATCAAGAAAAATCATATTCGGGTATTGTATTTTATTGGTGTATCAATAAATCGTTCCCTGAATTAGCGCTTCATAATATTTTATGGAGTGAAGAGTATGAAAAAGAGTTTGATGTATTGGTAAATAAAAAATTAATTTATAACGACCCGACCATCTACTTAAATATCACTTCAAAACAAACATCTACCGATGCACCAGAAGGTTGTGAAAATTGGTTTGTAATGATCAATGCGCCTCATGATACTGGTCAAGATTGGGATAAATTAGTTCAGGATGTTCGCACAAATGTGATAACTAAAATTAATAGAATTTTAAAAACAAACATAGAAAATTTCATTGAGGGAGAAGAAATTACTACTCCTATTGTACTACAACAAAAAACGTTGAGTGCTTTTGGAGCTCTGTATGGAAATAGTTCAAACAGTAAATTTGCTTCCTTTTTAAGACACCCAAACTTTCATTCAAAAATAAAAGGGCTATACTTTAGTGGCGGAACGGTTCATCCTGGAGGAGGAATACCTCTATGTCTTATGAGTGCTAAAATAACAAGCGAAATAATCGGTGCTGCTTAATGACTAATTTCAAACTTGTGAAAATCTAGCTTTTCAAACAAAATTGGTTTTATTTTTCCTTGATTAATTTTTAAAAATATATTCTCATCTACAATTTCTTTTTTTCTTCCATTAATTACTTTATAATACCCATCATACTCTTTAAAACAAATCACTCTATAATTGTATCGCATGTTAGATATATACTGTCTCATAATTCTAAAAAACTTAATTTGTCTTTCTTTTTTTGAAAGAGGTAAAAGAGAAAGATAGTGTTGAACGGTTTTCTTTATATCATGATTTTCAAGAATAAAATCTCTATTAGCAGCTCCCCATTCAGGAGTGTATTTTTTCATTTCTGCTATAATACTATCCAACGTATATTCATTTTTATAATAACTACCTGAAAAATTATGAGTTGCTAACAACGATGCATTTTCGGGTGTTATCATACCCTCTCCATGAGGTTTACAGGAAACCCTGTGGTCATAGACAAATACATTTCTTCCACAGGCCATAGCCTCACATACACCTCTTCCTAATGACACTACAAGATCTACCTCGTTAATAACTCTTTCGATATCCCATACTGCTCTAGCAGTTTTTGCATACGCATAAAATTGAACATTTATTTTATCACAAGCATTTTTTATAAGATCATTAACAGTTTGACTTTGACATAAACTTAACACATTTTTAAGTTTATTATTTAAGGGTATTCTCGGTGAAAATCTTTGACAATCTATACCATTACGGATAATAGTAGACGAATATTTTTTTTCCAATAACCGCTCGCCTATTTTTTCACTTACTGCCACGATTCTATCGGCATAGACAGAGGGTTGTTCATAGGGATGGTTGACGCCGTGACAAGTCTGAACAACTACTCTAGCTTTTATTTTATAGCGAAAAATCGTTTGATGAGAGAGCAGCGCAATATCAAATTTCTCCCTATTCTTATTTTTTAAATCATAGAATACCGCACCTTCTGCTTCCATTTTTTCAGAAATAAGCCCTCTAAAAAAAGTATAATAATAGACGGAATGGCCTAATCTCAACAATTCTACTGCTAGAGTATAGGTAAATGTTTCTGATCCGCCTAAAAATTGCAGATGATGATTTCCTATCAAAATTTTCATTTTCACCATACAAATAGCTTTTGTATACTAGAACTTAAGAATACAAATATACATTCTTGTTATTTATGCCAAAAGATTTTAATAAAAGAAAAAAGCTATTCCACTTTTTTCTTTTTCACTCCCCTTACTGCCTCTGCCGTCCATGGGTCTTCTGGCCAATGATGTTTCTGGTAGCGCACTCGCAACTCTTTTCGGACCTCTGGATAGGTGTTCTTCCAAAAACTTTTCAAATCTTGTGTCACTTGCACAGGTTTATAGCCTGGAGAAAGTAAATGTAACATTACTTTTATTCTACCTTCATTTATAGTTGGCGTTTCAAGTAACCCAAACATTTCCTGCAATCGAACGGCTAACACAGGAGTACTTCCATCTGAAAAATATTTTAAATCGATAGCAAAACCACTGGGCACTTTTATTTTTCCCGGAGCTATAGCGTCTAACTGCTGACTCATTGTCCATGTCAGCAACGCTGATAAAATAGTATCTAACTCCAATTTCTGAAAATCCTCTCTTTTACGGACCTTTGTGAGATAAGGCGACAACCACTCTTCAGGATTATTAACTAAATATTCAGGAGACACATCTGGCCAATCTTGATCAGGATACCAAGACTTAATATTCATAATTCTAAATTGCCATTGAAGTAGTTCTTCAGTCCAATTAAATAAATTCAGACCTTCTTTACGAACAACTTCACATAAAATTTTTGATCGCTCATCCTCTGGTATTTTTTCTAGTGGAGTAGTTTCCACCGTAATCTCCCCTATCCTCTTTTCGGTGCGAGCTATCAAAATCCCTTTTTGAGAATCCCAGCTTACAACTTCTTTTACATAAGTTAAATGCAGAATATCTTTTACATTCAACGGTGCAGCCAGATAAATTCTACCTTCATTATTACCTGCATCTAAATGTGCTACAGCCAGCCATTTCTCATTCACTAAAGGATCATGTTCATTTATTTTTACAATTCTCCCATTGGCAAGACGAAACCTTTGTAGATCTTTTTCTTGTTGTCGAGCTATTCTATCAGGATATGCTGCTGCTATTAGTTTACCAATATGTTCGTAATTAGGCGGAGTATTATCCACCTCTACACGGAAATTTTTTCGCCAAACATGGGCCAAACGTTCAATGCGTTCGAGCGTGCCTTTATCTGCCGTAACATATTCTTTATTGCGCCACTTGCGCAAATTTTCTATACGAGTGGCAACATTAGCTCCAGCCTCTCTAGGCATAGGATCTCGCTCCTCCAACACAGCAGCCACATCAATAGCTAAGGGAAGTAGCCTCGCCCTTTCTCCCTCAAGAATTAAATGTGCAATACGAGGATGAGTTGGCAACCGCAACATCTCTTTTCCCGATTCAGTAATCTTGTTATTTAAAAGTGCTCCAAGCACTGTCAATAATTCTTTTGCTTGACTAACACTTCCTGATGTAGGTGGAGTAAGCCAAGTAAGAGAACGAATATCTTTAACACCCCACTGCGAAAGTTCTAACATTGTAGGAGCGAGATCAGCTTCAAGTATTTCAGGAGTGCGGTGCGGCAAAAAATGCTGATGCGCACCTTCGCTCCAAAGACGATAACATACACCAGGGCCTAATCTCCCAGCCCGCCCTGCACGCTGATCTGCAGCATCTTTTGTAACACGAATCGTTTCAAGTTTTGTCAATCCAGTCCTCGGATCAAATTTCGGTACTCTTGCAGTACCTGAATCTATTACAATTTTTATTCCTTCTATAGTTAAACTCGTTTCTGCTATTGACGTTGCCAATACAATTTTGCGAAGACCTAAAGGATGTGGCAAAATTGCTTCTTGCTGTTTCTGTTGTGGCAAATCTCCGTACAATGGGTGAATACTAACACCTACAAGTTCTTTTTCCAATAACTCTTGTGTACGCATTATTTCTCCAGCTCCAGGAAAAAACGCAAGAATATCACCCTCCTCTTTTTCTAATGCTTTACGAATTCCTCTTGCCATTTGTATAGGTAAAGGAGTATCATTGTCTTGAGAGAAATAATGATACGCTATTGGATATTGCCGTCCCTGACTTGTCACTATTGGTGCATTTCCCAAAAGAGAAGAAAGCATTTGCCCGTCAAGTGTTGCCGACATAATTATTATTTTCAAATCTTCTCTCAACACTTGTTGAATATCTCTACACAAGGCGAGAGCAAGATCACCATGCAGACTTCGCTCGTGAAATTCATCAAAAATAACCAGCCCTATTCCTTCCAATGAATTATCTTGTTGAAGCATTCGTGTAAGAATTCCTTCTGTAACAACTTCAATACGAGTATTCTTTCCGATTTTATTTTCAAACCTCACTCGATAACCAATTGTTTCACCTACAGACTGATCAAGTAAAGAAGCCATTCTGCTGGCTACTGCTCTAGCAGCTAGCCGGCGAGGCTCTAACATGATAATCTTTTTACCTATTAACCATTCCTCGTCCAGAAGTTCTAAAGGCAGCAACGTACTCTTTCCTGCTCCTGGAGGAGCTTGCAATATAATGGTAGTATTCGTCAAGAGCTTCTGTTTAAGCTCAGGTATAATTTCCAGAATTGGAAGTGGTTCAGGCATTCTCTACAGTTTAAGATATTAACGAATCATTCATAAAGGTCAGAAAAAATATGTTCATTTAACCTAATTTTTATATATTTAACTTATATGAAAAAATCTAGTATAAACCCTATGCCTGAATTTTTTGACAGGTATATCAATCTGGCTGAAGACGAAGAGCTGATTGTCTCCCTTGATAGGAATTTGAAAATACTAGAAAATATTAATCTTCAAGAGCTAAAGACAATAGGTGACAAAGTTTATGAACTAGGCAAATGGACTATAAAAGATATTTTTCAGCATATGATCGACAACGAGCGTATCCAAAGCTATAGAGCACTTAGAATTGCGAGAAACGACAAAACAATTTTACCAGGATATGATGAAAATTTACTAGCCTTAAATACTAGTACCAAAAATCAATCGCTTGAAGATTTAATAGAAGAGTTTAAATTAGTACGTATGACTAGTATTTTATTATTTAAAAATTTTACAGATGAAATGTTAGTGAGAAAAGGGATTTGTTATAAAGTAGAAATATCTGCATTGGCGCTTGGGTTCCAACTTTCAGGGCATCAGATTCATCATTTGAAAGTGATTCAAGAAAGGTATTTAACTTTAGTGTAATATTACTTTATATTTTTTTATTAATTTTTTTATTCATATAAAACGAGTGTCATTTATAAAAGTTCGCTTTTCGCATGAAATAAAAACTAACATAACAGCTTTTACCAAACCATCTTTTGCTTTCCTAAAAAAGCAGCGATTCCCTTTTTACAATCCTCCGAACTTCTGGCTTCTGCGTTCTTTTTACAGGCATACTTTAACCCGTCTTCTAAAGACATATTTTGCACCTCTCCTATCATTTCTTTTGTAAGCTGCATTGACATGGAAGAATTATGAGTACATAACTCTTGAGCGAAATCATGTACAGCAGATCCCAGCTCTTTTTCATCTACAATCCAATTTATAATTCCAAACTCTTTTGCATCTTTTGCTTTAATAGCATTCCCTGTTAGCAATAAGGCTTTGGCTCTAGCTTCCCCTATTTTCCTAATTAAGAAAACCATTACAATAGCAGGTACAAAACCAATTCTTGATTCGGTATATCCAAAATTAGCTTCATGTACACTAAATGAAAAGTCGCATACCGAAACCAAACCACACCCCCCTGCAATGGCATGTCCTTGAACTTGTGCAATTACAATTTTATTGAGATTATAAATTAGTTTAAATAATTCCATTAAATGAGTAGAATCCTCAAAATTTTCTTCAAAGGTATTCTTCTGAAGTGACTGTAAATATTCAAGGTCAGCTCCTGCACAAAATGAATCTCCTTCTGCTTTTAACACTACCACCTTAACCTTTTCATCAGAGGAAGCATTCAAAAAAGCATCTTTTAATTCAGTAACAAAATCATAATTTAGTGCATTCCTTTTCTCTGGTCTATTTAAAGTAATATAACCGATTCTATTTTCTACTGTATACTTAACGTATTTCATACTATAAATTTTATCATTTAAACAACCATCCACTAATTGTAGCTGCTAATTCCAAGTTACAACTTTAATTTATATACTTCAATATATTTATTTTTCTCTTTTAAAACATAATCAAATCGATCTACACCATGGGGAAATAGAGTACCAGGAACAATTAATACATAGTCTAATTTACCTAAGTCCGTTACATTGCCCATTAGAGGAAATATTTCCTTGCCTATCTTTGAGCCTTCAAAACGAATAAATAAATTATAAGAATCGTCATTTGTGTAAATAGTTGCTTTTTTTTCTGAGGCTATATATGCACTAATCCTAGTTACATCATCATATAGACCCGCACCATTATTGGATATAGTATAAAAATGAACTATGGAAGAAATAAAAACAAAAAAAGAAGAAAAAATCAATAATAAATTTTTATACTTTGGAACTAACGAAAAAAGATAATCGATAATAAATAACATACACATACTAAATGGAAATATTAAATAGGTCCAAACACGTCCATAAGGCTGCAGGCGTTGAATTGTCATTAATATAATTGGTACAGTAAAAAAAGCCACTATTACCCAGAACCAATATCTTTTTTTTGTTTTCCACAAAATGGCTAACGCAACAATTATAACAACTAGTCCGACAAATGTTGCCTTATGATCAATATCTATAATTTGAATAAAAGCACCTTCAATAAAACCAGGAAGTGCTGTAAAATAATCATTCCATTCTAAATGAATCATCCACGGATTTGATGTAATCGCTGATACTCCACTTATTAAAAACACTGGAGTATATAATAGTAATACACCTAAAACAATAAGTAGATTATAATATATAAAAGTCTTTAAAAAAGCATATTTTCTTTGCTGAATGTAATAAATAAATAGGACTAAGCTTAACGTAACAAAGGGATATAAAAATATAATCATTGTATAAAATCCCAGTATTGAAGCAATCACATACATAACCCATATGAATTTTTCATTTTTGCCTGAAAGAATTTCAATAGTCAAAAAAGTAGTTACTATCGCAAAACTTGTCATAAGAGCATACCCTCTTCCAGATATAGAATAGAGAAAATAATGAGTAGCAAATGAAAAGATTAACGTACCTAATACCGATGATAAAAAATTAAAATATTTTGTTAAAAAGAGCATGAGGCTAGCAGCCGTTAGAATGCCAATTATAAATGAAGGCGTTTTGATTAAATAATAGGGGTCAGAAAAAAAAGGCTGAGAAAGCCAAACAAGTATGGAATAAAAAATATGGTTATTAGGACTTGGATAATAACTCGCCGACACCCAAAATCCTCTTTTTACAAAAAAAAGATACGACGATATTTCATCCACGTTTAAACAAAATCGTGACATAAAATAAATTTTCACTATTGACAACAAAATTATGACAGTAAAAAAAATCGCTTTTTCAACAAAAGAAAACATAGTATACTGTTCCAGTAAGTAGTTAAAAAACTTTTTTATAGAAGCACAAAACGAAACTATTTTCAGAACTGCAAACTCTGAAACAATTGACAACTTAAGATTTATATAGACTAATAATAACAACGAAACCGTTGTCAGAATTCTGAAATATAGAAAAACTTCTTTGGTCAAATAGCTAGTCCTAAATTCAACTATCTTATCCTGTTTGCTATACAGCGTCAACAATTCACTCGTAAAATCTTCGTAGGTAGTAACTAAAATAAAACCCATTAAGAGTAACATAGAAATAAGAAAAAGGATAAAAAACAATTTTACCACAAATCTTAGTATATTTATATATTGAATAGTCTTTACCATTTAAACGATTAATTCTTCCCTAATTTATAGAAATGATTCTTAATAAAAAAAATAGTATGGTTACCATTATCCTTGCAGGATTAATCCTACCATTTATTTTAATTACAGATTTTTTCCCATTTCTTCGTTTCGGTATGTTTGCGGAGCCTATTAAAAAAGACATTCAAACAGAGCAGTTCATTGTATATGAGACTAAGCATAACACTAAAATCATTTTCAATCCAGAAAAAATAGGAATTAACCCAAATACGTTTCATTATTTATGTAGAAATTATTATTACAGAAACGAAATGCAGTTGTTTTCAGACAAAATATTCTCCTCGACCAATGGATTAGTTAATGAAATTGAAATTAAAAGAATTATAACACATTCTTCTAAGCAAACAATAGACACCCTCAAAATAGGAACTTATATAAGAAAATGAATACAGGGCTGAAAAAATTTATTTGTTTTTTAGTGCTACTATTACCCATAGTCTATTGCATGTTTCATTACCTTTATCTTAAACCTGCTATTTTATTTGCTTACAATGGGCATCCGGATAACTTTGTCAACTTCCTTACAGAAAATTTTTACCCTAGATTTACTATAGAAAAAGAACGTTTTGATATTACCTTTTTCTTAGCTAAAGCGGATCAAGTTCTTTACAGATTTTCTGCTATTTATTATTTGGTATTTCTACTAATTTATTTATATAATAAAGGTGGCAAATTCAAAACCAAAATTAGTAATTTCTTTCATACTGAAACAACCTCAAAAAACATTGATATCCTACGCGTAATTTACTTTAGTTACTTTCTTTATCTAATTGGTCAGCTCTGCCATGATTTAATATTCATGCAACCCTTAATGCCCTTCTACAAACCCGTTTTATGGCTAAGGCTATTCAATATTCCCTTTCCAGAGTATTTTACCATACTAATAATTGCTGGAATTTGGTATAGTTTAACTATCTTAATTTTATTAAATATTCGTATAGTTTTATGTACAAGTTTAAGCCTTTTTATATTTATTTTAGTACAATGTTGGGAGTTTAGTTTTGAAAAATTAGACCATAGCTATGCTACTATAACGTATGCATTTATGTTACTTCCATTTTTATTTGACGAACAAAAAAGAAATACTGCCCTATTCAACTCTTGGTCTTTACAACTAATAAGAATATCGATTGCCATGGTTTATTTCCTAAGTAGTCTTGAAAAAATATTCATAGCTCGGTTATCTTGGCTAAAACCAGAAACGCTAAAAACATACTTATCTTTTCATGAAACCCAAATTTCAAAAATAATAATTCAATATGACTTTTTATGTATACTTATCAGCGCGGGTTCTTTACTAATACAATTAAGCTTTATTCTAATCCTTTTCTTACCACGATGGAAATGGCTATGGATGGCGGGGGGAATAGCCTTTCATACAGGCACATTACTAATCATGAATATCGGACACCCTCTTAATCCTTGGCTCCTTGTCTATATATTCTTTATAGACTGGACGAAGGTTTATAATTTTGTTTCCTCTAAACTTAAGAAGTTAAACTTTCTTTCAAGTTGAGTTATTGCTACATTATTATTTAAAATTAGCAATAAAAAAAATGGCAAGTATCCAATCTTGTAACGAACAAGTGTACCCCAATTTGGAGATGCGAATGCCATAAACACAGCTAATACAGCTATGTATATACAAAGACTAACTTCTTCAATTCCAATTTTTAAAATTTTCCCTTTTATAAAATTTCCTAATAAAAAAGTAATGAACAAAACAAGTATAATAGTATTTTCTATTCCATTTACAAAAGAAATAAGTTTTTTACAATGCCATAAAAAGGGACCAAATAAACCATAGGAGAGAGCCCTAGGAATATGCTCTATAAAACTTTCAGGAGTAGAATTAATACCTTCAAAAATAAACACATTCAACCCTTCAGAATTTCGTAACGTTTCAGAATAATTAACAAATAACACTTCCGAAAGAACTTTTAGATTTAACAACGAATGTGACATTGTTGCTATGAATGCCGATAGTACTATTAATGACAATAATACTATCATTTGATACGACTTTTTAAATTTTTCCTCTCCAAATTTAAGAGCATAAAATTTTATCAAACAATACGGTAATAATACAGCAACTAAGGCAGCGAAATAATAAAATTTTATTATCAGGAGAAGTGTTGAAAAAATAATTATTATCAAAACTGAAGCTATAGAAAATCTACTTATAGAATTGGCTTTATTCAATAAAATACTAATTATTATACTCATCATACCTATAATAAGACTTTCTTTAATGATTCCAGAACTCCATAGTACTACTGAGGGGAAAACAAAAAATGAAATCAATACGGCTAAAGGATTAAGCTTATAAAATTTCAGTAAGGTATTAGACAAAACCCACAATCCTGTAAATGAAAACAAAGATAGATAAACAGATAACATCCAGTAATTACTTCCAGTCAAAATATATAGCGGACTTAAAATTCGAATAAAAGTATACGCTCTTTGTTGACGAAAGGACATAATCTCATTCTTAAACCCCGAAGGAACCTCTCTAAAAAATATTAAATCGATATAAGACTTAATATCTGTATAAAAAATAGTATTAAGCATATTAAGATCATGGTAAAAATCAATTGTATCGCCTTGTTTATAATAATTAAAATAAAGCACTCCTAAAAATAAACCCGCTGTAACTTTAAAAGATAATATATAATAATAAGAATTTACTAATAGTGTCGTAGAATTCAGCTTCCTTACATATTTAATGATTATTACTAATATTGGCACCTGAATAAGAAGCAAAAATAATTCCATTTCAACGTTTAATAATATGAGTTCCTATACTGCAATATAAACATTTTCTTTTTAAGCAGTATTGATTGTATAATTCTATTCCTGCTTGCGAATCATAAGCCGACTTCATTTTTATCCCAATTTTTTGCCAATCCTTAGATATTTTGTTCACTTCTAAAGGCATTCTTTCTAATAGTGACAATAATTCTTCTGGAAAATTTTCTAAGTTACCAGCTATATACCGAGCGACTTTCAGTGGAAGTATAACATTAATGATAATACTATATATAAAAGACTCTGTAATACCCGGCAAGCTACCGCTTATTTTTTCTCCAAATTTATAATGTGAACTCCAGTAAGAGCATGCAGGCGTTTTTAGAATATCTACATACTCATCTATTGTTTTATGTTCATATATAAGATTTATAAGTTTATCAGAATTCTTCAACAATGCAGCCAATTGGGCGATACGTACCGTAGGGAAATTACATGGACGGGTACGAAGAAATTTCCAAACATGGCCACTCATTTTTAGTTCGGATAACGAATACTTATGAGATAGAAAATCATATTCTTTTTCTAATAATTTTGAATAGGAATCTTCCTTTGCGATTTCTAAGAGGCCCGATTGCCCAAATAATAAGGCCTCTAATTGAAGTTGACTCCCTGAATGTCTCAAAAGCAATTTATAGGAAAGCGAACGGCTAAGCTGATCAAATGACTGATTATTGATTTTAAAACCAAAGTTCCGAACTAAAACTTGCCAAAATGTTTCCTCCCAATCGTTTTCATTTAACTTAAACAATTCATAAACCTCTCTTCCTTTTCTTTCAAGTCTTTCTATTAATGCTTTGTTAAACATACTAGACAAATGAACCGCTGGAATTTCCTTTAAAAAATATTGACAAGGTAAGTGAACCCCAGAATCTATAAAACTTCTATACCGCTCAAGCATTGAGAGATCTACACTATTTTTCAATTCAAGTACAGGAATTATAGACGCATCTTCTCTCTCTACTTGTCGATCGTTTTCCCAAACTACATGTAAAATAATTGTATCATAATTTTTATCTGTCTGATGTTTGTGCAAATACCAATCAGAAGCTTTTAAATGAATCTCTACATTGCCATGCCACTCTAGTCCCTGCATAAAAATACGTGCGTGAGAAAAATCGGGGCCTTGATCTTTATTATGAAAACCAGGATGTAAAATAGTGAGCACTTCTCCATTATTAGTTTTTAATTCTTGCTTATTAAAAAACTGATACTGCCAGATAAAATGTAAAAAATGTTCGTTCATCGTGAAAAAAGTTTAAAAAGTTCAAAGTAAAAAATGTTTAAGGTAAAAAGTTTAAAGTGAAAAGTGAAAAGTTTAAAGTTTAAAGTTTAAAGTAATTACTAGATTGATTAGGTTTGTTTTAAAAAGATCAAACTAAATTATGAAAAATAAAAAGCACTATTAATAAAAATTTAATTTACAATACAAAAAATCAAAGATACATTTCTAAATAACCTTCCATTTCTTTTTGAATTTTCTCTGCTTCTATTTCTGCATCTTTGGCAAAGGATTCTCCAGATGACGCATAAATAATGCCTCTTGAAGAGTTGACCAACAAACCACATTCCTTATTCATGCCATATTTCGATACTTCGCCAAGATCGCCTCCTTGTGCACCTACACCAGGCACAAGAAGAAAGTGGTTAGGTACATACTTACGAATAGTGGCAAACATCTCTGCTTTGGTAGCCCCTACTACAAACATAATATTTGAGTCCGTGCCCCATGTAGAGACAGCTTTAAGTACTTTTAAATATAAGGCTTCTTTGTCGTCTGAATTTTCTAATACTTGAAAGTCCTTACTGCCTTCATTTGAAGTCAATGCTAGCACTATCGCCCATTTTCCCTCAAAATCAAGAAATGGTTTTACCGAATCTTCACCCATATAAGGCGCTACTGTAACAGAATCAAAATTCATGTTTTCAAAAAAAGCACGCGCATAAAGACTTGATGTATTTCCAATATCCCCTCTTTTAGCATCTGCTATAGTAAAAATATCTTTGGGAATATAATTTATTGTTTTCTCAAGGCTTTCCCAACCTTTAGCACCCATTGCTTCATAAAAAGCTATATTGGGTTTGTATGCTACTGCGTATTTATGAGTAGCGTCAATTATTCTTTTATTAAATTCAAAAATCGGATCTTTTTCTTTTAGTAAAAAAGAAGGAATTTTTTTTATATCCGTGTCAAGACCTACGCATAGATATGACTTCTTCTGTTTGATTAGGCTTACTAACTCCTGCTTATTCATTATCTTAGGTCTTCAACTTGCACATTTGCATATTTAGACTTGTCGAAATTAAAATAAGTATCTTCTAATTTTAAATTTGGAGTAAAGGATTTTATCATATACGTGTAAACACTTCCATTTTTTTCATAAATATTCCAGCTCCTAACACTTTTGTCAGCTTTGCTTACTTCGATTTTAATTTTGAAGAATTTACTTTTCTTAATATCCTCTGGATTTAATTCGATTACATCATAACTAACTCCATTGTAAACTTTCTCTTCTAAAAAATGGTATTTGTATCCTTTTTTATAGAGCGTATAAATCTTAGTAGGTGTAACTTCATTTTCTTCTGGTTCGTAAGAAGAAATATTTACTTCATTTACATCTTTGAGATAGGTCCATACCGTAGTACCGTTGTTAAAAATCTCTTGATTTCCCATCTTAAGGTGAAACTTAGCACCTTTTACTTCTATATCTCCTTCTGATGTTTCCTTTACTTTAGCTTGTGGATTTACAAGACTAAAACTGAATTTCGCCTTAAAAGCAGGCATCTCCTTATATTTTTTGCTCATTGCATCCAATATAGTTTGCGCTTTCCCTTCATTTTGAGCAGTAGCAGCGAACCCAAACGACACAAGACATACAACAAGGCTGATAAACTTTTTCATTTCCTGTAATTTTTATTAAAATAGTATAATTCTGTAAACGTATACCTTATACGCAAATATAGAGAAGGAGATGATGAATATTAAGTACTTTACTTGTAAAAACTTACTTATATCTTACTTATTCAAATCCTGTTAACCTTTCTTTGCAAGTTCAGACAATAATTGTTCCAAACTAAATTCATCCTTTATTAATACTTCACGTGCTTTACTTCCTTCAAATGAACCAACGATTCCGGCAGCCTCTAGCTGATCGATTAACCTTCCAGCTCTATTATACCCAAGCTTCATTCTTCTTTGAATAAGTGAAGTACTTCCTTGCTGAGTAGATACTATCAAACGCGCAGCATCATCAAATAGTTTATCTCGTTCAGAAAAATTAAAATCTTCACTTTTTTGATTATCCTCCATATCAGCATCACTGAACTCTGGAAGAAGATAAGCTGTAGAATAGCCTTGTTGTGAGCCTATATAATCACAGATTTTATCTACTTCAGGCGTATCAACAAAGGCACATTGTAAACG
>JANOTP010000114.1:0-3370 GCA_031416415.1 Cytophagales bacterium | reverse complement strand
ACTATATTTTGAAATCCATCATCTTCTTTTGTTAAGAAAATATCAAGACCACCATGCCCTCCGTGACCGTTTGAAGAAAAGAATAAAACTTTTTGATCTGCATAATAACGCGGAGATACATCTATAAAGAGTGTATTTATTTTGTCTCCTAGATTTATCGGTGGGCCCCACTGATCATCACCATTACAGGTACTATACCATATATCATGCTGCCCTAAACCACCAGGTCTTTTTGAAACGAAAAATAGAATATTACCATCTGGAGAAATACTAGGTTGACTATTCCATTGACCAGGAGTATTTATATTTTCATTAAGACGGGTTGGTTTTTCCCATTTACCAGTCTTGTTATAACTGACATAAATGGCACAGTTAAACTCTTCATAATTATCAACTTTTACAATCTCATCACATCGAGTAAAATAATATTTTTTTTCATCGCCTGTGAAGGAGCCGGAACTTTCGTTGTATTGAGTATTTAGTTTATTAAACTCATCGTTATGACTGTGTTTAACTATATTCCATATAGTGTCTTGTTCTTTTTGAAATCTATAAACATCTGTAAAGGCTCCACCTAATGAATTGTCGCGATGCCCTCCTACAGATCCTCGTCTTGATGAGGTAAGCGTAAGAAATGTATCGTTTTCAAAAACCACTGGAGAATAATCGGATTCATGACTATTAGCTGGCTTTGGAAGACATTTAAAACCATAATCTTTTTTTGGTAATTTCCCTTCTTCTATTGCTATATAACAACCTTTAATCTCCTGAGAAGCTTTTTCACGGTATAACTCCGTTTCTAAATCTGTATCGGTATGTTCTTCCCTGTATTTTTCAAAATTCTCTACTGCTTTTTTGTAATTCCCATTATCTTTAAGCATTGTAGCAAACCAAAATCTTGCTAAAGGATATTTATCACGAAACCGATTTGCTACCTTTTGATAAAAAAGTTCAGCGTTTTTATAATCAAAAAACTGACGGTAACATTCTGCTAGTTGAAACATAGCATAGGCGTTGGAAGAGTCATTTTTTAAAACTCTTGCATATTCATGCGCTGCTAAATAATATTCTTGGTTGTTGGCATGTTTATCAGCAAGAATTAATGTAGGATTAGGTTTAGTTTTCCCCTGCTTTTTTTGAGCAAAAGCATGTTCTGAAAAAATACTTATGGTCACTAAAATTAGAAAAAAGATAACAAATTTCTTCATAAATCAAATATAAGCCTAATTATACAAAATTAGATTCTTGGTGTATAATATCTTTTAACCTTTTCCTTTTTAGGAACTTGGATTTTTAAGGATACTTCCCAGGCACCTTTTCCCTGAGTTGCTACTTTCAATCCTGATTTGTTAAGATCATAACTGAATCCAATAGTATAAATATTGGAAACTAACCCTATTGAAGCTATGTAAGAATCATTAATTCTATACCATCCACCAAGTATAATATCTTTAGGAAGCATATCAGATCTATCGTCAAGGTCTACCAACATATATGTTAAATACATACCTGTATTAAGTTGCATATTGCTAAGTCCTTTCAACTCTTTGGTATCACTACCTTGCATTACTGCCAGTACATTTGGAGAGATATTAAAACGTGATCCTAAGGTAAATTCTATACCAGCTAGACCTTTATTTGTCATGGGAAGTTTACTGGTATATCCAGAGATAAGTGATTCATTTGGTCTGTTGATATGGTAGGCCGAATAACCCAACCAGAAACTTGCTCCTTTTTCTCTTCTATCTCTTCCAGCTTTAAAATAATATAATAATCCTGCTCCTAAATCTAACATGATTTTTCTACCAGATAGACTCCCGCTTGATTGTGATGCATCGGCAGGAAAACTGGAATTGAAACCTTTATATTGGTCAAATTGACTTCCCCATTCAAGTTTTTCGACGTTAATTTGTTTTTGTAGTACACCAGCTTGTAGTCCAAATGTAATAGTATGATTTTCCCCTGCTTGTATATTATAAGCACCACTTACATTTGCACCTAATACTTGATAGCCAAAATCACCTGCCTTATCTTGGTAAATAGATAATCCTATACCTCCAACTTGGTTATCGGTTAATCCGTATTTATGAAAAGGTTTAATTACTGAAATTTGATTTGTTACATAGGGTGCTGAAACGCTTTTCCATTGAGTACGTGTATTTACTCCAATGTTTAGATTAGGCTCTATTCCTGCAAAACAAGGACTTACATATAGACCTGAAGAGAAATATTGAGAAAATACAGCATCTTGACCGTTAATAGTAGATATTAAACCCAAGTGAACAATAAATAACACAAATGCCCTGTACAACTTATTCATATTCAATTATTTCGACATGTTTTGTTTTCTTTTATTTAATTATTGTTGATAACAAAACCGGATATATTTCTATTAAAACTAAACAAATTACTATTTAATTACGTACACTTAGTTAATTTGTTGTAAATTATGCAAAATAAGTATATTAAGATGCATAGTTAATAAATTTATAGTTATTAAACTATAGAAGGTATTAGAATTGTGATAAAAATTCACTTATATTTGTATTTTGGGGAGTTGAATATTATTGGAATTGAAATTTCTCAAAAAACACATAAATTGTAATAAATTATATCAAGTTACTTTTTTATAGATAAACAATATAAATAAGTATCTTTAAAATAAGCATATTGTATTTAAGTGGGTGGGTTAAATAATTTAATTAATAAGTACATGGAAATAGGACTAACTACAAATTTTTCAGTAAAAGTGAATAGATACGCAAAATCTATTGTTATTCTTTTGCTGCTGGGTTGTTCGTTAAATTTATTTGGAGAGGGAACAAGAGAGTTACTTGTTAATACTACTGCTGTTGGTAGTGGTCTTCAATTTGATACAACCAAAAGTACATATACTGGACTTATACCAACGAATCCAGCTAACGTGGTTCAAATATGGGATCAAGGTCCTTCTCCAGGCGGATTAGGAAGGATAACAGGTACTTTTACTTCTATAAACCCAACCAACGAAAAATTTAGAATAAAGATTAGAGCTTGTAATGTAGGCGAGGTTATAAATTTTGGTTTTAATCCTTCAAACAATAATTTAATGTTTTGGAGATTATACAAAGAAGATGGTACACCTATACGATTTAATGGTGCCGGTGGTGCCCTAACAAACTTATCAGCAATTGCAGGAGTAGAAACAGTAAGTGCTTCTATAGGCGGCAGTGGTTCTTTAGGTCCTAACGATTTCACCTATCGTGTACCTAGAAACACAGAGTCAGCACAACCTGGGTATATACAATGGTACAGTCAAGCAGTAGTAGGACCACTTCCATCTTGTTCAACTACTGTGGCCGTAGACCAACTCGGTCGTGGTTATATCCCA
>JANOTP010000113.1:0-9458 GCA_031416415.1 Cytophagales bacterium | reverse complement strand
CCCAAATGAGTTTGCTGTGAATGGATCTTATTACCCTTCACTAGCCGATTATAATGCAGGTAGGGTAACACTTACCTTAACATCACAAGGTAATAATTTATGTAGCCCTGTTTCCAGTTCTACGAATCTTTCAATTACGCCTACTCCTATTGCGAATGCAGGAGTTGATCAGTTTGTATGCAATGGCACTACTGTTATCCTGTCTGCTGCTACTAATCCAATTAACAGCATATATGAATGGAAAGATATATCCAATACAATATTAGCTGCTAATGCCTCTTCAATAAATGTTCCTATTTCTATTAACAAGGATTTTATTTTGACTGTATACGATAATAAAAATTGTCCTTCTGACAACGACACCGTAACAGTTAAAGCGTTTAACATGCCCTCTTCTATTTTACTCACGGGAACAAGTTGTTTTACGGATAGTAATTCTATTGTAAGTTCCATTACGCCTGGCATACCAACACCTCCATTACCGTTTTATCAATGGTTTAAAAATGGTGTATTAATCTCTGGACAAAATAATCTTCAAATAAATCCTACAGCACCTGGTACTTATAACTTCATATACTCATTTGGAGCATGTCAGACGCCAAGTGCTCCTTTCACAATTAACCCTAGCCCTTCTATGGCGGGTATTGATAAAACAAATTGTGTAAACAATTCTACCATTCTCGCCACTTCTAATGTAAGTGGTGGAAGTGTATTTACTTATAACTGGGCACCCGACCCAACCATCATGGGGCCTACCAATACTAACCAGATAATTGTACAATCTAACCTGATCTTTGATACGATTCCCTACAGAGTTACCGTGACTAATGAATTCAACTGTACCACAGCGGATAGTGTATATTTAATTTCTATTGCCTCTCCAATTATGACACTCGTAAACGATACACTTTGTGAAAATCAGATTACCACTTTATCCGCACAACCAACAAATTTTGGAATAGGAAATATTCCGCCAATCGAAGATTTTTTTCCTACTTATATATGGACAAGAGATGGCGTAAATCTTAACAACAACAGTAAGACACAATTGGTCACTACACAGGGAAGATACATTGTCGAAATCACTATTGGTGACTGTAACAACAATAAAGACACGTCTGATATTTTATACAATCAGTTTGCGATACTTAATTTACCTGATGAAACTAATTTTTGTGCAGAAACCGACAGTGTAGCGACGCTTAACGCACAGGCAATGCCCAAGACAAATTATCAATTCTCTTACTTGTGGTCTCCTACGGGTGATACATTACCTATCATCAAAGTAAATCAAGAAGGAATCTATACAGTTACCGTAACCAGTACCATAGGAACAAGTTCATGTCCCATCTCAGATAATATACAGGTTAGAAACATATGTCCACCAAGATTATTTGTACCAAATGTTTTTACTCCTGATAAATCGGGCAATAACTACTTTAAAGTTTTCGGTGATCACTATAAAAATTTCAATATTATCATATTCAACAGATGGGGTGAAATCATCTTTTCTTCTAAAGATCTAGAGTATATGAAAAACATTGGATGGGATGGTACATACAAAGGAGAACCAATGCCATTAGGAGTTTATACGTATGTTATTTACTATGATGGAGAAGCAGAAGAATATTCAGGACCATATAAAAAAGAAGGGGAAGTATTAATACTAAGATAAAAAATAAAGTCGTTTCCCACAGGTTATAAAACCATAAGTAAAGGAAAATTTTTAACGTTGGGCACTGAAAGAAAAACTGACATTAATCATTTTATAATAGTAATAGACTATACTAAAATAAAAAAACAATTACTTGCCACCTATAAAGTTTTATAAAATCTTATAGGTAGCAATATAAGTTTACTTGTTTTCTTCCCTTCCATTCCCATGCAGCGCAAATCGTCCTTTGCTCCTATCATGAGCTTGCTCATGTTTGGGCCAAGGCCAACCGCCAAATTGAGTTTGTTCGTATTCCTGAAATGCTTCGTAGATTTCTTCTTGTGTATTCATTACAAAAGGACCATGCTGTGACACTGGCTCAGCTATTGGCTTACCTTGTAATACTAACAAGTAACAATCTTCTTTCCCACTTTCTAAAACAACATCTGATTTAGCATTCACTTCTATAGAATGAGAAGCTAAAACAATTTCCCCAGCTATTGTAATTGATTTACCTTTATAAAAATAGATTACTCTGTTTACATCCTTAGATGTATTTGGCAACGTCCATGTAGCATTAGCCTCCATTTTAATTGTCAAAATCATCACATCATTTTCTGGTTTTGCTGCCCATGAATTAGGTGTTGGACTAGGGGCAATTGAGTCTTTAAGTGTTCCTGCAATTACAGTTACTTCTACCAATTTACCGTTACTATCCTTCTCCGTTAAAAGAGGAATTTCATCTTCCCACAACATTCTAAAATGAGGCTCTACAAATTTACTCACCTTGGGCAAGTTCAACCAGATCTGAAATAATTCTAAAGGATTTTCTTTGTCTTTATGAATAAGTGGAAACATTTCCGAATGAAGAACACCTTTGCCTGCTGTCATCCACTGCACATCTCCTTTTCCAAAACGCCCAGCGGCACCTAACGAATCGGTATGATCTACAATTCCCTCTTTCACAATTGTGACCGTTTCAAAACCTCGATGAGGATGATACGGAAACCCAGGAATAGTCTCTCCATGATACATATTCCATCCATCTTTCCCTGCAAAATCTTGTCCGATGTTCCTTCCTACCAAGGAAACATTTGGACCCATTGCATCATTACCTTTTGGAAATTCATCTCGATGGTGTACACAAAAAATAAATGGATCTTTTGTTTCCCACGGAAAACTCAACGGCATGATTTTTATAATTATGTTGTTTTTCATAGTAACCGTATTTTAAAAGTTATAACTAAATTTAAAATAACTAACACAACATTCATTAACTAATGCTACTATTTAAAATAAAACTTTAATCTCTATAACCTCCAAACTTAATACTTCATCACCATTAATCACTATTGTTTTAGGAGGCAAATCCTGAGAATATATTATAAAATCCCATTTATTATGATCTTTCTTTTTTTCAGAAGTTTCTGCCTCAGTAAGTCTTTTAAAAAATCCATATAGGCACTTACCATCATTAAATATCAATTTGACTGTTTCATTTATAGTCAATTCATAATTATTATCAGCAAAGTTGGAGATATCTTCTTTTGTCATAATCTATAGAGTTAAACCTTTCTCTTTGTATATAAATTTAACTTTTTTAAGATAGATTTTCGTTACATAAAATCTGAAAGTAATTACAATATTCCCATATAAAACAGAACTCAAAAGATAAAAAAACGCCTTAGTAAGTTCGTGTCAATGATTATCAGCTCCCACACTTATTTTAGTCACTCCTTCGATATTCTTCTTGCAAACACCACAAAACTCGACTTCATTTCTCTCATTCCCACACCATTTACACCCTTTTGGATTTCTGCTTCTAAAATTAGAAATAATAAAATATCCAATTAATGGCGTTGCTATAATACATAGTAACAAAGCTCCTACAAAGCTTATTTTTCTGTTTTTACTTTCCTGATAACACATTAAAACCGTCAATGAAAGCCCTATTAATAAAAAAACAGAAACAAGTAAATTATCCATATAGAATTTTAGTTAGTTCAAATACCCTAAAAAAAGAAAAGCCCTAACATTTCTGAAAGGGACTTTAATAAGTAAACCAGAATAAAATTAGCCTTTTAATATAAGTGCTAATTTTTCTTTTTCAACAGGTGCCATCTCTTCATTACCTTTTATCAAGATCCTTTTAGCTTCAGCACTAGAAGTGGTTGTGATTAATTTACGATATTTCGCGCGAATTTCGTAATCAAATAGTTGTATGCTCATGCTGCAATATACGAATTACAGAGTAAATATCCTATTCTATGGCTTAAGCCCTATTTAACGTTACAGTTCTTACCTTAAATGCTTTATCGAAAGGGCTTTCAGAAGACTTATCCCAAATACATTCCATTTATCCTGCTTAATTGATTCATAATGTGCTTTTTTAGCATCAACTACCCACTTCTGAAATTATCTAGCTATTATCGCCTCAACCAAAGCAAGATTATTAATAAGTTTCCATTCCTTATCACTATCTAATATTAACGAATTGTAAGAAACAAAATAATTTTCCGCACTCTCTAATCGCAGCTTTACCATTGCTATACTTCCACTATCGTCAATAGCTTCAATAGTCATTTTTCTTGGCAGCCCACCAAAAACACCTTCTTTAATATTTGATAAATACTTTTGTTTGTCAATGATAGTAACTCCAGAAGTACCCATAAAACCATTGTTCGTTACTCTAAAGTCACTATGAAGCACTTTATCCAACAACGCTATATCGCTATTATCTCCACCTTTCACAAAGTCTGTAATGGCTTGTGTTATACTTTCTGTAGTAGTCATAAATAAAAATAGTTTGTACTGCTAATAATAATAATAATAATTATGCTCTTCATCTAAAACAAATCCTGTTTTAGGATATAGTCTATTCCCAATCTCATTCGACTTGGCCGTTTCCAGAATTAAGCCTGCCGAATTAGTTTTTTCAGACAGCTCTTTTGCCTTGTCTATCAATAAGACAGAAATATGTTTTCCTCGATAAGTTGGATTCACATATAAATCATTTAATAACCACAATCGTTTCATTCTCGTTGATGAAAAAATTGGGTATAACTGAATGAAACCAGCGAGTAAAGTATCGTTTACAACAGCTACAAATAGTTCAGAATCATTATTAACAATCCTATCTGAAAGAAATTGTTTCGCAGCATGCAAGTCCGTTTCCTTTCCATAAAACATTCTATACTCATCAAATAAAACAGCGACCTGATCAAGATCTCCTATTTCTACTTTTCTTATTTTGAATGTATCTTCCATTGTGACATTTTATATTTTAATCATTAAAAATTTTGACTCTGTCCACCCCTATTTGGCTGTTCAGTCATTGCGAGGAATGGAGCCGTAGGCGTCATGACGAAGCAATCCGTTAGCTACGAAGCCTGAGTCCGTGTGAAATTGGCACTATATTACAAATCAATAAGTCCTTCGTAGTAGGCGGATTGCTTCGGTCTTCGATCTTCCTTCCGCCCACTGGCGGATTGGAAGACCGAAGCAATGACTGAACAACCAAATAGGGGAACAGAGTCAAAATATTATATTAATCTTCTTTTTTTCATTTCTGCTACCAACTCTACTGAACTAGAAATTTCTGTTTCATTTAATTTTTGAATTACAGTATGATAATCTTCATCATTTCTATTCTGAGAAAGTTTGTAAGCAGCGTGTATTTCAGTAATTATTATTTTGAAACCGACTATCCCCTTAGTTTGTTCTAAAATCTTAGGCGACATCTTCCCTACCGACGCTGGATTTGTTGAAGATTTTTCATATTTATCAACAAGCTTCGTTAATGCATACATTAACTCTTCCTGCTGAATAATTTCAATACTTCCATAAATATGCACAGCTATATAATTCCAAGTAGGCACATTTTCGTGATTGTACCAAGAGGAAGAAACATAAGCATTAGGACCAGAAAAAATAGCGAGCACTTGCTGGTTTTCACTAAAGTGCTCCTTTTGTAAATTAGCTTTTGAGATATGTCCATAAAGTACGTCCTTATCGTTGAAATCTTTTTCAAGTTCCAAAGGAATATGTGAACCTAATGACTTCCCATCTTTTGAACTTATGAGTATAGCAAAACTATTTTTCGAAATAAATTCTTTTACTTCATCAATATTTTCATTCTTGTAGTAATCTGGAATGTACATTTTGATTTTTTGGTTTAACAAATTTAACCAATGAGTATAGCAATTCCAACTTCATTAATATATGTTACATTCATTTGCAGAAAACAATTAAGGAATTAAAAAAACAGATAGCATCTGATTCAGGTAATAAACACTTTGGTTGAATAGTTGAATCCATTTGAGACTTATATAACTAAAATCATCATCCTTCCTTTAATGCATAAAGAAAGCTAGTTAAACAAACTTCCTAATATTCATCATTAGCCCCAAATGCAAGCCTTCATGATAATTATTAAATTCAATAGCGTCTTGAATTGAAGCAATATTAAATCCTGTTGAGGTAGTCAGCTCTTTATACACAACAAATTTTTCATTTGCATAATCTTCCTTTGTTTGATCTTGCAGCGACACAATAAGTTTTTTGAACAAATCAATAGTTTCTTGTGTATCAATAGTGCTTGGCTTTGACCCTGGTTTATACGAATTTACTAATTCATCAGAAATATTCATTGGCAGACCAGATGCGCTATATATAAGCCTTTGCTGAACTACAATTGCATGACCAATATTCCAGATAAGGTTATTACTAAATCCTTCAGGAATTTTATTGAGCTGTGCTAATGAATAGTTTTCTAAAAAAATTAAATACTTTTCTCTATTTGTTTTCCAAATTTTGAAGGATGATTCCATTGTAGTTGTTTTTATTTTACTTAAATTATTAACAATAAATAATATTTCCTAAACAAACAATCAAGAACCATTTAAAAAAAACAAATCTAAACTTCCTTAAATGGTCTTTTTACTTTTCGAGTCTATCAAAATATACAAATCAAAAAGTAACAAAATTGAATGAACTCCTAATGCAAACCAATAACCCCATAAGCTTTCCGAATTAAATCCTATCCCTACAGATAAAATCAAACAAAGCACAATTATTAGATCAACCAAGAAATTAATTTTCAAAGATTCCTTTTCAATGAATTTAATAATTAGACCAAAAAGCAGGAATATAAAGGCTATCATTATTGAATAAAAAGGAATATGAGGAATTAAATTGATAACCGAACCAAATCCAGTATAGGTATCTTTCTCAGGCATTAATACTAGTTTAAAAAAAGAATACTTATCGCAAATTTCCATAGTTAAACTTTTATCTTTTTTATCAGATTCAGTTGAAATTTTTTCATAAGATTTTTCAATTTCCTTAGTTGTAGAATCCTCTTTTAAACTACTTTTTAGTTTTGAGGAATCTACAGAACTAACTATATCATTTCTTAACGTATCAATACTAGTTTTATCAATGGATGTTGAATCAACAGGAAGCGATGACTCTGAAGAATCACAACCTGTAAAGAAAAAAGGGAGTAAGAAACAAAATATGCAAAATAAATGAAGTAGTTTTGAAAAAAATTTACTTTTTACCATAATCCAAATTTAATAATTAAATCACGTCATAATTAATCAGAATAATTATTAACGAACATTAAACGAGGGTAACTCTTTTTATATTATTCAATTCTTCGAAAATTAAATTGCGCTCCTCTTCTATATCAAAATCATCTTGCAGCCCAAGCCAAAACTTAGGACTGTTACCAAAATATTTACTTAGTCGCAGTGCAGTATCCGCAGTTATTCTCCGCCTTCCTTTTGTAATCTCGCTAATTCTTGTTTGAGGAATACCGATTTCTTTAGAAAGTCTATAAGCAGATATTTCTAATGGAATTAAAAACTCTTCCATTAATACTTCTCCAGGGTGTATATTTGATAACTTTTTCATAATATTTATTTATGATAATCTATTATTTTAACATCTGAGGCATTTCCATTTGACCATTTAAACATAATCCTCCCATTGGTCATTAATATAAATATAAAATTGAGTCAATGACCATTCGTTTTAACAATTAAATAAGATTATAAATACAATACCACCCCTACTTCGCATACATCTTAGCATCCTCCAACGTAATTTTCTTTTCGCTCATAATTACTAATCGCTCAATTACGTTTTTCAATTCACGAATATTCCCTGACCATTTAAGTGTTTTAAGATAGTCAACTGCTTTTTCATCAATCAATTTTTCGGCATTTCCATATTCGTTAGCAATTTCTTTTAAAAAATGTTCTACCAATATTGGAATATCCTCAAGTCTATCTTTCAATGGTGGCACATGAATAAGGATAACACCTAAGCGATGGTACAAATCTTCGCGAAATCTATTTTCTTCTATTTCTTTACTTAAATCTTTATTAGTAGCGGCAACAATACGCACATCTACTTTAAGCTCCTTCTCCCCTCCTACACGCATAATTTTTTGCTCTTGCAATGCTCGGAGTACTTTGGCCTGTGCAGAAAGACTCATATCGCCTATTTCATCCAAGAACAATGTGCCACCATTGGCTTGTTCAAATTTTCCAATACGTTGTTTTATCGCTGAGGTAAAAGCACCTTTCTCATGTCCAAACAATTCGCTTTCGATCAACTCACTTGGTATAGCCGCACAGTTTACTTCTACCAAAGGGCCATTTGCACGTGCACTTTTAGCATGCAGCCATTTTGCTACCAATTCTTTTCCCGAGCCGTTTGGCCCTGTGATCATAACACGTGCTTCGGTAGGTGCTACTTTCTCAATAGTCTTTTTTATTTTTTCAATAGCCTCAGAGGCTCCTAAAATATCAGCAGATTTATATATTTTCTTCTTCAATACTTTCGTCTCCTGAACAAGATCCGATTTATCTAGTGCATTGCGCACGGTAAGAAGTAATCTATTTAAATCAGGGGGCTTTTGTATAAAATCATAAGCGCCTTTCTTGGTGCATTCCACAGCAGTCTCAATAGTGCCGTGGGCAGACACCATTATAAACTGTGCTTCTTTTTCCATCTCTATGGCTTTTTCCAACACAACAATACCATCCATCTTGGGCATCCGAATATCGCACAACACAACATCGTAATTATTTTTTTCAAGCAATGCCAGCCCTTCTTCTCCATCTTTGGCTTCGTCTACTTCGTATTTTTCATATTCAAGAATTTCGCGAAGGGTAGAACGAATACTTTTTTCGTCGTCGATAATGAGTATTTTTGCCATTTTTTATTTTGGTAGTTAATAGAATGTAGTGGTAAGATAAAAATATTTGTAGAAATAAAAAAAAGCAAGCCTATAAGCCGGGTTCTGTCACCAATAAATTGGCGTCTTATCATTTATCTAAAATGTACGTCGCCGCACATCTCTAACGACCTACCCACCAACATCGGACGAGTAGCCCTACATGCGTTGGCCTATTTGGTCTTTCAACCTGTAAGGTTTACCCCAATGTCGCATCACTGCGCCATGAGTGGGCTCTTACCCCACTTTTTCACCCTTATCCATCCGCCAGCTGGCGGACAGACGGTTTAGCTTTCTGTGGCACTTTCTGTTTGCATTCTTACGAATGCACCCTTCCCGTTAGGAAGTACAGCGCTCTGTGTTGCCCGGACTTTCCTTCATCAGCCAGCTGACTGACAACGATAAGACGGCTTGCTATCACAAAGATAGCGATTTTAGACGATACTTTGGTATAAGTACTTAGTAGAAAAAAGGTTATTATTTTAATCGTACTAAGGTAGCGCCATAGCCAAACTTCTCTTTTTGTGCTTCTTGGAAAAATTTGATGGTTTTGGTGGC
>JANOTP010000112.1:0-13409 GCA_031416415.1 Cytophagales bacterium | reverse complement strand
ACTAATATTAGTGGGCGTTTATTGGTTGTCATTGTATATTAATAGTGCGTTATGGATACTAAGTTATGAATGTTGAGATTTTATAATTCATACCTCATAATTTAGCATTTAAAGTGTGGTAATTATTTTTTCTTTTCTTTTAAAATTGAATGTCCCATTTTATCTCTTTTTGTTTGGAGATACTTTTCGTTGTGAGGATTGGGTGTTATCTCAATAGAAATATTTTCTACAATTTCTAGTCCGTATCCTATAAGGCCTGCACGTTTTACAGGATTATTAGAAATGAGTTTTATTTTAGAAACGTTAAGGTCTCTTAAGATTTGTGCGCCTACGCCATAGTCTCTAAGATCCATTTTAAAGCCAAGTTCTAAATTTGCTTCTACAGTATCGAAACCTTGTTCTTGAAGTTTATACGCCTTTAGTTTATTCAAAAGTCCTATACCTCGTCCTTCTTGGTTCATATATAAGATGACACCTTTACCTTCTTTGTTTACAAGTTCCATCGCTTTCTGCAGTTGCGGTCCGCAGTCGCAACGACAAGAGCCAAAGATATCACCTGTAACGCAAGATGAATGTACTCGCACCAATATTGGTTCATCGGTTTCCCATTCTCCTTTGATGAGAGCCAAATGTATATCTCCTGTATTTATTTGTCGGAAAGCGATCATATCAAAATCCCCATATTGTGTTGGCATTTGAATACCAATTTCACGTTGGATTAGGCTTTCTTTTTTTAAACGATAAGCGATTAAATCTTTTATGGAAACTAATTTTAATTGAAGTCTATTGGCAATAATTCTAAGTTCTGGTAGTCTTGCCATTTCGCCTTCTTCGTTCATGATTTCTACAATCACTCCCGCTGGTTGAAAACCGGCAAGTCGGGCAAAATCTATGGCTGCCTCGGTATGGCCAGCTCTGCGAAGTACGCCTTCTTTTTTAGCCTTTAAAGGAAATATATGTCCAGGTCTACCAAAGTCGGCAGATTTTATAGAAGGATCAACAAGTGCTTTGATTGTTTTGGAGCGGTCAGTAGCGGATATGCCGGTAGTACATCCATATCCTAAAAGGTCAATAGAAATAGTAAAAGCCGTTTCGTGTGTAGCAGTGTTTTTACCAACCATTAAATCAAGCCCTAGCTCTTCGCATCTTTCCTCAATCAATGGAGTACAGATAAGTCCTCGTCCCTCTTTGGACATGAAATTTATTATTTCAGGAGTAATGCAATCTGCAGCACAAAGAAAATCACCTTCATTCTCACGGTCTTCATCGTCTACTACTATGATGACTTTTCCTTTTTTTATTTCTGCAATAGCCTCTTCGATTGTATCTAGCATAATTTAACTAACCACGTTTTTAAAACTTTTTTCTAGCAGAATATTACAGGCCCGCCAGTTATTATTTTCTCTTACGAATAATCTTCCAAGGCGAGCGATTTCCCCTGCCTCGGCTGGATGGTTTAAAAGAAAAATAATTTGTTCAGCAAATTTAACGCTTTCATTGCATATAATTATCTCTTTTTTGTCTTTGGCTTTCAAGGCTTTATTAGAAAGTGAAGTAGTTACAGCTGGCAAACCAGCTGCCATTGCTTCCAGTAATTTATTTTGTAAGCCAGAGCCAGAAAATATAGGTGCTACAAAAACTTTAGAACGTATTAGATAGTCTTTCATATCTTTTACATAGCCTGTTACAATTACATCATCACTTTTTAAGGCAAGTACTTCTTGGTCTGGATGTATTCCTGCAAGACATATTTTTGCTTTTACACCTTTTGCATTAAGTACGGGCAAAATTTCTTGAACAAGGTATTTACAAGCCTGAATATTGGCATGATTACTCATATTGCCTGTAAAAATAATATCGTATTCCTTTTTTATTTCTGGTGTTTTTGTAACAAAATATTCTTCACTCACTCCATTGGGAATTATATTAAGTTTTTGTTTTAGTTTATTGGATAATGTTTCTGTGTCAGATTGACTAATTATAGAGTGTCCTTCGAAAAAATCAAATGCTTTTTCTTCAAATATACTTAATCTCTTTGCTTCTTCTCTTATAAAAAATTTCTCATACCAACGAGAATAATTTATACGTTTTTTCATACCTTCCGAATAAGCGTCCATGTAATCGAGGTAGTATTTGGTAGGGAGTTCGAACGGTATATTTTTGAAAATTCTTATTAATTGTACATAACAAATATCTATATTATTGGTGCTAATAAGATAGGCGATTGCATCCTTCATTTTAGCGGATTCGAAATAATGTACTTGAAAGGGATCTTTACTAAATATAGCTTTTAAAATATTTATAATTCTACTAAAAAAGCTAAGTTGAATTATTTCTAGTTGTTTGCAGTGTTTTTTTACTTCGTAAATTTCTTCTTCCGAAGGCATTTTATCTGTCAGGCATACAACGTAGAGTTCGTTGTTTCGGCTGAGTTCTCTTAATTGATAGTATGCACGCAACTTATCACCTTTTTCGATAGGAAATGGAAAACGAGAGAGCGCTACCAGTATCTTCATATTAATTCAAAATAAAAATTTTCTATTTTTCGTACTAATTTTTCCCAAGAATATTTTTCTTGGACAATTTTTCTAGCATTGTTGCTAATTGTATCAATATTTATTGTTCCACTTAGTAACGTATTCGTTTTAGCTATAAATTCTTCAGGAGTATTAGCAATTATGATATCAATAGTGTCTTTGATATCAATACCTTCAGCGCCTATTGAAGTAGAGATAATGCATCTGCCTAGCGCCATAGCTTCTACTATTTTAAGTCGCATACCTCCTCCTGATAGTAAAGGAACAATCATAAAAGTGTGTTGGTTCAAAAAAGCCGAAGCATCTGGAATCGTTCCGTAGAAAGTTACTCCTTCTATAACACGACTTTTCATTTCTGCAGACATATTTTTTCCCGCAATATGAAGGGTTAATTCAGGATGAGTTTTTTTTAACAATGGCCATATTTTATCCAAATACCATTCGACACCTTGAATATTGGGCATCCATTCCATGCTGCCTAGGAAACAAATGCTAGGTTTAACAGAAGTTATTTGTTTAGGTTGATACAGTTCAAGATCTACTCCTGCTGAAATGGTTGTCAGTTTTCCTTTATAATTATTTTTTTTATAAAAATCGGCATCCCTATCTGTTATTGCCATTATGCCATCGAATCGATGCATGTTTTCGAGTTCAAATTTTTTAATTTTTGAACTTAAATTTTTTAGGTACCATTTTTTTAAAGGGTTCTTTTCATTTTGTGCTGTACGCTCCCATATCTCATTTTCTATATTATGAGAACGAAGAACCAATGGAGCAGAAGAATATTTTTTTATAGTATCAGCATAAATTACTAAATAAATTCCTTCAAGATGTATTATATCGGGTTTTTGTTCAGTAATAATTTTTTCAAGTAAAGAATTGAAATCTGCAGAAACAAATCTTTCAATATTATAAGGCAGTTTACTAAATAAACCTTTGAGCATTCCAAAAGGTGATAGTGTAGTATCAATATCTTTGGTGTAAACAGTAGCTATAGTTGATAGAACTGAGGGGTCTTGGAAGTGTTTTGTTGTATTTAGACTAGCTAAGATTACTTGGTGTCCAAATCGATTCAAATATTTGGTAACGTTATAAGAGGCAATATTTCCTCCATCGTTTAACGGATAGGGAATTCTGTTAGTTATCTGTAGTATGGTGAGTTTATTATCCAATAAGTGCTATTTTTTCTATTAATAATAAAATAGTATGCTAATCTAAGGCGATTTTCATTAGGATGCCATTTTTATTAAAAGAATGATTTTGTGACGAAAGTAAAGCTTTTTTGCAACTAATAAAGTATTAAAAATAAGAGTATTATCTATTTGGGGTTTTCGGAGACCATTTTTTCAAAACTATTCCAGAGTTTATCAGCAGTTTTATCCCAAGAGAATTTTTCCCGTTGAATTCGTCCTTTTTCAATAAGGCTAATTCGAAGCTTATTGTCTCGAGCTATACTTAGCATAGCTTCCATGATATCAAATGTTGAATTTGGGTTTACCAATATTCCTGCGTTTCCTGTCACTTCTGGCATAGAGGTGACATTTGAAGTAATTACAGGAACATCACAATACATAGCCTCAAGAATTGGAATTCCAAAGCCTTCAAAAAATGGTACATAGGTAAGTGCTAACGACGATGCAATAATGCTTTTAAGATCACTCGAAGATAATCGTCCAAGAAAATGTACATCGTGTTTGAATTTCATGTTATGGTAAACATCCTTGAAATCGGAATCGTCCCACATGACTTGTCCCGCTAAAAGTAATTTTATATCATTGGAATATGTTTTTTTAAACTCATCGAAAGCGGTAAGTAAATTTTTTATATTTTTTCGAGGGTTTAAAGAACCTACAAATAAAAAATAGGGTCTACCATTGGAATAACGGTATTTTGTTTTTTTCTGTTCCTCTTCGCTAGAGGTTATATACTGTGGGTTACATCCGTTATAGACAACATCAATTTTGTCAGCATTGACTTTATAAGAACTAACCATATCTCTTTTAGAAAATTCAGAAACGGTTGCCAAGCGAGCGGCTTTATGCGCAAATTTTGGAAAATAATAGTTGTAATAATTTCTAGTCAGAAATGGTAAATCTTTAGGACGATGTAGGAAATTTATATCGTGTATAACATTCAACGTTTTTATAGAAGAAGAAAGAGACATGTACCCATCTGTAGAAATGAAATAATCAGCTTTTATTTTTTTTAGAGCAGCAGTTACAGCAAATTCAAAATATAAAAAATAAAGGAATGGGTGTCTAGCTTGTGGAAATAATACAACTGGAGTTACGTTTTTTCCAAAAATAAATTTTTCACTGTAGGGTCGGTCGAAAAGAAAGAAGAAATTATGTTCAGGATGATTTTGAGTAATTCTTTTCATCGTTTCATAAGTAAACCAACCGATTCCTTCCAGTTTGTCTTCTAATAGCAATCTTGTATTTACCGCGATGTTCAAGGCTCCTCCCATTTAGTATTTAACGAATCTAATCAATAGAGGTTCTATTTCAAAGTAAGAATAGAAAAACTATTTTTATCCAATCACAATTCCCAACATTTTGTCAATTTGCTTTTCAAATTGCTGAAGCGTAAGTATCTCTTGTATTATTAGTGTTTCTTTTTCTGCGTCTAACCCACTTATAAGTTCCTTTCGTTTCTCTCTAATTAGAAATTTAGCAAAAAGTCGTTTATACTTTAAAACTGCCTTTGGAGTGTTCTGTTCAATTAATTCGTGGTCTTTAGGAATGATAATACCAAATTTTTCCCATTTATCGCTGATTTGGTATTTATCGAACATAAAATCGATAGCGAGTTTTTTTATTTCTTCATCCTCACTTTCTAGAAAAAAAGATTTTGTAATTTCATTCCCTTTATTAAGCTCTTCTATAACTACACTTCTGATTTTCAAGTATAAAGGATTATTACTTTCAACATCTTGTGTTTCTGAAAGGAGGTATTCTACTACTTTATGCCCTTCTACCATTTCACCACCCAAAAGAATAATAAGTTTTAAAATACTTAGTTCATGGTCCTGAAGTTGAGAAAGCAATTTGTCTACATCCGTTTCAAGTTCTTCAGCAAAAGTAGGATAGTCTTCAACTGGTGGGTAATGGCTCGTTTCTGAAGGCTCGTTATTTTTTTTACTTTTATCTTGTCTACGTTTAAGTTCTACTTTATTGTATTCGGAAATAAGAACCTGTTCGTCAATCTCCATTAGTTTTGAACACTGGCGAAAAAATAATGCTCTTTTTATCCCATCGGGAATTTTGGCAATACTGGTAACAATATCTTTTATTATACCTGCCTTTTTTATGGGGTCGTTAGCGGTTTCTTCTAGGAATAGTTCAGTCTTAAAACTGATAAAGTCTTTTTTATTTTCTTTTATAAACTCCTTGAATTTCTCTCCGCCTATTTTACGGACATAGCTATCTGGGTCATCATTGTTTGGAAAAAGGACTACGTTTACGTTCAATCCTTCTTCTAAAATCATATCTATACCTCTAAGAGAAGCTTTGATCCCTGCGGGGTCACCGTCATATAGTACAGTAATATTTTCTGTGTATCGTTTTATTAGTCTTATTTGATCTTCCGTAAGAGAAGTACCTGAAGAAGCGACTACATTTTCAACTCCAGCTTGGTGAAGAGAAATAACATCTGTATAACCTTCCACCAAAAAACAATTGTCTTCGTTACGTATGGAATTTTTAGCTTGAAAAATTCCATAAAGGATTTTACTTTTATGATATACTTCCGTTTCCGGAGAGTTAATGTATTTCGGTTGATTTTTATCTGCTTTTAAAATTCGAGCACCAAATGCTATGGGCTTACCGCTGAGGTTATGAATTGGAAATAAAACTCTGCCTCTAAAACGGTCGTAATGTTTACGATCACTTTTGTCGTTGGAGCTATCACGAGCAAGCACAAGTCCTGCTTTTTCCAACATTTCAATTTTGTAACCGTCTGCTAACGCTTTTTTTAATAACCCATCCCATTCGTCGAGGCTATAACCAAGTTCGAATTTTTTAATAGTCGCCTCTGAAAAACCTCGTTCTTTAAAATAGCTTAAGCCAACGGCCTTACCGTCTTCATGGTTTAATAGAAGATCTGAAAAGTGGTTTTTTGCATAGTTTAAAACAATGTATAAACCATCTCGTTCACTTTGTTGTAAGGCTTCTTCTGAGGTTCTGGGAGCATCTTCAGGGATTTCAATTCCATATTTTTTTGCAAAATACTTCATTGCTTCTGGGTAGGAGAGCCCTTCCAATTCTTGAACAAACGTTATAGAATCACCAGATTTACCACAGCCGAAACATTTAAAAATTCCTTTGGCTGGATTTACCGCAAAAGAAGGACTGCTTTCGTTATGGAATGGACAGCAAGCCCAATAGTTAAGTCCTTTTTTTTTCAACGTCACAAAATCACCAATCACTTCGACAATATCGATTTGTTGGTGTATTCGGTCTTTTGTTTCGTTTGAAAGGCGCACTATTCGAATTTATAGATTAAACACTTTTAGAATATAAAGGTAAGAATTTTAAAGGTTATTTTAGACGAAATAGTAAGATGTGCTATATATATTCCTTTGAATATGTTAATACTTTTAAATCAGCCTATAAAAAATTTATATTGTAAAAATTACGGTTTCATTAATTGGAAGTATTTTTTCACAAAGGCTTCAGCATTGATAACTTCAATGTCAGAGAAATAAAAATCATTTGTATCTTCGGTTATAATACAAGTACAGCCAGCCTGCAAAGCCGAATAGTATTCTAAACCGTCTTCAAAGTCGTTTATTTTCTTATTTTTTAAGCAATTTTCAGTACTTTCTGGACCTACATTACTTATTTTAGTATTAGCACAAAGTAGCCCCATCTTTTTTTTTGCTGAGCTACTCCCTGTCTTTTTTTCTGCAAAGTAAAATGCTATTGCTAGACAAATAGGAGAGGTATATACTTCAAATGCGGAGTTGTCGCAAAGACTAAGAATTCTAGAAGAATAAGTAAAAACAGGATATTCCTTGTTTAAAATAGATACAAGGATGTTGGCATCTAAAAAAAGTTTTCTTTTCATTTTTTAGAATCAAAGAAATCTTTTTTCAAGTCTTTTCTACTTTTCGGTTTTGTTTTGTAATGAACTTCACCTTCGGCAACCATAGAAACCCAATCTGATATAGGAAGCTCTTCTAGATTTTGATAGTTTCCTTCAATAATCTTGCGGTATAGCATCTCTGTAAGTCTTGAGAGGCTGATATTATTGGATTCAGCATAAGCTTTAGCTTTGCTGATGATGTTTTCATCGAAACTTAAAGTTATTTTGCTGTTCATCTCTTGTTATTTATACGACAAATATAAAAAAGATATACGTATAAATAAATTTCTTTTGGATATTTTTTAAGTTACACTTCATAATTACTTGTTAATCAATATATTGTAATTTACAAAAGGAGATTATTTATTGACTGTTAGTATATGTAAACTCAAAATTCATTAAGTCTTTGTATTTCAAAACAAAATATCTACCTTTGCAGTCCTTAAAATAAATATAAATTTATAATGGCAAAAAACAACTACGAGTCGGTATTCATTTTAACTCCCGTTTTGTCTGATAGTCAGATGAAGGATACCGCAGACAAGTTCGTGAAGTTGCTCAAAGACAACGGAGCCGAAATTGTAAACTACGAAAGCTGGGGCTTGAAAAAGCTAGCTTACACGATTCAGCACAAAAATACAGGATTTTACCATCTTGTAGAATTTAAAGCTGAACCAACTTTAATCAACACGCTCGAGATCGAGTATAAACGTGATGAAAAAGTTCTAAGATTTCTATCTACAAGACTTGACAAGTTCGCTATCGAGTACAACGAGAGAAGAAAGAAAGGTGAATTCAGAAAATCAACAGAAAAACAGGAGGCTAAATAATCATGACACTTGTAAACGAATCAGTTCAAAGAGCTGACAACAGAAAAAAATACTGCCGTTTCAAGAAAAACGGTATCCGATACATCGATTATAAGGATGCTAACTTCCTATTGAAGTTTATCAACGAACAAGGTAAATTGTTGCCAAGAAGAATTACTGGTACAAGCCTTAAGTTTCAAAGAAAAGTGGCTAATGCTGTTAAGAGAGCTCGTCACATCGCCTTATTACCTTATGTTACAGATTCTTTAAAATAGTCGAATTATGGAAATCATATTAAAAGAAGATATAAAAGGCCTTGGCTATAAGAATGATGTAGTAGCTGTTAAACCAGGTTACGGCAGAAATTTTCTTATTCCTAAAGGTGCAGCAATCATGGCAACTGAGTCTGCCAAGAAAGTAGTAGCTGAAAACGTAAAACAAGCCGCTCACAAAGCAGAAAAATTGAAAACCGATGCACTTTCAATTGCTGAGAAATTGGCTGGTGTTACAATAGAAATTAAAGCAAAAGTAGGTGAGTCTGGAAAAATATTCGGAGCTGTTACTTCTCTTCAACTTTCTGATGTACTTAAAGAAAAAGGTTTTGCTATCGACAGAAAGAAAATTTCTTTCAAAGGAGATGTAAAAGAAGTAGGAGAATACACTGCTACTATTGATCTTCATAAAGAAGTGAAACAAGAACTTAAATTTAAAGTAATCGCTGAGTAATCAGTATTCTATAATTTAAAATACAAATCCCGTTCAAATTGAGCGGGATTTTTTATTTCTATGAATAATTAAAACTATGACTTCAAAAATTAAATGGGGCATCATTGGTCCAGGAAAAATAGCGAATAAGTTTGCTGAAGCTATATCTAACGTAGAAGGCGCAGAATTATATGCCGTAGCTTCTCGCAACGAAGAATCTGCCAAAGTTTTCGCACAGAAGTACAAGGCACCAATTTATTATGGTAGTTATGAGCAATTAGTTAAAGATGGTAACGTCGATATAGTATATGTGGCCACACCTCATGCTTTTCATAAAGATGCTACCTTGCTATGTTTGAATAATAAGAAACCAGTATTGTGTGAAAAACCATTAGCACATAAATATACAGAGGTCAAAACAATGATCGAGGCTTCAGTATCTAATAATGTTTTTTTGATGGAAGCTATGTGGACTCGATTTTTGCCTCCTCTTAAAAAAGCATTAGAAATTATTAACGCTGGACAAATTGGAGAAATACAAGTCATTACAGCTGACTTTGGTTTTAATGTATCTTTCGACCCTAAAAGTAGATTGTACGATATGTCTTTGGGTGGTGGATCTCTTATGGATGTAGGCGTTTATCCATTGTTTCTGGCGCTTACTATTTTGGGTGAACCTACAACAATTAAAGCTTCTGCTAATCTTTCAGAAACAGGTGCTGATAAAGAATGTAGTATTAAACTACAGTATCCAAATGCTGAAGCTACTGTATTTTCTTCTATTATATTCGATACCAAACGTGAAGCAATAATACTAGGTACGAAAGGAAGTATAATATTTAATACTCCTTGGTATCGACAAACTTCATTGTCGTTGAAATTAAACGATGGTACCGTAGAGAAAATCGATTTTGATTATACAGGAAACGGATTCGAACCAGAGATTATAGAATCGATGAATTGTTTAAAAAATAGAACAATAGAAAGTTCTCATATGCCTCATAGTTTTAGCTTATTGCAAAGCAAAGTGTTAGATCAGATTTGTAATCAATGTGGAATTGTATATCCATAGGGATAGATAATATCGGAATTTAATAATAACTTTAAAAGAGTAGTTTGAAATTAATTAAAATAAAAATATCGATTCGATATTTTGTGTGATCAAATAATTTTAATTGTTAGAGTTGATTAAACTATGTTTAGAACGGAATTAAATTTAGTACCTTCTCCCGATAAAATTAGTTATCGAAGTAAAATAGTGACGATAGGTTCATGTTTCTCTCAAGTAATTGGAGAACGTTTATTAACTAATAAATTTGACGTATTAGTAAATCCATTTGGAACAGTTTTTAACCCTATATCCATTTTTAGACTTTTAGAAAATTCCCTTTCAACGAACGTATCGCATACCACTACAAACGTTGAAAATAAAGGTGCGTGGTTTAATTACCATGTCCATTCTGATTTTTATGGAAGGACTCAGGAAGAATTAAGTTTAAAACTTGCAGAAAAGTTTAATCAGGTTAATCACTATTTAGAGAATACAACTACTCTTATTATAACTTTCGGAACTGCTTTTGTTTATAAATTAAAATCTACAAACGAGATTGTAGCCAATTGTCATAAGAAACCAGCAACTGATTTTATAAAAGAACTCTTAACGGTTGAAGAAATAATTAGTTCTTTTATAACTACATATTCCCGACTTAAAATTAAAAATCCCAACCTTAAAATTATACTGACGGTAAGCCCCGTAAGGCACACAAAAGATAGTTTGCAATTAAATTCTGTAAGCAAATCCATTTTGAGAGTTGCTTGTCATGAGTTAAGTGAGCAATTTCCTGAAGTAGTTTATTTCCCTTCTTATGAGCTAATGATGGATGATTTGCGAGACTATCGTTTTTATAAAGAAGATATGATTCATCCTACCGAAGTAGCAGAAGAATATATCTGGAATAAATTTTCTGAAGTATATTTTGAAGAAGAAACAAAAGAAACGATTAAAGATTGGTCTTCCTTGTCGAAAGCTTTACACCACAAGCCTTTTAGAGAAGATTCGGAGGAATATAAAAATTTTCTCCTTGCAACTTTAAAAAGGTTGAAGTTGTTAGAGGGTAAGATAAATGTAAAGGAAGAAATAAAGAGTATTACAAATTTACTACACCTATAAGATTTTTAAAAACCTTTTAGTATAGTAATAAAAAACATATACAAATGACATCAAATAAATTAATTAACGAATCTAGCCCTTATCTTTTGCAGCACGCTCATAATCCTGTACAATGGTATCCGTGGGGGGAAGAGGCTTTAATGAAAGCAAAGGCAGAAGATAAACCAATCATTGTTAGTATTGGATATTCTGCTTGTCACTGGTGTCATGTAATGGAGCGCGAATGTTTTGAGAAAGATGAATTGGCAGCTCTTATGAATGAAAATTATATCAATATTAAAGTTGACCGAGAGGAGCGACCAGATATTGATCAAATTTATATGGATGCCGTTCAGGCTATGGGAATACAAGGCGGTTGGCCCTTGAATGTATTTCTAACTCCAGATGCAAAACCTTTTTATGGAGGTACATATTTCCCGCCAGCGAATTGGTCAAATTTGTTGGGACAAATCAGCAAAGCTTTTGGTGAAGCAAGGGCAGATATTGAAAAATCTGCTGAAGGCTTTAAAGATTCGTTAAGCAGAAGTGAAGTAGAAAAATATAATCTAGTTGAAACGGCTAAAGAATTTAAAAAAGAGGAACTGGATAAAATGTTTGCAGTAATGCAACCTTCTTTTGACCTTAATATGGGCGGGATGAATAGAGCACCAAAATTTCCAATGCCTTCCATTTACTTTTTTTTACTTCGTTATTATAAAATTTCAGGCAACGAAGACGCTATTCGTCAAGTAAAACTCACCCTCAATAAAATGGCCTACGGTGGTATTTACGATCAGATAGGAGGAGGATTTTCACGTTACTCGACCGATACCGAATGGTTTGCCCCTCACTTCGAAAAAATGTTGTACGACAACGGCCAATTACTTAGCCTATACACTGAAGCATATCAGATCACTAAGGACGAAAGTTATAAGACGGTTATTTATGAAACTATAGAATGGCTTTCAAGAGAAATGACAAGCAGTGAAGGTGGTTTTTATTCTGCACTCGATGCAGACAGTGAAGGAATAGAAGGGAAGTTTTATGTATGGAACGATCAGGAATTAACTGCTCTTTTAGGTAAAGACAAAGAATTATTTTACGATTATTATTCTATAAACCCAGAGGGGAATTGGGAGCACGATTATAATATTCTAATAAAAAATTTATCAGACGAAGCATTTATAAATAAACATAAACTAGAAAAAAGTTCATTTAATAAAAAAGTACTATTTTGGAAAGAAATTTTATTAAAAGAAAGAGCAAAGAAAATTCGTCCAGGCTTAGATGATAAAATTCTAGCCTCATGGAATGGTCTTATGTTAAAAGGCCTTTCAGATGCTTATCGTGTATTTGGTGAAGCACAATTTTTAACATTGGCCATAAATAATGCTTCTTTTATTAAAAATAAAATGAAGGAAGGTGGAAAATTATTTCATAATTATAAAAATGGAAAGGCTACCATTGACGGATATCTTGAAGATTACGCATTTTCGATCGAAGGTTATATTTCATTGTACGAAGCTACCTTTGACGAACAATGGATCAACGAAGCAACTGAATTAGCTAATTATGTAATCGAACATTTTTACGATGAAAAGGAAGGATTATTTTTCTTTACTGCTGATAATTCTGAAAAATTAATTGCTCGTAAAAAAGAAATTTTTGACAATGTAATTCCTGCCTCTAATTCTGCTATGGCTAGAAATATGCATAAACTGGGCTTGTTTTTATACAAAGACGATTGGACTGATCTGGCACAAAGTATGCTTTCCAGAACAAAAAAAATAATCAATACCGACCCGTCTTATTTATCAAATTGGGCATGCCTTTACGCTGATTTAACAAGTTCTACAGCGGAGATCGCAATAGTCGGGAAAGATAGTTTAGCGAAGAGAAAAGAGTTTGATGAAAATTATTTTCCAAATAAAATACTTTCTGGTTCTGTAGAAAATTCTATGCTTCCTATCTTGGAAGGTAGAGAAAGTAAGGGTGACAAGACAATGATTTATGTTTGTTTTGATAAGAGTTGTAAGATGCCAGTGGAGAGTGTGAGAGAAGCTTTTGAAATGTTGAATGTTGAGTTATGAATTTTGAGTGTGGGGTATATTAGCTTGCTGGCGG
>JANOTP010000111.1:0-3347 GCA_031416415.1 Cytophagales bacterium | reverse complement strand
GCAAGCTTTGACAACAGTATTGGTCATGGAGATAACACTAGTTTAGCTATTGCAAATACTTCTGGCGATGCTAGTTTTGGGAACTATGTAAAACGCTTTATTCCTAAGCAGGGATATTATTATGAAATGTCTGGTTGGATAAAGGGTGATAATTTAGATCCTACTTCAGCTTGCAGATTGCGTATTGATTTCCAAACTTCCACTTATCCTGTTTATGGAAGAAATAAACAGTACCTAGCTTCTATCCTTAGTCAATATACTGCTTGGGGAAATAAAGAAAATGTTCCACTGTATTGTGGAGAGTTTGGAATCTATAAAGATTGTTATGATAACAATAAAGGTGGACTTAATTGGGCAGGAGATGTGGTAGATTTATTGAAACAAAATAAAATTCATTTTACATTTCATTCTTACCACGAAGATGCTTTTGGAATATACCCTGGTTACGGAAGCCTTCCCAATCCTAATACTGGTAGAACAGAACTTATTAATTTATTTAAGGATAAATTAAAATAGAAAAAGTTTAGACTTTTTTATAAGCTATAAAAAAGTCCAAAATTACCACCTAAAGAAAAATAGTTAGTAGTATACCTATAAAAATTTAAAACCTGACCTTTATAGGTTGGTTCAATTCTCATTATAAATCGATTACTTACATTATATTCAAGTCCTAATCCTGCTTGAACTCCTAAAACTATTGCATTAAATTTTTCACTTGATTTGTAAATTAATTTTTCGGTTGTTCCATCATTGTAAGTATAAGTATATTTTGATTTTCTTAATAAAAGTAGGTCTCCTGAAATTCCTGTTGATATAAAAATTTTTAATTTCCCTGTAGTAATATAATAATTCACCTTCATTGGAATTTCAAGGTAATAACTTGTGTATTTTATTTTTGTGGAGTTTAAATTAGCGTAATAAGGATCGTTTAAATCCCAAACATTATATCCTTCCAAAGAAAGTTTTCTAGCTTTATTTGAAAATACTAAACCTGTTTCTAACGCCCATCGGCTTTTAATTTTATAAAGTAATTTTAATCCAGTAGAATATCCAAAAGTTCCTTTTATTCCATTTGGAATTGAGATATACGAAATCTGTTCATTTGAATATTCAGGGGAAAAAGAAAAACCTAGTAATAATTTTTTATCTTGAGCAAATACCGTAATGCTTATTAAGTATAATACAAGTAGTAAATATTTTTTCATTGTAGAAAAGTTGGTTGAGTAAAAATTCTTTACAGTAGTAACTGTAGTGCAAATATAAGATTATTTTTTAAAACTAATAAAACTAATCTTCTGCATCTAAAATCTCTTGTACTCTACCCACGTCTCCAGATACCAATCTTACTTTGATTCCACGGGTATGTTTGGCAGCACTTGTTAATATTTTCTCTACGATCCCTTCCGTAAGTTTACCAGAACGCTGGTCTTTTTTTAGAATGATGTTAACTTTTTGTCCAAGTTCTATATCGCTGCGAAGGGTGCCGTTCATGGTTTATTTTTAAATTATTTTGCAAGATGCTTAGGTTTTATTTTTTTTACAACAATTGGGTAAAGTTTGAGATGTAAATTTATAAAATGATCTAATTGCTTTATACCAACTCTCCATGTAACCAAGCTTTTTTAGCCATTAACTCTTCTTGCGTTTCTACATACTCTGGATCTTGTACACAACAATCTACAGGACAAACGGCTGCACATTGTGGCTCTTCGTGAAAACCAATACATTCAGTACATTTATTAGGTACTATGTAAAATACATCGTTAGAAATAGGTTCGTTAGGGGTCTCTGCATTGAGGAAAGATCCGTCTTCAAGTTCAATCTCTTTTAAGGTCGTGCCATCAGACCATTTCCAAGTAGCACCTGTTTCATAAATTGCATTGTTAGGACATTCTGGTTCGCATGCACCACAATCGATGCAATCACTTGTTATAATAATAGCCATTTCTTTTATTGATTAATGTGCTACAAAGGAGCAAAAAAAAATAAGCTGTTGCCAATCATAATATGTTATATGGCATTACTTTAAGTTATAATTACTCAAACAGAAACGCTTAAATAATTCTGCAAGCTTCTGATTTTGACCTTTTAAGTGAATGAATTGAAACTCTCTATAGATATCAATTCCTCTGATATCTATAATACTTAATTGATTTTGTTGAAGTTCTTTAGTAATCGAATGAATGGATAAAAAAGCTGCACAATCTGCATAAAGTAAGTATTCTTTAATGCTTTCAGTACTGTCAAGGTGCATTTCAATTCTTAGATCTTTAGGAGATATACCCGCATTAGAAAGTACTTTATAAATTACATCGAGTGTTCCCGAGCCTTGTTCACGAAGTACTAACGGGATCGTTATTAATTGCTCCGCTTTAATTTCATTTTTTTGTAAGAATTTATTGTTTGTTCTTACTACCAAGACTAGCTCATCTTTTACAAATGATTCATAATCGATTTGGGGATAATGAGATATACCTTCAACTAAAGCAAGATCAATTTTTTCTGCTATAATTTGTTGCTCGATAAAATCACTGTTGCCATTGATGAGATGGACATCCAATAAAGGATATGTTTTTTTAAACAATGCTAACATACGTGGTAATACATATTGTGCTATCGTAGTACTAGCACCTATTTTAAGATTGCCGTTTGTTATACCACTAATTTCAGCCAATTCATTTTCAAACTGTGCGTACAACTTAAAAATTTGTTGTGCATACCGAAATAATAGTTCTCCAGAAGGAGTTATGGAAATTGAACTTCCGTTTCTATTAAAGAGTCGTGTTTGCAATTGTAGTTCTAGTTCATTGATATGTTTTGTTACTGCGGGTTGAGAAATAAATAATTCGTTTGCAGCTTTTGTATAACTTAGCTTTAATGCGACGGTGTAAAATACTTTTAATCTAAAATCAAAAACCATAACTCATTTTGTATTGCAAGTGGTAAATAATTACTATCGAACTTTTCTCAATCTAATTCTAATATTAAAATTGATTTGTTTGTAATTAATATATAGCAATCTAGCCTAAAGGTATATAAAATATTTTTATTAGTGAGGTGAATGTAGGATAGAAAGTCTTAGAAGAAATATATTTTAAAAAACTCAAGCGAGTAATTGCGAACAGTTAACAACAAAAAAGCTTTACAATTTCTTGTAAAGCTTTTTTGTTAAAGAGTAAATTTTATTAGAATTAAGGTTTTACTATTATGTTTGCGTCAAGTATTACTGCCGTTTGTGCGAGGGCTCTACCTTTCAAAGATGCATCTGTTTGAAAAGTAATACCCGTCATCGATAATATATTTCCTTCAATATGCGCAAATGTCCCAATAGTTACTTGACCTGCCAC
>JANOTP010000110.1:0-32383 GCA_031416415.1 Cytophagales bacterium | reverse complement strand
CAAAGGTATCTAGTTCTGTTGGTTTGGTTCCTCCATGTGTGTGCACACGAGAAGCGCCGTTGTATAAACGAGTATCAATTGCCACTACTACACATTGACTTCCGAACTCTCTTGCCAAACGATCTATCAAAGAAGGATCTTTTACTGCAGATGAATTTATAGAGATTTTATCTGCCCCTGCATTTAGGAGAGCAGAAACATCTTCTATAGAAGAAATTCCACCTCCAACTGTAAAAGGAATATTAATTTTACTCGCCACTTTACGCACCAACTCTACCATTGTTTTTCTCTTTTCGAGTGTAGCCGAAATATCAAGAAAAACCAATTCATCAGCCCCTTGCGCTGCATATAATGCTCCCAGCTCTACGGGGTCTCCTGCATCGCGTAGGTTCTCAAAATTTACCCCCTTTACTGTTTTTCCGTCTTTTACATCAAGACAAGGAATGATTCGTTTTGTTAACATAGGTTTAGGGTTTAAAGTTTAAGGTTTTAGGTTTAGATTAAAAGTTTATGGTTTAAAGTGTAAGGTTTAAAAAATGGAAAATTTATAGTTGAACTTTAAACTTTAAACATTGAACTTTAAACCTTACACTTTAAACCTTAAACTTTTAAACAGCAAACCTTCTCAGATCTTCTAATTTTATTCTTCCTTCATAAAAAGCTTTCCCGATAATAGCTCCATACATGCCCATATCGTTAAGCTTCTCAATGTCTTCTACACTTGTAACTCCTCCACTGGCAATGAGCTTAAGCGTTGGAAATTTTGTTTGAATTTCTTGGTACAATTCAAAAGAAGGTCCTTGTAACAGTCCATCTTTCGCTACATCGGTGCAAATACAATATTGAATACCTTGTTTTAAATAATCTTCTATCAAGTTGAAAACAGAAATCTCAGTAGTTTCTTGCCAGCCACTTATTGCAATCATGGCACTTTTACAATCTGCTCCAAGGATAATTTTTTCTGTACCAAATTTTTTAATCCAACTTGAAAATAGTGTTGAATTTTTCACAGCAATACTTCCACCTGTAATCTGTTTTGCTCCACTGTCAAAGGCGATCTGAAGGTCTTCGTCTGATTGCAAGCCACCACCAAAATCTACATTGAGCTTTGTATTGGAAGAAATCGTTTCCAACACTTTATGATTCATAATCTTTTTTTGTTTGGCTCCATCAAGATCTACTAAGTGTAATCTTTTTATGCCAGCACCTTCTATCTGTTTAGCGACTTCTAAAGGATTCTCGTTATAAATAGTTTTTTGTCCATAATCACCCTGAACAAGTCGTACGCATTTTCCATCTATTAAGTCGATGGCTGGAATTATTTCAATCATTTAGTTTTAAATTATGAGTTATGACTATTGAAATGATACTAGAAAGATCCAAGATACAAGATTTAAAATCTAGCAGCTATGATCGTATGAATCAAATTTTTTCAATGAAATTTTTAAGGATCTTCGCACCAGCCTCACTGCTTTTTTCAGCATGAAATTGTACGGCATAGAAATTATCCTTTTGTATTGCGGAGCTATAAGGAAGAATATAATCGGTCTGTGCTATAGTGTAGTCTTTGTGTAGCTCAGCATAGTAGCTGTGAACGAAGTAAACAAAATCATTTTCTTTTATCCCTTCAAATATATTACCTTTTAAATGAGTGATAGAATTCCAGCCCATTTGTGGAATTTTATCTTGAGGGGGGAAACGTTTTACATTCATGGGAAATATACCGAGACATTCTGTATTGTTTTCTTCAGAATGTTTGCACATCAATTGCAAGCCAAGACAAATACCGAGAAAGGGTTGTTTGAATTCAGGCAATAATTTATCTAACCCTCTTTCTTTTAAATAGGTCATAGCAGTACTTGCCTCTCCTACTCCAGGAAATATAATTTTATCGCATGATAATAATTCATCTTTATTATCGGTTACCAATGGTTCTATTCCGAGTCGGTTCAGAGCATAGATTACAGATTGGGTATTCCCTGCATTGTATCGTATAATGGCTACTTTCACTTTCGTAATTTTATATTATAAGTTATAGAGTATAATTGTAAAAAAAATCACACTCTATAAAACTCCCTTTGTACTTGGCAATACCTGTGCATTTGCAACATCTATGCGAACGGCCATTTTTATAGCTTTGGCAAGACCTTTAAATATTGCTTCTATTTTATGATGTTCGTTAGCACCTTCTGCTTTTATATTTAGATTACATTTTGCAGTATCGGAAAATGATTTAAAAAAATGGTAAAACATTTCTGTAGGCATTTCTCCAATTTTTTCACGTTTAAATTCTGCGTCCCAAACCATCCAAGGTCTTCCAGAGAAATCAATGGCTACTTGTGCAAGACAATCGTCCATTGGCAACAACCAACCGTACCGCTCAATGCCTTTTTTATCTCCAATGGCTTTTAAATAGGCTTCTCCCAAAGCCAGGGCTGTATCTTCAATAGTATGATGTTCGTCGATATGAAGATCACCTTTTACATTAATCGTAAGATCAGCTAAAGAATGTTTACCTAATTGATCAAGCATGTGGTCAAAAAAAGCCAGTCCTGTATGGATAACCGTTTTGCCCGTTCCGTCTAAGTTTAATTCAATCAGAATATCCGTTTCTTTTGTGGTACGTTTAACTGTTGCGGTACGCGTAGGTTTGCTAAGAAATTTATAAATCTCTTCCCAATCACTCGTTATTAAAGCGCAAGCTTCTGAAACCTTTTGTGATTTATCTGCCGCAATTAAGATTGCTTTACATCCAAGATTTTCTGCCAGTTTAACATCAGTCAATCGATCGCCTATCACATAAGAATTTGCAATATCATAATCGCCATTCAAATATTCTTTAAGCATTCCTATACCAGGTTTTCTAGTAGCAGTATTCTGGTGTTCGAAGTGTGGATCGATATGCATACCGTCCCATGTCACACCCTCCCCTTCCAACGTTTTTAACATTTTATTATGTGCGGGCCAGAATGTATTTTCAGGAAAAGAATCAGTACCCAGTCCATCCTGATTAGTAACCATGACTAGTTGGTAATTTTTATCGGCTGCTAGTTTATGTAAAGCAGTGATTACTTGTGGTAGAAATTCTAGTTTCTCCAAAGAATCTACTTGCATATCTATAGGAGGTTCTGCGATGATTGTACCGTCGCGATCGATAAATAATAGTTTGGGTTTCATTGATGTTCTTTTATTCTAGGAGTAAATATACTAAAAAATGCTTTAAAATACCTTTACGATCTAATAACGTTGATAGTATGCATAGCATAAATCCATTAAACTAGACTGAAAATTAACTCGTTATTAATGACTTTACTATAGATTCCTACTCTACTCTTTTATAAATAGTGCAAGCATAACCTTTACTATCAAACCCTGAAATAAAAGGCAACTTTAAAGCGGGGTAATCTAACCTTGCTATTTTTTCAATTTTACTAAACTTTTTATAATAGTTAAAATCGTATTCGCATCTACTCGTTTCTTGATCGCTAATAATAATATATTGATACTTGTAACGCTCTTTATGAAAGAGAGCTCTTTTCTCTAGAGTTCCATATTTATCTAAATATTCATAACTACACTTATTTGCTTTCGCAATAAAATAATATTGAGCATCGCCAATGATTTTGCTATTCTCAGGTATATACTTTTTTATAAAATTTATAGCGGTTTGTTCATTCCGTGCATCGGAAGTTTTACATAGATACGTAATTTTTATAGTCCAATAAGAGAGATTTACAAGCAATAAAAGGAGAGCAGGAATTTTCCAATACTTAAAATTATTAAAACTAATTAATAGTATAAAATACAACAACGGACTAATATAAATAGCATAAGGACCCCAATCTACTATAAATAAATAATGAAAACTGATTCCAATAAAACAGGCAATTAAAATTGGAAAATATTTTTTAAAAGGTGGACTAAATTGAAAACACGCTAACGTAAACGTTATCGCTACTATAATCAATAAAGGTTTCATTGAAGGTGGTACAAAATAAAATTTTTCAAAAAAAGAAGCTCCGTATTGTTCTATGCCTATAGAATCACCAAATACATATTGATAGAAATTTTCAAATGAACCGTATGCCAAATATATCCATAGTAAATAGCTAATAATGGGTATAGTTATAAAAGGAATTAATTGTTTATAGTTTTTAGTTTGAATAATAGTATACAGGATATACAAGCCTATAGCCAATAGCAAAACAATAATCCTTGGAGTAGTTAAAAGTGATAAAGAAAAGAGTAGGCCAATGATAAGATCGTATTTAATTTTATTCTTATCTAATAAAAATAAATAGAATCCTGCTAATGCAAAACAAATTGCTAAGGTATCCATCCGGCCATCGTGCAAAGAGACTCCCCAAAAAGTATCTGTAAAAAGAATGAAAATAAATAAATAAGTAATAAGTGGTTTGGTTATAGGACTAAGTTTACTAGCTACTAAATAAGTAAAATACATACTCATAAAACCTGCTAACAAAACAAATAATCTATAATATAATAACGTAAAAGAAAATAGTTTGCACCACAAAAATTCTAAATAAAAAAATATAGGTCCGTACATTAAATGCATCTCTCCCTCCATAACAGTAGTATTTACCTCTGCCTCCAGACGACCTTTCGTCATTACACTTGAAACAATTGAAGCATACATTGTTTCATCGTACCATGGCATCGGTAACCATTTAATCAACAAAAGGTGAATTAACAACAAAAAAACTACTGTTACGAATAGTGTAATTTTAAAAGAAAAAAATTTAAGGTAATCAATCATATTTTTCTATAAGCCCTTTTATATTACTTACTGAGTAATTACTATTAAGTTAAACTAGCAATTTTTTCAAGTTTAAAACAATCGATTCTCCAGAATTAAAAATTTCTTTTTCTTCCACCCTTATCACTTTTAGTCCAAGACTTTCTAATCGTTCTTTTCGTTCTGCATGGTAAACATAAGCATCAGTATTTTCCTGTTGTCCGGCATCAATTTCGATTACTAATAGTTTTGAGACAATTAAAAAATCTACAATATAATCATCAATAGGTACTTTAATTTCAAAATGCAGCTCAGGGAAATTTTGTTTTAACAGAGCTTCCATAGTTATATCTACTTTGGAAAGCGTTTGCTTCAAATACTTCGCTTGTTCTTCGAGAATAGGATTGTATGGAAACATATTTTAAGTTTAATGTTGAACATAATAGTTTAAAAAATTAAACCTTAAACGCTCAATATATTAATATCCAAGCTTTAATTTTACCCTTGCCAAAACAGCATTCCCAATAGCGGAAGCCTTTAAAGCACCTTCCTTTAATTCTTTATCGAGTTCAGAAAGATTATTCATATAATAACTAAATTTTTCTCTTTCGACAGAATATTTTTCTAAGATCTTAGCAAGTAAAGCAGCTTTCGCATGTCCATATCCAAAACCACCTGCTTTGTATTTTGATCTAATCTCTAAATTTTCTTCTTCTGAAGCAATTAATTTAAAAATATTGTAAACATTACACGTGTCAGGATCTTTAGGATCTTCCAATGGTGTACTATCGGTTACAATTGTTTGAATAACCTTTTTTAATTCTTTTTCAGGAAGAAAAATATCAATGTAATTGTTGTACGACTTACTCATTTTCTGTCCGTCAATACCAGGAACTGTCATTACATTATTATCAACTCGTGCTTCTGGCAATACAAAGGTTTCGCCGTATGTATTATTGAATTTTTCTGCAATATCCCGTGTAATTTCTAAATGTTGAATTTGATCTTTCCCAACAGGAACAAGGTTGGCATCATACATCAAAATATCTGCGGCCATTAGTACTGGATAAGTAAATAAACCAGCGTTTACATCTGAAAGTTTATCGGATTTATCTTTGAAAGAATGAGCATTGGCCAACATTGGAAACGGTGTAAAACAATTCAGAAACCAAGCCAATTCGCATACTTGTGAAACATCTGATTGGCGGTAGAAAATATTTTTTTTTGTATCAAACCCAAATGCTAACCATGCTGCTGCGACGGCATAGGTATTATATTTTCTTGCTTCTCCATCTTTTAACGTAGTAAGCGTGTGTAAATCAGCAATAAAAAAAAGCGAATCATTTTTGGGATCTTTAGACAATTCAATAGCAGGAAGAATTGCACCTAATATATTTCCTAAATGTGGTCGCCCACTACTTTGTATTCCGGTTAATATTCTCATTTCAGATGCTCGATACAAGATACTGGATACAAGATATTGGATAGAGATTTCTGATTATTAAAATCAGGTAAATCGATTATCTAGCATCCTGGTATCTAGAATCTATTTTACTTGGCGTATTTATTTACATTCACAAAAGTACTTTTCCCTTTGCTTTTTTTATTTCTTTCGTATAGCATCAGCATTAGTCCATCTTTTAGACCTACCTCTGGCACTTGCATTTTTGTTGCTTTGGCAAATTTCATAGCAGAAATATAGATATCAGAAGCTGGTATGATAACGTCTGCACGGTCAGGATTCAACATTAATACATTTATTCTATCTTCTAAATTATGAGCCCCAATAAAATCTCTAATCTCTTCCATCTTACTTATGGAAATTATTTGTTTAATATTCCCTTTCGATTTTCCTGGATTCGCTAGCTCATATATTTTTCCAATATTACCCCCTGTACCAATTGCCATTACTGGCTTACTTACATGCTGAGTATATTTTTCAATCCAGCTTCTCATATTTTCCCACTCTTCTGGAGTGTCAAGACCAGAAAGTCTTCTTACGGAACCTATCTTAAATGAATTTGTAGCAACTTTCTTTTTATTTTCAAAAATATTAATCTCAGTACTACCACCACCTACATCAATATGAATATAACTACTATCGTCCAACTCACTAAACAATACCGTATTTATTAGCTCCGCTTCTTTTTCTCCATCTATAATTTGAATATCAATTCCTAAAAGATATTTCACTTTGTAGGCAATATCTTTCCCGTTTTTCGATTCGCGCATTGCTGAAGTAGCACAAAAAATAAAGTCGTCTACTTCATATAGATCAAACAGATTTTTAAATGTCTGCATGAGTTTAATAAACTTAGCCTCTTTCTCTGTGCTTATCTCACTGTTGTTAAAAACGTCTTGTCCTAATCGAAGTGGAAAACGAACGTATTCCATTTTTTTAAAAGAGATCGTTTTCTCATGCTCCAGTATGCTGGTCACTTGAAACCTAATTGCATTGGATCCAATATCTACCGCTCCTAATTTCAATTTTGCTTTTGTTTAGTTTATACTCAAAAGTAAGATATTAATGTAGAAGGTGCAAGAAGAAGGTAGAAGGTTTAAAGTTGAAAGTAAAATTGATGTGTATGTTTATAATTTACATAAAAAAGATGATTATGAAATTGTAGTAAAATACTGGTTATTAGAAATATACAATTAACATTTCTCATTTCACTATCATTATGAAATCTAACTACTTGATTATAATAGTTATTATAAAAATCTTTACACACTTACGTCTACACTTTAAACTTAATTCAAACTTGCTTTTTGTCGACGAATATAGTTTCTTTGTACTTGCATCAGGAAAGACGGAGAGAATGGGCTCTATGAAGTCTTAGCAACCACCCTAACATAGGACAGGTGCTAATTCCCACCCGCCATCGGCGGGAACAGATGGATAGAAATTATTCTTCCTCAAATTTTTCCTGAAAATTAGTATTTAGTCATGAGTAGTGAGTCATGAGTCTAGTAGTGATACTTTTCTTTGACTCAATACTAAAGACTCAATACTCACTACTAAAATATATGAAATTCGATATACGCAAAGAATTAGAAAAACGTATCCTAGTGCTGGACGGTGCTATGGGAACTATGATCCAGAGGTACAAGCTGGAAGAAAAAGATTTCAGAAACGAACAACTTAAAGATCATGAAATTCCTTTACAGGGAAATAATGATTTATTAGTATTCACCCGACCTGATGTTATTAAAGCTATACATTTAAAATATTTAGAAGCAGGTGCCGATATTATTGAAACTAATACATTCAGTGGTACTACTATTGCGCAAGCTGATTATAAACTTGAACACATCGTTTACGACATCAATTATTACGGAGCAAAAGTAGCCCGTGAAGCAGTAGATGAGTACATGAAATTAAATCCTGCAAGGCCTAAATTCGTTGCGGGTGCTATGGGTCCCACAAACCGAACGGCCTCTTTATCTCCTGATGTAAACGATCCTGGCTTTCGTGCTGTAACTTTTGATGAACTTGCTGCGGCCTTTAAAGATCAGGCAAAAGCGCTTATTGAAGGTGGGGTAGATTTACTTTTGTTAGAGACTATAATTGATACGCTTAATGTGAAGGCTGCTTTATTTGCCATCATGGAACTGTTTGAAGAAACAGGTAAATCAATACCTGTTATGGTATCCGCTACTATTACGGATGCTAGTGGTAGAACATTAACAGGACAAGTAACAGAAGCATTTTACAATTCTGTTTCACATGCCGACTTACTTAGTGTTGGATTAAACTGTGCACTTGGCGCAAAAGAACTAAGACCCTTCCTTCAGGAAATGTCGAGAGTAGCGGGTTGTTATGTGAGTGCCTATCCTAATGCGGGATTACCAAATCAGTTTGGTGAATACGACCAAACAGCATTAGAAATGGCGGAAGTAATAAAAGATTTTGTTGACAATGGTTTTGTAAATATTCTTGGAGGTTGTTGTGGTACTACCCCTGACCACATAAGAGAAATTGCTAAGGTAGTAGAAGGGAAAGCACCACGAAAACTTCCTGAGATTGCTCCCTATTTAAGATTGAGTGGTCTGGAACCTGTAACACTTACTCCAGAAAGTAATTTCATGAACATTGGTGAGCGTACAAACGTAACAGGTTCAGCGAAATTTTTAAAACTTATCAAAGAAGAAAAATTTGACGAGGCATTGGCAGTAGCGCTGGAACAAGTGAACGGCGGTGCGCAAGTAATAGATATAAATATGGACGAAGGAATGTTAGATGGTGAAAAAACCATGATACGTTTCTTAAACTTAATTGCGTCCGAACCCGATATTGCTAGAGTTCCTATCATGATTGACTCTTCAAAATGGCCTATCATAGAAGCGGGTTTAAAATGTGTACAAGGAAAAAGTATTGTAAATTCTATAAGTTTAAAAAGTGGTGAGGAAGAATTTGTAAAACAAGCCAACTTAGTTAAAAAGTATGGTGCTGCTGTTATTGTAATGGCCTTTGACGAGGACGGACAAGCAGATAGCACTGCTCGAAGAATTGAAATTTCTAAACGTTCGTATGACATTCTTGTTAATAAGGTAAAAATACCCGCCCAAGATATCATATTCGATTTAAATATTTTTCCTGTAGGAACAGGAATTGACGAACATAGAATAAACGCAGTATCCTTTTTCGAAGCTACCACTTGGGTAAGACAAAACCTTCCTCATGCACATGTAAGCGGTGGAGTGAGTAATGTTTCCTTCTCTTTCCGCGGTAATAATCATGTGAGAGAAGCAATGCATTCTGTCTTTTTATACCACGGTGTAAAAGCAGGAATGGACATGGGTATAGTGAATCCCTCAATGTTGGAGGTGTACGATAACATTCCAAAAGAACTTTTAGAAAGAATAGAAGATGTAATCTTAAATAGAAGAGAAGATGCTACAGAACGTTTGTTAGAACATGCAGAATCTTCTAAAGGCGTTGGAAAAGTTGCAGAAAAAGCAGACGAAGAATGGAGAAAAGGTAGTGTTCAGGACCGCCTCACACATGCCCTAGTGAGAGGTAATGCAGATTTTGTTGAAATCGATGTAGAAGAAGCACGTCATCAGTTTGAAAGAACAATTCAAGTAATAGAAGGCCCTTTAATGAATGGGATGAATGTGGTAGGCGATTTATTTGGTGCAGGTAAAATGTTTCTTCCACAAGTAGTAAAAAGTGCGCGTGTAATGAAAAAAGCGGTTGCTTATTTACTTCCTTTTATTGAAGAAGAAAAAAGAAAATTAGTAGAAGCGGGTATTGTTTCTCCTGATTCTAATAATGGAAAGATACTTATGGCTACCGTAAAAGGTGATGTTCATGATATTGGAAAAAATATTGTAGGAGTTGTAATGGCCTGTAATAACTACGAAATTATTGACATGGGTGTAATGGTTTCATGTGAAAAAATACTTACGGCAGCACGAGAACATAATGTAAACGTAATAGGTCTAAGCGGACTAATTACACCTTCACTCGATGAAATGGTATATGAGCCAAAGAAATGGAACGTCAAGGATTTACCATTCCATTATTGATTGGCGGTGCAACTACTTCAAGAATTCATACGGCTGTGAAAATAGACCCCCATTATAGTGGCTCGGTAGTGCATGTATTAGATGCTTCTAGAAGTGTACCCGTGGCAGGTAGTCTAATCAGCTCTGAAACGCACGATGGCTTTAAAGCCAAAATAAAAGAAGAGTATGTAAAACTTCGTGAAGACCATGCCGGTCGTAAGAAAGATAAAAATTATATTACCTTAGAAGCCGCTCGAGAAAATAAAACTAAAATAGATTGGTCTAAAACAATAGTAACAGAACCCTCTTTCATTGGTAATAACTATTTTGAAGAATATCCTCTAGAAGAAATTGCTCCATTTATTGATTGGACCCCCTTCTTTCAAACTTGGGAACTTCATGGAAAATATCCTAAGATTTTAACCGATGAGGTAGTTGGAATAGAAGCTACAAAACTATTCAACGATGCTCAAAAAGTATTGAAGGAAGTGATCGCTAAAAAATCGTTAACCGCCAAAGGAGCAATAGGTTTATATCCTGCAATAAGAAAAGGAGACGATGATATACAATTATTTTCTGATAAGGAACGTAAAAAAGACCTTTGCGTATTTCATAATTTACGTCAACAAGGAGTTAAAGGCACAGGGCTTCCTAATATTTCTCTTACCGATTTTATCGCTCCTCCTGAAACGGGTATAAAAGACTTTATAGGAGGATTTGCAGTAGCTATATTTGGCGCTGATGAACTTGCTAAAGCTTATGAAAAAGATCATGATGATTATAATAGTATAATGATTAAAGCAATTGCCGATCGTTTTGCAGAAGCTTTTGCCGAATGTCTTCATGCTAAGGTTAGAAAGGAATCATGGGGGTATGCGAAAGAGGAAAATTTAGACAACGATGCGCTCGTTAAAGAAGAATATATTGGCATACGACCAGCTCCTGGATACCCTGCCTGCCCAGATCATACTGAAAAAAGAACTCTATTTAATTTATTGCAAGTAGAGGATACCATAGGAATAAAACTTACCGAAAATTTTGCTATGTATCCAGCCTCTGCGGTAAGTGGTATGTATTACTCTCATCCTGACTCGAAATATTTTGGATTGGGCAAAATTGAAAAAGATCAAGTAGTAGAATACGCTAAACGAAAAGATATGCCACTTGAAATTATAGAAAGGTGGTTGGCTCCTAATTTATCGTATGAATAGACTGAAGTAAACCACTATGAATATTAATTACAGATTTATGTTTTTTTCTTCTGTAATTAATATTCATACCTTATAGTTCATTTTCTAAAATTTCTTTATTAACTTCATGCAACCTTTTTACTAAAAAAGTAGTAAAATAGGAATTGACAAAAAAGTTAATGCCTGAAAACCATACCAGATGAATTATTCTTTTCAAAAACAAATCACCTACACTTTTCTATTTATACTATTTTTCCAAGTAGCCTACGGTCAAAAGAAAAATATGATCTTCGAGAAATTCGATGTTGAAAACGGTCTTTCAAGCAATTGGGTTAGAGGAATAGCACAGGATAAAAAAGGATATATATGGTTAGCTACTTCAGATGGGCTAAATCGTTTTGATGGGTATTCAATAAAAACTTATCAGAATAACGAAGAAGATCCTAAAAGTATTCGTATAAATTATCTAAGAACAATATTTGTAGACAATGACAATACATTATGGATCGGCTATAATGGAGGCATTTCTAGATACGATGCGGATAAGGATGCCTTTTCTCATTTTGTAAATAATCCAAATAATGTTACCAGTCTTTCGAGCAATAAAGTATCGGATATTACTTGTGATTCAAAAGGTAATTTATGGATAGCCTCTAAAGATAATGGTATATGCAATCTTGATAAATCAAACTATAAATTTAAATCTTATAGAAATACAGAAAACGAACTGGCTAATTCCCAATTTGAAATTTACTGTGACAAGAAAGATCGATTATGGATTGGAACATATACCGCTGGTATGTTTCTTTTTGATGTAAAAACTAAAAAATATATTTCTTTTGGCGAAAAGGGAAATGGTTTAGAAGGTTTTTTAATAACCTCAATTTTTGAAGATCGTACTGGTAAAATTTGGGTTGGCACAATAAGAAATGGGCTGTTTACCTATGACGAAACCTCACGAAGATTCAATCCTGTTTCTTTAATTTCAAAAGACAATATGATTGCTTCGATTGCTCAAGATATTGAAGGTAATATGTGGATTAGTGCAGAAAATGCAGGGTTGTATATCCTTGATGTTAAAAACAATAAAATCACCAATCTCCGTCACAATAAATATATTTCAAATGGTATTGGCCATAATTCTATAAACACTATTATCAAAGACATGAACGATAATATGTGGCTTGGAACTTTTGCTAGCGGCGTGAATTTATATAAAGCACAGAATAATAGATTCGGTCACTTTTTTAATGACCCTATGAACGCTAATAGTTTAACGCACAACTCAGTGCTTACGTTTGGAGAAGATAGTGATAAAAATTTATGGATTGGAACAGATGGTGGTGGTTTAAGTAAATACAATTCAACTACAGGAATATTCGAAAATTTCAATAAAAGCAACCTCCCTAATTCACTTAAATCAGATGTGGTTATTTCGGTTTATGAAGATAAAAGAAAAAATATATGGGTAGGTACTTATTTGGAAGGAATTCATTTGTACAACAAAAAAAATGGCACGTTTACTAGAAAAATGCAAGGTTATTCTTTCGGTAGTATTCTTGAAGACAGTGAATCTAATCTTTGGCTAGGTGGATGGAGAGATGGTCTATTCTTGTATGATAGAGATTCTGACACTTTTAAATATTTCAATCAAATAGATAATAATCCAACTTCGTTGAGTGATAATTTTGTGTATTATGTTTATGAAGACAAAAGTAAAAATTTATGGGTATGTACTTCTGTGGGACTAAATAAAGTAGAAGATAAAAAAAATGGAAAATTCAGAAGATTTTTAAATGATCCAGGAAATCAAAATAGCCTTCCTAATAATACAGTTTATCATTGTTTTGAAGACAGTAAAGGAAGATTTTGGATTGGCACTGCTGGAGGGTTAAGCGTAATGAACAGAGACAGTATCAACTTTACAACCTACAAAGAAAAGCATGGACTTGCCAATAATAATGTATTGGGTATATTAGAAGACCAAGTAGGAAATATTTGGGTAAGCACCAATAAAGGTGTTTCTTGTTTTAATCCTGAAACAAAAACATTTAAAAATTATAATAAATCAGATGGCCTTCAAAGCAATCAATTCAATGTAAAAGCACAGTGTAAATTATCAACTGGTGAATTACTTTTCGGAGGTACAAACGGCTACAACCGATTCAATCCCTCAGATATTACAATCAATAAATCCCTACCTTCCCTTGCTATTAAAGACGTTCAAGCATTCGATAATGCTAATACGGGCAAAGACGGAATTAAGAATGATATTTTAAATCCAAATAAAGAAATAATTTTAAAACATTCTCAATCTAATTTAATCTTCGATTATGTAGCTTTCAACTATACTAATACTAAAAAAGTTAAATACGCATACAAACTTGATGGATTCGATGCCGATTGGAAATATACAGATCAACCAACACCAGTTAACTATACTAATCTTGATCCCGGCAATTATATTTTCAAAGTAAAAGCGGCCAACGAAGATGGTATTTGGAACGAAACAGGAACGCAAATTGCTGTTACCATTAATCCCCCCTTCTGGGCCTCTTGGTGGTTTAGAGGATTTATTCTTATGAGTATTGCCTTTGTTGCTTACTATATTTACAGAAAAAACATATTGTTTGTTCTGAGAAAACATAAAATCCTTGAAGACCGAGTAAAAGAAAAAACAAAACAAATTATTGAACATAAAGAAAAAATTGATGCCCTAACTATGCAATTGGATAATAAAAACACTCAATGGTAAGTTAAAATAGCGAAAATGATTCTTTACTACTTAAATTAAACAATGTAGATTTCCTGAAAAGCTTCTTTAAAATTAATATTTCACTTCTACCCTTGCTTTTAAAATAATATTTTATAAATTTGTCCTACATGAAACAAACATCACTACATAAAATGTCCGCAGTCATTATCGCCCCTAAGGTGGTAAAGGATTCGGTTTTTTTATGTTTATGATACAAAATAAACTCAAACAAAGAAACCGGATCCAAAAAAGTTCGGTTTTTTTGTTTTAAAAGCACTACAATGTCCAATAAACTTACTATTTCAATTATTTTCTCCTCAGCAAAGCAACTTCCTGCCGGATCTGCTAGTGTGCTCATTATGCATGTCTGCGCACCAAAGCTGTTTCTCCAGGATTTATTGATATAGAGTAGTACTCATTTAAAAATGTCAAAAAAAGCCTGGAATAAAATCCAGGCTTTTTTTATTTAAAACACAATTAAACAAATAATATATTATGGAATCCTCAAGTACAAAAGAAATAAGAAGAACTGAACTAGTTTTATTGTTAGCCTTTGCAGCAGTCTATGTTTTATGGGGTTCGACCTATCTTGCCTTACACTATGTCTTAGAAACTATGCCTCCGTTTCTAATGGCAGCCTTTCGTTTTTCTATTGCAGGTTCAATTATGCTTCTGTTTGCTAAAATAAGTAAACAGCGATGGCCTACAAAACAAGAAATGAGAAATTCTGCTGTTGTAGGTTTCCTTCTTCTTGTGTTAGGAAACGGTGGTGTGGTATGGGCACAACAATATATTCCCTCTGGAATCACGGCGCTTATTGTAACAATAGAGCCTGTTTGGGTGGTATTGCTTTTATGGATGAAGAGCAAAAACCAAAAACCAACTCCAATTGTTTGGTTAGGAATCTTTCTTGGTATTTCAGGAATGTTGGTTCTAGTAGGTCCTTCTACATTTAATCGAGTAGAAAATCTAAACTTATGGGCAGTACTAGCCTTACTCATTTCATCTATAAGTTGGGCGATTGGTTCTGTGTATGCCCTAAATGTAAAACTTCCTTCTTCTTCCTTTATGAGCACAGGATTTCAAATGCTGGCTGCTGGTACGTGCATGCTTGTGATCGGCAGTAGTAGAGGGGAATGGATAAATTTAGAACTTTCAGAGATAAGTACTAATTCTATTCTCGGATTTTTGTATCTAATTATATTCGGCTCTCTCTTAGGATTTACTTCTTATAGTTACATAGTAAAAAATGCTAATCCTACGAACGTTTCCACTTACGCCTATGTAAACCCTGTAATAGCGGTATTCTTAGGTTGGTATATTGGAAACGAACGAGTCGGATTTCATACGTTAATCGCAGCTACGTTACTGGTTTCTGCAGTCGTACTAATTATTATGAAACCTGATTGGAAATTTAATTTTAATTATAAAAAGATATAGACATGAATACTATTATAAAATATACAGACAAAACAATTTTCGCTGAACGAATGAATCATATCCCGAAGTCCTTTATTAGGGAGATTCTAAAAGTAACGTCACAGCCGGATGTAATCTCTTTTGCAGGAGGACTTCCAAATCCTCTATCCTTTCCATCGGAACAAATCAGGGAAGCTGCACTAGCTGTATTAACAGAAGATAGTAAAAACGTTTTGCAATATGCAGTTTCAGAAGGTTATTTGCCCTTGAGGGAATACTTAGCAAATCGATATACAGAAAAAGGAATTCCTATTCATCCCGATGAAATTCTAATTACGAATGGCTCTCAACAAGGTTTGGATCTTTGCGGTAAAATATTTTTAAACAAAAATGACAAAGTACTGTTGGAGGCCCCTAGTTATTTAGGCGCTATACAAGCCTTCTCCGCTTACCAACCAGAATTTATTACTGTAAAACTTGAAGGCGATGGAGTAGATACTGCTGAACTTTCAGAACTATTATGGGAGCATGATATTAAATTATTTTATGGTATTCCAAATTTCCAAAACCCAACGGGAATTTCTTATTCGGAAGAAAAAAGAAAAAAAGTAGCGGAATTACTTCAACAGCGTAGTACAATTTTTATTGAAGACGATCCTTATGGAGAAATTAGATTCTCTGGAAAATCGCTTTCTCCAATAAAAAAATATCTGCCTGATCAAACAATTTTATTAGGTTCTTTTTCAAAAATAATAGCTCCTGGACTCCGCATGGGTTGGATTGTTGCAAAAAAAGAAATCATGGAAAAATTAATCTTGGCAAAACAAGCTTGTGATCTTCATTCCAATTTTCTTTCACAACGGATTATCTATCGGATGTTGCTAGAGTATGATTTGGACAACCATATTCATGCTATTTGTCAATTATATAAAAATCAAAAAGACTATATGATTGAAATGATTAAAAAATATTTTCCCGAAGAGATTCACTATACAAATCCAGAGGGCGGAATGTTTATATGGCTTACTTTACCATCCTACATGAATGCTAATCAATTGCTAGAAGAAGCATCCCTACTAAAAGTAGCTTATGTACCTGGACAAAATTTCTTTGTTAATAAAGAATGTAAAAATACCATTCGCTTAAATTTCTCAAATTCGCAAACAGCAGAAACAGAAGAAGGAATAAAGCGATTAGGCAAATTATTTTATAAATGGATGTGTAATCCTTGAGAAAAAAAAATTATTATGAAATTTAAAGTAGGGAATATTATGTCTGTCAAAGTATTGAAAACTTACTGATTTTATTTAGTGAATTCATGAAAAACAAGACCTAAAGAAAAATCAACACTACCACTATTATTAACTAGTTTTAAATTAGTTAATAATAGTGGGTATTTTAATAATTACTTCTTGAAAATTTTTCTATTATTAATTCTACAAAACTAACAATCCACTTTCCCTCAAGGTATGAATAGGTTTTGAATACCAAAACAATTCAAAATCATCGAATTGTTTTTCATAATCTTGTTTTAGGAATTCAAAATTAACAACAAGTTCCTCGCAAATTATTAATCTATTTAAAATCGACAAAAACCAATCGCCTTTGTCTTTCTCCATGGAGACTTGAGTAGTATCCATATTCGTATGAAAAGTCATTTGAAGAAGTTCCCAAGTCTCTCCTTTTTTAGATTTTGTAGTTGAACTTATACTAGGCATTCCTCCTAACCAAATTATTTTAGAAGTTGGTTTAGCCATAAAATGTTCTTCCGTTTCTAAACAATTTAAGATAAAATCTTTTTTAATCGTTGTCTTTGGAATTTTAAATTCAAACCAATCTTGTAAAGGAAATTCAAAACAAATTCCATGCATAAAATTGAACAGTGATTTCTTTAATCCAAAACTAAATTCCTCATGATCAATACCTGTTTTGTCTTTAAACTGAATATCGTTGTTGGCAAAGGATATCTTTTTATAATCGGGTAAAATACCATAGTCAGAAGGATTCAACCCAACTGGACTGTGCGCAGTAAGCGCAAACTGATGCCAAAATCCAGATTGTAGAATACCTTGCTCAAACATTTGTCGCACCATCTCAAGACTGTCCACCGTTTCTTGCACCGTTTGTGTCGGATAGCCATACATCAAATAAGCATGTACCATAAGGCCTGCTTGTGTAAAATTTCTAGTAACTTGAGCAACCTGCTCTACCGTTACACCTTTTTGAATTAGTTCTAACAAACGATCAGAGGCAACTTCCAATCCACCTGAAACAGCGATACAACCAGACGCTTTCAATAAAACACAAAGATCGCTTGTGAAACTTTTTTCAAAACGAATATTCGTCCACCATGTAATAGTTAATTTTCTTCTTATTATCTCTATTGCTACCTCCCTCATCAATGCTGGTGGGGCAGCCTCGTCCACAAAATGAAAACCTTTTTCACCTGTCTGCGCAATCATCTGTTCGATTCTATCTACCAATAATTTTGCAGCAATAGGTTCATATACTTTTATATAATCCAATGAAATATCACAGAACGTACATTTTCCCCAATAACAACCATGTGCCATGGTAAGCTTATTCCATCTTCCATCACTCCAAAGGCTATGCATTGGATTTGCTATCTCTATAACTGAAATGTAGTCATCGAGCATCAGATCAGAATAATCTGGTGTACCAACATCAGCTTGTTTGTAATCTTTTCTTATAGAGGAATTATTATATATAACTTCTCCTTGTACTCTTAAAAATGTTCTTTTAAAAGAATTAAAATCAGGATTATTTGAAGTAGCATTCAAACTATTGGACGCTAATAATTCGACAGGTAGTTCTCCATCGTCGAGTGTTATGTAATCAAAAAAATCAAACACTCGCGTATCTGAAATAGATCTCAACTCTGTATTTGGAAATCCTCCGCCCATTGAAGTTTTGATCTCTGGATAATTTCGTTTGATGTACTGAGCACAACGAAAAGCACTGTATAAATTTCCTGGAAAAGGAACAGAGATACACACCAATTTCGGTTCTACCCTTTTAAGCTTATCATCCAGAATTTTTAAGGTAATGTTATCAATGTAGGTAGAATCTTTCTCCATAAACGAATATAATTCGTCAAAAGAATTAGCGCTTCGTCCTAACCTTTCGGCATAACGGCTAAATCCGAAATTATCATCAATACATTCAATTATAAAATCAGAAATATCTTCTAGGTATAATGTTGCCAAATGTTTTGCTTTATCTTGAATCCCCATAGATCCAAATGCCCATTCCATATCGTCAATTTGTGCAAATCTTGAAGCTTGAGGTAAAAAATTCTCCGTAAAGATTTGTCGCGCTAAGGTCTGGTTTTTACCTTGTAGAAAAGCTATAACATCGTCAATAGTATTTAAATAAGTATCTTTTAGTGCATAGATTCTTTGAGCATTTGGAGTTACGATAGTCTGTCGTTGAAAAGAATATTCAAAAAGTTGTTGTAATCCTTTTTTTGAAAAAAGCTCCACTATTACCTCAATACCTAAATCCATTTGAAAAGAAGAAATTCCTTTTGTGTTTAGGAATCCTTTCAAATAAGCTGTTGCCGGATAAGGTGTATTTAACTGTGTAAATGGAGGGGTAATTAGAAGTAGATCTTTCAAGAGTTAATAATTTAAACTTATTCTATTCTATAACTTATAGAATGGTTTTGATATAAGCATCACTGTGTAAAATTAAGAGTTTAATTTATACTTTTTAATAATTAAACTATCAAGCTGCTCTATAAGTATAAGAAATCAGCAATCTCATTTAAAAGCATTAAAATAGTTAACATAAAAACAATACAATTACTAATATTTTTAGTATATTGCTAACTATAATTAGAACAGCAAAATACAGTATGTACGCCATTGTAGACATTGAAACCACAGGAGGAAGTGCCACCTATCATAAGATTACAGAGATCTGCGTGCTCCTGCACGATGGGGAGAAAGTAATAAAAGAATTTCATTCGCTAATTAATCCAGAACGAATTATTCCTCCTTCTATCACCATGCTCACTGGTATTACGAATGAGATGGTGGAAGATGCTCCTAAATTTTATGAAGTGGCTAAAGAGATTTTTCAACTAACAGAGAATGCAATATTTATAGCTCATAATGTCAACTTTGATTTTTCCTTTCTCAAAAAAGAATTTGAAGAACTAGGAGGCGATTTCAAAAGAAAAAAACTTTGCACCGTTCGACTTAGTAGAAAATTACTCCCAGGATTACGTTCCTATAGTCTTGGAAATCTTTGTGAAAGTGTTGGTATCGTCATCCAAGATCGGCATAGAGCGAATGGAGATGCTAAAGCTACCGCCGAACTTTTTTCTATGTTGCTGGATATTGATCCCGAACATACCTTTATAAAACATTCTTTGAAAAAAAATTCTAAAGAAACTACCCTCCCTCCTAATATTGCCAAAGAATCTTATGATGCACTGCCTGAAAAAACTGGTGTTTATTTTTTTCACGACAATCATGGAAAAGTAATTTATATAGGCAAGGCTAAAAATATAAAAGATCGTGTGTGTGAACATTTTTCAGGAAATACACATACAAAAAGTAGAACAAATTTTTTGACAAATATTTACGATGTTAGCTATGAAGTAACGGGTAGCGAACTAATAGCTTTGCTGCTAGAGAACGAGGCAATCAAAAAAAATTATCCTAGATACAATCGAACTAACAAATCTTTTCAGTTGAACGTAGGCTATTATTCTTACGAAGATCAAAATGGCTACTTGCGTTTAGCTATAAGTCATTGTGGAAAAAGAGATAAACCATTTCTAACTTTTAAAACTATTTCGGATGCTACTACAACCGCTTTAATGCGTGTAAAAAAACATAATTTATGTCTTAGGTTGTGCAACCTTATTGAATCTAGTGCCCATTGTAGTTATGATGAATTAGAAGATTCGGGACATTTTTGTTCCGTATGCAGAGAAGAACAATCCGTAGATGCCTATAATGAAAATTTTAAATTAGCTTTTTTAAGCAGCCGACACGAAAAAACATTTGTGATAAAAACAGCTGGAAAAAGTAACGAAGACGAAGGCTTTATTTGTGTAGAAAAAGGAAGATTTTTAGGCTTCGGATATGTTCCTCGCAGTCAAACTATAGTAGACATGGAGGAAATGAAAGAATATCTTCGCCCTTGTTATGATACACAAGATTCACAAAGTATTATTGAAGCACATCTAAAAAAAGCAAAGTTACTAATGAAAGTACCAATTGCGGTGTATGTTTAATTTATTATATTAGGCTACATTTAACTACAAAATTATGAATACAAGAAAACTTACGCGTTATGTTATTCTTATCTTCACCATTTTATTGGCGGATATTATCAAAGAAATAGTGCTTCATTTAATAGGGCTTGAAAAAAATCATCATCACCCATATACTTCTGCTGCCATTGGTATGGGTGTTATAGTAGCGGTATTTTATCCTATGTTTACCTTTATGGAAAAGATATTGGAATATCTTACTGAAAGCTATGTCAAAAGCGCAAAAAATGTTACAGGAGGAAGTTTTAAGGGATTGATGGTTGCTTTTGTATTGGGTATTGCAATTTTATATATTGCTTATCTTAAAGTTTGGTTTAATATTAATATATTCGGTAAGTTATTTTAAATTCTTTGTAAGAATAAAATACAGAGAATTATGTGCGTAAAACATATACTATTTATAAAACTATCTTTTACACTAACGTCTTAAAACAATAATTATATTTATTTTATATAAAAACAAAAATACCGCTATGCTTTACAAATCTATTCCCTTATTTTCTTTTTCTAAAGGAGTCATTATAATAAGTATTTTATTTTCTAATGTACTTATTTTTTCTTGCTCTTCTAATAAAGGGGAACAAAAGGAAGAGCAAATTATTGTTTCTATTGATGAAGATTCAACTGAAACTGATTCGCTTGTAAATTCTATTCAAGGCAATAGCTCTTTGACTCAACTTGCTACTACTCCTAATTCAGTTATCCTTACTGGTCTTGCAGATCATAGATTGGTTACGATTTATAAAGCAAAAAAAGAACCTACCGCTTCGGGAGGAAATAGTTATTCTAAACGTTCTTATGAGTATGAAGGAGATGGAGGTGAATTCGTCGAACATTATATGCCGGGTATTGATATTCTCTATGGCTACAATCTTTTAAATATTGCGCATTATGATTTAAAAACCGAAAAGCTAAATCATCTATTTAACAATCCTGTTTTAATAAAAACGTTATATTACCCTTCTTTTACACAAGATTCATTAAATAAAAAGCCGATCAATCGTAACTATTATTTACTATCTGTATACAATGAAGATACCAATAAAGATACGCTCATTAATAAAAAAGATTTGAGAAGATTTTTTCATTTTGATGCAAACAATAGTATTAAAACTCAGCTTGTACCTTCAGATTATTCTTTGATTCGCTCACAATATGATCCACAAAATGATGTGATGTATCTTTTTGCAAGCCACGATGCGAATAAAAATGGAACAAGGGAAACGAAAGAGCCTATCCATATATTCTGGATTAACTTAAAAACTCCAGCAGTGGCTAAACGGTTGTATTAAATTTTAAAAGACGCTATAATTCGAAGAATGAAACCTGCTAGCACAAACCTAAAGGATGCGCCAGCAGGTGTAAATTTATATCTTACGTAAACAAACTTAGGTGAGCTTATATTAAGAGCGAAAAATAATGAAAGAATTAGTCCCCTCCACCACATCCACTTCCTCCACAGCCGCTGCCCCCACAGCCACTACTTCCGCAGCCACTATCTGATCCGTTGCTTGTGCCACAGCTGCTATCAAAGGAATGAGAATGTCCCTCAAAACTATCCCATTGAGAACCAGTTGAACAACCATTAGGAATATTCTCAAAATACACTTCGTCTTCAGTCTTTCCTAATTCTTTTATGTCTAACATGTGAAGTTGTTTGAAATCAATATTTTCTAAAAAAAATATATTACCATTTACTTTTTTTATCAATGCCAACGCTTCCCTTTTGTCATTTTTTATTAACTCTGGTAATGTTTTATCTAAATTACCTAATTCTATATCTATTTGTTGAGCGATCTCCTCTCCTTCCTTTGTTAAACCAAATCCACCAAATATACTTTGCCAAAAACTTTGCATTAAATAAGGTTTAACATTTGGTAATTCCTTTATAATCTCTAAATATATTTTCCTATTAATGGCATTTTCATTTACTAATGTCACATAATGCCTAAGCAAAGGTTCCATGTTTTTACTTCGCTTAAAAGCATCTAAAAATATAGTTTCGTGTGAAAGCGTTTTATATAATTTTAAATTTTGCCCTGCACAAACATGCTTAACAGTAACATATGGATCATTAGCGGAAGGTTTATATGATTTCCTTTTTGTCATAAGCACCTTCTTTAATAATAAATCAAAAAAGGTTACTTTCAATAATTCTCGAAATGGAACTTTATCCATTTCAAGAAAAATTAATGTTTCGGCAGGTGTAAATTTTGTTAAATAGTTCATTTAAATATTTTTTTAATTAACCAATATTGATCTACTTCAATTCTTTTAAAGTTTATTCTTTTAAAACGAATATCAGAAATAGGCCAAATATCTTCTGGTGGTTGTTGATTAAAAATACTAAAATATGATTCTTTTGTCTTTAGATACCAATCTGTAAATTTTTTATTTTCATTGCTTCCTCCTTTTGTAGGACCATGATGAATTTGTTTTCCAATTGTTTTTTGACAAAATTCAATCCAATACGATTCTGTGTACAAAAGATGTAAATGCCATACTTGATCAACCTGATCGGAAGGTGTAAGAGGATGATTCACTATACAAATTAAAAATATAAATTTTTTATATTCTTCAATAGACCTCAATGCATATTCCAACTTCCAATTATTCTCTCTAGCTAATCGTTCTGAAAATGTATATGCAGCAAAAGGATCGTCCAGTTCAAAATTTTTAACTTTATTCCAATATACTAGTTGATCTTCTGTCATTTATTTAAAATAGTCTCTAACTCAATTAACCATTACTTTTTATGCTGTATTTTTTGCAATTCTTCAACATCTGATTTGTCTTTAAGTCGGTCGTTATTGATTTTAGATAAGATTAAATGGTTTAAGTGAATAACGGGAATTTTTACACTACCCAATTCGACAAATATTTTTTCTTTATCTGCTTCTTCCCATTGAACCATATTTATATAGGTCATAAAGTCAACCTTAAATGGTTCATCACCTATACTAAAAGCGAAATGTTATGTAAAATCACACTTCGAAAGTTCTGCTAGTGAATCAATATCAAATTCAAGAGATTGCAATGCTTTTAATAATTGTACTCGATTCTGATTGTCTGGCTTGATCCATAAATCCATATCACCTGTGGTACGTCTATATCCATAATGAATGACAGCATATCCGCCAACCAACATAAATTTAACATCATGAGTAACTAGAGAGGATAATATCGTAAGATGCTCTTCAAAAAGTATATTCATCGCTGTACAATGGTAATTTTCTTAGTATTTATCTTATTAGGATATACTTTTCTAATAAGTTCTACCGCTTCTTTCCAACATTGTATAGGACTCAATGAGGCAGCATATAGTGCTTCCTCTTCGGCCAAATGATTCTGTGAAGTATAAATTTTAATTATTTTTTTAGACATACATAAAATCGACAAACAATAGTCCATTAAATATACAAAAAAATAAATAATAGACAATCGTTCTAAAAAAAGGCTTATACAACGGTTAAAAAATGCACTATATCTTAAACCGTTTCATAATTTTCTTCATACGTTATAAAAACGTATGAAGAAAAACTAACTAAAATCATTCTAATCAAAAAGTATATTTTAGACAATTAATACTTTACCGCTTTTATAACGTTTGTTTCCAAACTATTCGAAACCTGAACAACATAAACACCTGCCTTCAGCTTCTCTCCTATTGATATAGAAGTTGTTCCCATTTTAAGTAAGGTTTCTTCAACTATGGAACCGTCTAGTGCTAGTACTTTTACACTAAAATCAGAGGAAGCTAAAACAGATAGGTTTAATTTAAATCCTTCAGAAGAAGGATTGGGAGCTAAACTAATTTTTAACGATTGCGCTCTTCCCTCTATATAAACTAGCTCACTATATTGAACCGTACCATCAAAGTCTACAGCAGCAATACGATAATAATTACCACCTGATAGTGGCGCAAAGTCTGTAAGAGTGTACTCTTGTAAAGTAGTAGCATTTCCATTGGATAAAACAGTGCCAACGTTTACAATACTACCATTTTCTATTCTTTGTACTTCAAAATGATGAAGCGTTATTTCAGAAGCCGTAACCCATTTTAATTTTACACCCTTAGATTCTAATGAAGCATCAAACGAAATGAATTCTACTGGCAAAGGACCAGCACAATTGGTTCCTAGAGCTACGTAATCTATATTGATGGTTCCGTTAAAAGAAGTATTGTAAGGACCATGTACTGGACCTGTCCAAGGAGCAAAACCAAAACCAGGATTCACTCTAAACTGAATTTTTCTTGTATCCGTAGAATCTACACGATAAGGACCACCTACAGAGTATACATCGTTAAACAATGCTTTTAAGTTTATAGCAAACACTTGATAAGCGGTAGTGAGCTCCATCGATTTGCCTGTTACGCCTGCACTTGCAGTTGTAACATCTGTTTTGTCAGCAATTCCTACTCTTAGCGATACTGCGGAAGTAGCTTTTGCTTTAATATTAATTGTTGGTTGTGTATTAGGACAAGAAAAATCGATTGGGCTTACAGCAGTGCCATCGTTAAATGCTAACGTAAATGTTTCCCACTCACCATGAGCAGGGGTGGTAATATTCCAATCGGAGCCTGTTTCTGTAAATGTAAAATTACCTTGACTGGCTGAAAAAGTAGCAACAGTACCATTATCGAAATGATCGATATACATACACCCTGTACTTATTGGCGAGACGTAGTTATAGGCTGTTTTTGTTCTGGTAGAAACACCTGAATTAAGCGACAAGGTTGGAGATTTCCATCCTGTACTAGTATAAGAAACCACGTGAGGTCCAGCTGTATTGGCAGTAGGAGGTGTAGCACCCGCTCCAAAATTCCAGTTATAAGTTGTACCACCAATTGCGCTTATACTATTGTCAACAAAAGTAGTTGTGTATCCCCCACCCGTTCCACAGAGAACTAAATCTGTAGCCGTAAAGTTGGCAGTTGGTGTAGGGCAATCACTTCCTAAACGAATGTAATCCATAAAAGATGTACCTGTAAAAGCAGTATTATACGTTTGATAAGTTCCCACTATAGGATAATTTGAAAAACCTGGGTTGTAACTAATTCTTAATTTAACTATTTTAGAAATATCTAATGCACCACCGCCGCCATACTGATCCCATAATTGTCCTGTAAAATCGATAGTATGTTCTGTTGAAGTAGTAGTAAGTTCAAAACCATTTATTGGGTTTAAGTATTGATTATTCGCAACTCTACCCAAGTCGTCAACCATAGAAATTCTGATAAAAGCATTACCAGCAGCTACTCTAGCTCTGAATCGCAACAAAGGTACATTTACAGGATTTGAAAAATCTAGAGTAATAGGATTAGTACCATCGTTCAATGTATAATCGACATACTCCCACTCTCCATGACCACCAGAGACGAGCTTCCAATCGCTGATAACTTCCGAATGAGTAAATGCAGCTCCGCTTGAATTGGCAAGGAATGGAGCTGTAAAACCATTATCGTATTCATCCGCAAAAATAGCACAAGAATTATTTCCTACAGATATTGGTAATTTAGCCAAAGGTCCGTAGCAGCCAGAAGTCATTCTTTCTTGTACCGTTACAAATCCACCCAATACTCCGAAATCAGCTGTAATGGCAGTAGTTCCGGCGCCTGTGGCAATAGATGCACCAGTAGGTACATTCCAGTTAAAGTAATGTGCAGCACTGTTATATCCTGTTACATTATAAGGTATAGCTGTAGCATTAGTAGCTACCGCAGAAGCTCCATTTATAGTAAGTACGGGAGGTACAGCGGTAGGTTCTCTTCTAAGATTATCGAAATGATAAATATGAGTAGTATAACTATTTGGATTAAACAGAAAGACTAATCGATCAAGATTAAGTTGATAGGCTGCTCCCCCGCCATCTGGAGAGGCTACATAAGTAAAGGTAAGGGTCTGCCATTGATTTAAAGCTGTAGTAGTAGCCACATAATAACTGTGTACCCCTGCTGGATAAGCTCCCCAAGCCGCTTGATTGGCAAGTTGAATCTGAACTTGTGTTCCTATGGGAGCAGTAGTGTATAATTCCATCTTCAATACGTAGGTTGGAGTAGCAGAAGCATATTGTGTTCCGTCGTCAAGCAAACAATTGTCGTAAAATAAAGCATCGTATTGTTGTGCTCCATTTCTCACATAACGTGCGGTACGCGCTGAATTATTAGTAGCATTTGAGCCAGGATTATTAACTTCGGATAGGGTGCCGTTTATAAATCCAGTGCTCATCGTTGTTATACCTTCAAAATTCATAAAGGTAACGTTGCAATTATTCGGGTATACTTGTACAGATTTAGTATAAAAAAATGTTTTACCTGGACAAGCAGCTCCTACTCCGTGCGCTATATCTACACGTACATCACCACCTTTAGAAGTTCCCCAATTTACAGTTATACTATTTGTAGATTGTCCACCTGAGATAGTTGCACCAGTGGGCACAACCCAAGTGTATGTTTGACCAGCGGCAGCTGGAACAGAATAATTTTTTATAGAATTTTCAAAAACTCTAGCTCTACCTGTTATAGTTAATTGTGGTTGAGAAGCATCGTACACTCTAACGTAATCAATTTCATATTTTCCTGACAACCATGGACCGGGTGCTTGAAACCCCGTATAAGGTGTAGAAGCACTACCCACTGCGAGATTTAGTAAAATGTAATAATTATAAGTGTCCCAAGGCCAAACCTGATTGTTAGAAGGTGGATTAAGGGTGTTTGGGGTAGCAGTTTCAGTTTTAAAAAGTACACCGTCTACATACCAGTTCATTTGACCTACTTGCCAATCGACAGCAAACACATGAAAGTTGTCGTTAAAATTACCTGTTGGTAAAGTATAACCAGTACCATCATTTCTATTATTAGGAACTAAATTACCATAGTGAAGCGTGCCACCAATAGTATTGGTCTGATCACCTCTATTTTCCATTATATCAATTTCTCCTGTATTGGGCCATGGACCAGTAGTAGGCAACATCCAAAAAGCTGGCCATAACCCAGTACCAGCGGGTATCTTTGCTCTCATTTCAAACCTTCCATACTTGCGAGAAAACTTACCACTTGAAGTAACTCTACTTGAAGTATAATTATTGGAGGCATCTTTTCTAGCTTCCAAAACTAAAGTGCCATTTTCTACTCTTAAATTATTAGTACTATTTGTATAATATTGTAATTCACTATTTCCCCAACCGCAATTACCTGGGCAACCAGTACCAATATCTGGAGTCCATTTGGCTACATCTAGCGTTGTACCATTAAACTCGTCCGACCATATTAGATTTCCACATTGAGAAAAAACTAAATTATGTGACAATAAAAAAATAAAGTAAGTAAGTACAATTGTGATTTTTTTCATTTTGCTTAATAGATTGGCTTTATTTGTTAAAAACTCTACTACTCAATTAAAATGTAAATTATTTAATAAAATCTAAGACAAAATTAATAGTTATTGACAATAAATAGAGTTAAACTATGATCTAATACATGAAATTATGCGCTTGGCCCACAACTCTTATGTTTAAATCTGAATTGAAACACTACTTTTAAATAACAATCTTTTAATTAAGGACAAGGAAACAATATTTATAGTTTATATAATAAATGATAAAAGTATAGACACAACTTATGGGAAGGCTTAGTTATGAAAACTTAGCTATTGTAATTATTTCTTATTAATTACTTAAAATGAGGTATATTATTTGAAATTATGAAACACTAAAAAAAATTTCAGAATCCCTTCAATAATGTTTAATTTAGAAATCGTATTATTATTTATATCCTCTTTAATCATTATAAGTTTGATTATTGCCAAGTTAAGTAATAATCTAGGCGTACCCATCTTATTACTTTTTTTAGGTGTAGGAATGCTTGCTGGTTCTGAAGGACCAGGAGGAATTGAATTTGACGATGCTCAACTTGCCCAATCTATTGGAATTATATGTTTAATTTTCATTCTTTTCTCAGCTGGCCTTGATACAAAATGGAAACATGTAAAACCTGTATTAGGACCGTCTATCGTACTCGCTACTTTTGGAGTACTTATCACAACCATTTTAATTGGAGGATTTGTACATTATGTATTTTCAGTTGATCTGAAAATATCTTTGCTTTTGGGTGCCGTTATTTCTTCTACAGATGCCGCTGCTGTATTTTCAATAATAGGTGCAAGAAATATAAGGCTAAAAGGAAGGATTACACCTCTTCTAGAATTAGAGTCTGGGAGCAATGATCCTATGGCAGTGTTTCTTACATTCAGTCTTATTCAAATAATAGTCAGTCATGAAATGAATATCAGCAACCTTGTCCTAAATTTTATTATGGAAATGGGACTTGGCTTAATTTCAGCTATTGCATTCGGCAAATTGTTTGTATGGATGATTAATAAAATAAAATTCCCCATAGAAGGTTTTTATACTGTTATCACCTTAGCATTTGCTATACTCATTTATTCCTTCACAACGTATGTACATGGCAGTGGTTTTCTTGCTGTTTATATAGCAGGAATGGTGATCAACCAACATGAGATAGTACATAAAAAAACGATTTTTCGCTTTTTTGATGGAGTTGCATGGCTTTCGCAAATTTGTATGTTTCTTACACTTGGTCTTTTAGTATTTCCACATGAAGTAGTTGCAGGTATTAAAACTGAATTAATAATTGCCCTCTTTTTAATTTTTATAGCAAGACCAATAGGAGTATTTTTATCTCTTATATTTTTCAAATATAGTAGAAGAGAAATTATTTTTATTTCTTTAGTTGGATTAAGAGGAGCTGTTCCTATTATTTTAGCTACGTTCCCTCTACTAGCAGGTATTAACGAAGCAAAATGGATTTTTAACATAGTATTTTTCATCGTAATAACGTCCGCTCTTATTCAAGGATGGCCATTACCTATACTTGCTAAACTATTAAAACTAGATTCACCAACTACGGTTAAAATAAATTCACCCATAGAATTTAGTGAATATCAAAACAGTAATATGCGGTTGATAAATTTATCGATTGCAGAACATAAAACTGATTTAGTTAATAAATCTATCGTCCAAATTCCAGTATTGAAGGGTAGTTTAATTGTAACAGTATTACGTAACAATAAATATTTCGTACCTAGTGGAGGTACTATACTAGAGCCAAACGACAAGATTCAGGTGTTAACTGAAAATAAAAATGCGGATAGCTTAATTGAATTTTTCAGTTAATACAATCTGATTTTTTACAATGACTTCAAGGGAAAGTAAATCGGAAAACATCTTCATATCCTTTTCTTCAACCAAATTTTTATTTACATTCTTTTAATGTCATGTTATATATTGCTGTAGTGTCGAGTGGAGAATCTTGAGTCTTGCATTTTTAATAGTAACAATTAAAACCTTTGCTGCAAAACTAAAAACAAATATGCCTCATTAATGTATATTATTAGATGTCTAATTATGCGAAAAAATAATAAATTAAGATAATTACAAGAATAATAAATCTGCGGCAACATTAACATGCTTAATATTAATGATTTAAAAATAAATACAATAACTACCTTCTATTAATTTAACGGGAAACATAACCTATAAAACTATCCCTAAGAAATTTGTTTGATTTTTGAAATATGCCTTTATATGATTTAAAAGAAAGTTTTTCCTCTACAACTTACAAAAAACCTCATCCCCTTTTTTTGGGTAGCATAAATCAACTAATTTTTGATTAATTTTGTTAATCAGAAAAACGAAGGATGATAGAGCAGGAAACTATAATGAAAGACAAAAAATTTGACATTAATCAAATTCGTCAAGATTTTCCAATTTTACACCAACAAGTTAATGGAAAACCACTTGTTTATTTTGACAATGCTGCTACTACTCAAAAACCCTTAGTCGTAATTAATGCCCTTTCTAATTATTACAAAGAAATAAACGCCAATATCCATCGTGGCATTCATACCTTAGCAGAACGCGCTACTGCAGCATTTGAAGCTACTCGTGATACTGTAAAAGTTTTCATCAACGCCGCCCATAGAGAAGAAATTATTTTCACAAGAGGCACCACAGAAGGAATAAATCTTGTAGCTGCAACTTTTGGAAGACAAACCATCAAGGCTGGCGACGAAATTTTACTATCCTCTATGGAGCATCATTCCAACATAGTGCCTTGGCATATGTTGGCTGCTGAAAAAGGTGCTTTAGTAAAAATAATTCCAATAAACGATCAAGGTGAAATAATTTTAGAGGAATACGAAAAGTTACTTTCTCCAAAAACAAAACTAGTTGCCCTCGTTCATGTTTCAAATGCACTTGGCACAATCAATCCAATAAAAAAAATAATTGAGCTAGCTCATAAACAAGGTGCGAAAGTCTTAATTGACGGTGCTCAATCTTCTTCACATTTAGACATAGATGTTCAAGAACTGAACGCAGATTTCTTTGCCTTTTCAGCTCATAAACTTTATGGACCAACAGGTATTGGAATTTTATACGGAAAAAAAGAATTATTAGAAAGCATGCCACCGTATCAAGGTGGTGGAGAAATGATTGGTCAGGTAACATTTAGCGGGTTTACGGTAAACGAACTTCCTTATAAGTTTGAGGCTGGTACTCCAAGTATAGGTGATGCAATAGCATTTAAATATGCACTTGATTATATTCAAAACATCGGTAAATCTACCCTTCGCAACTACGAAAACACTCTCCTCTCCTACGCTACTGAAGCTATTAGTAAAATAGATGGGATAAAACTTATTGGTACCGCAAAAGAAAAAGTTAGCATTCTTTCATTTGTACTCGAGGGTGTTCATCATCAAGACTTAGGAATACTTCTTGACCAAAAAGGTATTGCTATTCGAACGGGCCATCATTGTACACAACCTTTGATGGGTAGGTTCGGTATTTCTGGAACTTCACGTGCTTCTTTTGCTTTGTACAATACTCTCGAAGAAGTTGACATATTTATAGACGGTATGAATAAAGCCGTTAAAATGCTAAGATAAAATGACCACCACCATCACAGAAATACAAGATCAAATAATTGATGACTTCTCACTTATGGAAGAGTGGGATGATAAGTATGCCTATATTATTGAAATTGGTAAAAACATCCCAGAGCTTCCGTCAGAATTTAAAACAGATGAGAATATAATTAGAGGTTGTCAATCTAAAGTTTGGATGACTTCTAAATTAGAAAATAATAAAGTGAATTATCAAGCAGATAGTGATGCCATTATTGTAAAAGGATTAATAGGTTTATTATTAAAAACATATTCTGGACATACTCCGGATCAAATCATCAATACAGAACCTTATTTTATAAATAAGATTGGAATGAGCCAACATCTTTCTATGACACGCTCAAATGGTTTGGCCTCGATGGTAAAACAAATGAAATTGGATGCACTAGCCTATAAGGCTAAAAGCTTATAAAGTGAATAATTAATCAAATCCGATACGAACTATACGGGTTTTAC